>JAFQZL010000040.1 GCA_017405945.1 Acidaminococcaceae bacterium
CCTGATTGAAAACCTGCAGCGTAAGGATCTTCACTATCTGGAAGAGGCAGAAGGCTATGAAAAACTGGTTAATACGTTTCACCTGACCCAGGAGTCCATGGCAATCCGGGTAGGAAAAAAGCAGTCAACCATTGCCAACAAGCTGCGTCTTCTGCGTCTGCCGGTCTCCGTGCGCAAAAAACTTCATGACAGCGACCTGACGGAACGGCATGCCCGGGTTTTGTTAAAGCTGGAAAACGAAGACCTTCAGAAAGCCGTTTTGCAAAAAGTGCTGAAGGGACATTTAAATGTCAGACAGACGGAAGCACTGGTAGAAAAAACACTAAAAGAAGCAGGAAAGCTGAATCAGAAAAAACCGCGGTTTGTAATCGTAAATGATGTACGTATCTATTTAAACAGTATCAAAGAAGTCATGGAGACAGTAAAATCTTCCGGGATTCCTTCCAGCATGGAACAGGAAATGGATGGAGATGATGTCGTAGTGACCTTGCGGATCAAAAATGTGAAAAAGCGAAAAGACCCTAATGTTATTAAGCTTTTTTAATACACAGCCTGTGGATAACCCTGTGTATAATGTGTATAAATAATTGGTTTCACGTGAAACGGACAGCAGATTTTAATCGTCTGCTACCTATATGATGGAAGTATCGGAGGGGACTGTTGTGGTAAAAGTCATTGCGTTAGCCAATCAGAAAGGCGGTGTCGGAAAGACGACAACTGCCGTGAATTTGGCAGCCTGCCTGGCTGCAGAAAAGCGTAAAGTCCTGCTGGTGGATTCTGACCCCCAGGGCAATGCGACCACCGGTCTGGGGCTGGACAAACGGGATATCAAAAAGAGTATTTATGATATATTGATAAATGATGATGTGCCGGCAAAAGATGTAATCATACCGACAGCTTATGATAATCTTTCCCTGCTACCTGCAACGATCGCGCTGGCCGGCGCCGAGATTGACCTGGTCAATATGATGAGCCGGGAAAACCGGCTGAAAAACGCGCTGGAGCGGGTTAAATATGATTATGACTATGTGCTGATCGACTGCCCGCCTTCTCTGGGCCTGCTGACGTTAAATGCGCTGACAGCCGCCAGTTCCGTGATCATTCCCATCCAGTGTGAGTTTTACGCGTTGGAAGGTGTTACCATGCTGATGAACACGATCCAGCGGGTGCAGCGGAACCTGAATCCTGCCCTGAAGCTGGAAGGCGTAGTCATGACCATGTTTGACGCAAGGACCAACCTGGCGTCTGACGTAGTTAATGAAGTAAAGAAATATTTTTCTGCTAAAATGTACAATACAATTATTCCGCGCAATGTGAAATTAAGCGAGGCTCCCAGTCACGGGGAACCGGTAATCGTATATGATTCCAGAAGCAAAGGCGCCCAAGTGTATCAGGAACTTGCCAGGGAGGTAATCGGCGATGAGTAAGCACAGCGGTCTGGGCAGAGGCTTGGAATCCCTGCTTTCTTCCAGTGAATCCCAGTATGAAACAGCCATACCCAAGGATCCGGAAGGGGCGGTGGAAGTTCCTGTGGAAAGTATCAGGCCTAATCCGTACCAGCCCAGAAAAACCTTTGATAAAGAAAAAATGAAAGAACTGAGCGAGTCTATTAGAAAGCACGGCATCATTCAGCCTTTGATTGTCCGTAAAAAGGGACTGAATTATGAACTGGTTGCCGGTGAACGGCGTCTGCGGGCTGCTCGGCTGGCAAAATTGCAGACAGTTCCTGTCCTGGTTCGGGAATATGATGAAAAACAGATGCGGGAGCTTTCCCTAGTGGAAAATATCCAGCGCCACGATCTGAATCCCCTGGAAGAGGCAAAAGCAATCCAGGAACTGATGAAGCAATGCGGCTATACCCAGGCACAGGCGGCGGAACGTCTGGGGAGAAGCCGCGCGGCGGTGGCAAACCTGCTACGCATGCTGAACCTGCCGGAAGAATTGCAGGCAATGATAGCGAATGAAAAGGTGACTGCCGGCCAGATGCGCCCGTTGTCGGCTCTTACGGACCGGGAACAGCAGCTTAAAATAGGTAAGGCGCTGGCTGAAAACGGATGGAGCGCCCGTACGGTGGAAGAAGTCGTCAAGACGATTAAAGAAGGGAAAAATCTTCAGGTCTTAAATGAACGGGTCGTGATCCTGGATAAGAACGGCAAGCCGGTAAAAAATAAGAAAAGGAAAAAGAAAACGTCCGGAGCCGGCTCCGACATCCACTATAAACAGTTTGAAGAAAATCTGATAGAAGCCCTGGGAACGAAGGTGCGTATCGTCAGCAAAAATGACAATGTCGGTATAATAGAAATCGATTATTATTCGCTGGATGATCTGGACCGCATCTGTGAGCTGCTGCAGGGGAAAAATGACAGTAGCAGCATTGACACGGCGCCTTGGCTGAAGACGAAGTTCCCTGTGTAGTATTTAGTTAAAATGTAAGGTGCCTGATTCTTATTATTACAAGTAGTTGAAAGGAACTATATGACCGGGTTGGGAACGATGGTCAACTGCGCAGCAATCGTAGCCGGCTGCGCAGTTGGCCTTATTTTAAAAAAAGGTTTTCCTGAAAAATGGCAGGAAACCATTATGTACGGTGTCGCGCTTTCCATTTTCCTGATCGGTGTGGAAATGGCGCAGAAAAGTCAGAATGTTGTCCTGGTCATCGCCAGTGTCGTGCTCGGCAGCGTCGTCGGGGAAATGCTGGATTTTGACGGAAAGCTGAACCGGTTCGGCGTCTGGGCAGAACGGAAACTGTTGGGAGATCGGCAGCAGGTTGCGGGAACTTTTGGCAGGGCCTTTGTTTCTGCCAGCCTGCTTTTCTGTATCGGCGCCATGGCGATTGTGGGCAGTATTGAAGACGGTCTGACCGGTAATCATCAGATTCTTTTTGCAAAGGCGACCCTTGACTGTATCCTTTCCATGATATTTGCTACGAACATGGGGGCCGGGGTAGCCCTTTCAGCATTGCCGGTGGGATTGTATCAGGGTTCGATTACCTTGCTGGCGTCCTGGATGCAGAACTTAATGACACCGGAAATAATCCGGGAAGTCAGCGCTACCGGCGGGATCCTGATGATGGCAATTGGGATCGTGCAGGCAAGGCTGGCGCAGATCCGCCTGGCAAATCAGATCCCTGCCCTGCCGGTTGCCGTGCTTTTGGCAAAACTGTTCCTGTGATTTATAGAAAAACGAAAGTTTATTTTCAGTGGACTTAAAATCTAAAAATGACATAAATGTTACTATTTTGTTTTAAACAGCGTGAAAGTGCTTAATTTTATAGGAAAATCATTGACAAAGATGTGAAATACTTTCTATAATAGGAAAACGGGGATATTACCCGGTATATATAATATATAATTTAAACAATTGTGATATTTTTTTTGTGAGGGGACTTTTGAAAAATTGATTTTTATCGAAGGAAAGGTGAACAAAATGAAATTCGTTAAAAAAGCTTCAGGTATCGCGCTGGCAGCTATGCTGGCTGCAGGTCTGACCGCAGGCTGCGGCGGTGGCGGCGGCGAGAAAAAAGCAGCTGACGCGGGCAAGGAAATCGTTGTAGGCGTAAACGCCGAACTGACCGGCAACGTTGCCAACTACGGCAAGAGCATGCTCTCCGGTTTTGAACTGGCAGTAGAGGAAGCCAACAAGGCCGGCGGTGTCGACGGTAAGCAGATTAAAGTAGTGACCGCGGATAACAAGTCCGAGCCCTCGGAATCCGGCAACGCGGCTACGAAACTGGTGACCCAGAACAAAGTTGTCGCTGTAATCGGACCGGCTACCAGCGGATGTGTGGCAGCGGAAGAACCTGTGCTGACGGCGAACAAGATTCCTCTGATCGCTCCTTGTGCAACGGCGCCCGGCATTACGCTGCAAAAAGACGGCAAGACGAAACCTTTCGTTTTCCGCGCCTGCTTCATCGATCCCTATCAGGGCGATATTATGGCACAGTTTGCCGCCAAAGATCTGAAAGTTAAGAAAGCAGCTATCCTGCATGATTCTTCCAGCGACTACTCCAAAGGCCTGGCAGAAGTATTCACGAAAGTATTTACCGCAAACGGCGGCCAGATTACCACTGACGAAGCTTTCCTGGCCAAGGACGTTGACTTCAAGGCCTCTCTGACCAAAATCAAAGCGACCAATCCGGAAGCTATTTACGTTCCCGGTTACTATGAAGAAGTTTCCAAGGTCATCAAACAGGCCCGTGAGATCGGCCTGACCTGCCCGATGCTGGGTTCTGACGGCTGGGATTCCCCCAAGCTGGTTGAAGTTGCCGGTAAAGAAGCCTGCAACAATGGTTTCTTCACCAATGCCTATACGGCTGAAGACAAAGATCCTGTCGTACAGAAATTTGTTAAAGCTTATCAGGGCAAATTCAACAAGGTTCCCGATGTTTTCGCAATGCAGGGCTATAATGCAGGCTTAATCCTTTTCAATGCAATCAAGACCGCAAAAACTACGGACGGAACGAAACTTGCGGAAGCAATTGCCAAGACGAAAGACCTGCAGGTTGCCAATGGCAAACTGACTTATGATGAAAAACATAATCCGATTACCACTGCGTTAGTCCTTGAACTGAAAGATGGTAAGATGACGCTGAACAAGAAGATTGGCGGCTGATTCCATATCAAATAACATTTCAGTAAATCAGTAA
This sequence comes from Acidaminococcaceae bacterium, assembly GCA_017405945.1. Lineage (GTDB taxonomy): Bacteria > Bacillota > Negativicutes > Acidaminococcales > Acidaminococcaceae > Succiniclasticum. Next base: position 4,646 of record JAFQZL010000040.1, read on the forward strand.
TTCGGAAGCAATGAGGCTGTGGTGCGGGCCACCACAGCCATTTGCTTCTATATTCGGAGGAAGAGAATTATGGAGTCCGGTTTTTTGCATCAGTTGGTCCAACAGCTGATCAACGGTATTTCCCTGGGCAGTATCTATGCGCTGATAGCCCTTGGCTATACCATGATCTACGGTATTTTAAAATTAATTAATTTTGCCCACGGCGATATTTATATGCTGGGCGCTTATATCGGGTTTGTCTGCACTTCCATTTTAAAACTGTCCTTTTTGCCGGCGCTGATCGTCTCCATGATCGGGGCAGCCCTGGCAGGGATGGTCATTGAACGTGTAGCCTACCGTCCCATGCGGAATGCACCCCGGATTGCCATTTTGATTACGGCCATCGGCGTTTCGTTCTTTCTGGAAAACGTGATGATCCTGTTTGCCTCTCCCCAGCCCCGTACATTCCCTGCCGTGTTTACAGCCACGGTGTACCATGTTGGCGCCTGGGTGGTAAACAGCCAGCAGATCGTTATTCTCGTCAGCGCCCTGGTACTGATGGTTGCCCTTACTTATATTGTTAACCAGACCAGAGCCGGCAAAGCCATGCGCGCGGTGTCCTTTGACGCGGACGCGGCCCGGCTGATGGGCATTGACATTGACTCGACAATTTCCATGACCTTTGCGTTAGGCTCTGCCCTGGCAGCTGCCGGCGGGGTCCTGGTAGGCATATATTACAACTCCATCGATCCCCTGATGGGCATGGTTCCCGGTATCAAAGCCTTCGTCGCCGCGGTACTGGGAGGCATCGGCATTATTCCGGGGGCGATGCTGGGCGGTATTATTTTAGGCGTGGTGGAAGCGCTGGTCAGCGGTTTCATTTCTTCCACTTTCCGTGATGCCGCCGCATTCGCGATTCTGATCATTATTCTTCTCTTCAAGCCCCAGGGCCTGATGGGTAAGAATATCCGTGAAAAGGTTTAAGAGGTGATGACAATGAATAAAGTACGCATGTTTGACTTAAAAGCATTGATTGCCTCTGCCGTAGTATTTGCGATTTTGCAGGGCCTGATGGCTGCGGAGATCATCGGTCCCTTCTGGGAACTGAACCTGGTCCTGATCTGCATCAACATTATTCTGGCTTCCAGCCTGAACATGATCAATGGGTTTACCGGCCAGTTCTCCATCGGCCATGCCGGCTTTCTGGCGGTAGGCGCCTACATGGGCGCGGTTATGACGGTTAAGCTGGGCTTTTCGTTCCCGCTGGCGATTATCGCTGGCACCATTGCGGCCGGTATCTTGGGCTTCCTGATCGGCCTGCCTACCCTGCGTCTGGACGGTGACTACCTGGCAATTGCTACCCTGGGTCTGGGCGAAATCATCCGGATCTGCATCCTCAATATTGAATATGTGGGCGGCGCCTCCGGTCTGATGGGCATTCCCCGGATGACAAACTTCGTCATAACTTTCTGGCTGATGATCGCTGTACTGTTCTTTATTAAGAATTTCAAAAACTCTGCCCACGGCCGTGCCTGCCTGGCCATCCGCGAAAACGAGATTGCGGCGGACACCATGGGCATTGATACCACGAAATACAAAGTCATGGCCTTTACCTTGGGCGCTTCCTTTGCAGGTACTGCCGGGGTGCTGTTCTCCCATTACTTCTTCATCGCCCATCCGGCGTCTTTCACCTTCATGCGTTCTTTTGATATCCTGACCATGGTGGTATTAGGCGGCCTGGGGTCCCTGACCGGTTCCATCACCGGCGCCATCCTGCTGACCTTTATTTCGGCGGCGCTGGCGGACTTCCCGGAATGGCGTATGATTATTTACTCTCTGGCCATGATCATCCTGATGCTGTACCGTCCCCAGGGACTGTTCGGCAACAAAGAACTCTCCGAAAAGGTTTTCAGCAGCCTGAAAGGAGGTAAGAACAATGGGTGATAAGAAGCGTTTACTGGATCTGCGGGATGTTTCCATCGTGTTCGGCGGTCTGCGGGCCGTTTCCAATTTCACCATGCATATTGACGAAGGGGAACTGGTAGGTCTTATCGGACCGAACGGCGCTGGCAAGACCACGGCTTTCAATATGATTACCGGTGTGTATGTGCCTACAGAAGGAGAAATCTATTTTGACGGCAAGCTGATCAACGGCAAAAAATCCTATCAGGTCACCCAGATGGGTATGGCGAGAACATTCCAGAATATCCGCCTGTTCTCTGAACTGTCGGTGCTGGATAATGTTAAGATCGCCAATAACATGCATATCAATTACAGCCTGCCGCACGCAATCTTCCGGGTGAATAAATATTTTGACGAAGAGAAAAAAGTAACGGAACAGGGGATGGAACTGTTAAAGCTGTTCCATCTGGACAAGCACGCCCACGATATGGCGAAGAATCTGCCCTACGGCGCCCAGCGGCGTCTGGAAATTGCCCGGGCCCTGGCTACGAAGCCCCAGCTGTTACTGCTGGACGAACCGGCAGCCGGCATGAATCCACAGGAAACCAAAGAACTGATGGAAATGATCAAATGGCTGCGGGACAATTTTAAAATTTCCATTTTGCTTATCGAGCATGATATGAGCCTGGTTATGGGTGTCTGTGAGCGGCTGTACGTATTGGAATACGGCATGTGCATAGCCACCGGTACGCCGGCAGAGATCAAGAAGAACAAGCGGGTTATCAAAGCATATCTGGGCGGGGAGGTGTAATACGATGGACATGCTGACAGTTGAGGATATCAACGTTTATTATGGCGCGATCCATGCAATCAAAGGCATCAGCCTGTCTGTAGCCAAAGGCGGTATCACCACCCTGATCGGTTCCAACGGCGCCGGAAAATCCACTACTCTGCACACGATTTCCGGTTTGCTGAAGCCGAAAACCGGAAAGATTACCTTTGAAGGTCAGGATATTACGGGAAAACCGGCCCACAGGATTGTGGGAATGGGCCTGAGCCAGGTTCCGGAAGGGCGTCATGTATTTGCCAATATGACGGTAATGGAGAATCTGGAACTTGGCGCATACCTCCGTACCGATAAAGAAGAGATCAATAAAGACTTGACAGATGTCTTTACCAAATTTCCCCGGTTGCTGGAGCGGAAAGACCAGATTGCAGGCACCCTGTCCGGCGGTGAACAGCAGATGCTGGCCATGGGTCGGGCGCTGATGAGCCGTCCCCGGCTGATGCTGCTGGACGAACCGTCCATGGGCCTGGCTCCCCTGCTGGTACAGGAAATTTTTAACATCATCAAAGAAATCAACGACAGCGGGACTACGGTGTTGCTGGTAGAACAGAATGCAAGAATGGCGCTGTCCATTGCGGATAAGGCCTACGTGCTGGAAACCGGCAATATTACGCTGGAAGGAACCGGCAAAGAGCTGCTGAACAGTGAAGCGGTACAGAAAGCATATCTGGGTGGCTGATGCGGTGATAATCATTCAAGCCGTTTTTCAAATCAAAGTACAAATGTATTGAATCAGCATTCTCATAAAAGTTAATTATTCTTTCAGAGGAGGTTTTATCCATGCTTGTAAAAGATATTATGACAGCCCATGTATATACGATCAACCAGAACCAGACGTTGCTGGAGCTGCAGGGCCTGATGAGCGATGACAACATCCGCCGTGTACCTGTGTTAAATGATGCGGGAATGGTTGTGGGCATCATTACAGACCGGGATGTAAAGATGGCCTCTCCTTCAGAAGCCAGCACCCTTTCCCGGTATGAAGCGTCTTACCTGTTAAGCCGCATCAAAGTTAAGGATGTTATGACCCACAACGTGAAAACGGTTTATGCCAACGCTGACCTGGCCGACGTAGCCGCCCTGATGTATCAGGATCACATTGCTTCCGTGCCGGTTATGGATGAGGAGAACAATTTGTGCGGCATTGTTACGGACAGCGATGTATTCCGGGCTTTGGTAGATATTTTCGGGTTAGGGCAGTCCGCTTCCCGGATTACCATTGACGCTTCGGACAAACCGGGCGTGCTGGCCGAGATTGCGAAAATGTTTGCAGACCACGGTATCAACATTATTTCCTGTGTGACCAGTGACGCCAAGGTTGCGGGTGAAAAGGAAATGACCATTACCGCAGACCTTTCCCAGGCGGGCATGGGCATTATTGAGGAGATTCGGGAAGCCGGCTATACGGTGACTAATATTACCACCAGCAGGGCAAAATAAAATGATTGCCAATGTTGAGTTTAAAATCGGCGACGTGGTGAGGATGAAAAAGCCGCATCCCTGCGGCTCTTCCAATTGGGAAATTACCCGCACAGGCATGGATTTCGGAATCCGCTGCTGCGGCTGCGGGCATCATGTGATGATACCTCGGACCAAGTTCGTGAAGGCGGTGCGGGAAGTACTGCCGAAAGAGGAAAAATAACTATTTAATAACAGGGCAGGCGTTTCAATAAGAGACGCCTGTTTTTTCGTATGCGCAAAGGGTTTTAAAGGGTGCGGATCAAAAAGCTATTTACCTTATCACCAAAGTTGAGTATAATTAGGACATAATTGCAAGACGAGGTAAATTATGCCGATTGAAATGTTACAGGCCCTCCTGATTCCCTTTATGGGAACCGTGATGGGGGCAGGCTGTGTGTTTTTTATTCGCGGAAACCTGCATTGGAAGGTAGAGCGCGCTTTCACGGGATTTGCCGCCGGGGTCATGGTGGCAGCTTCCATCTGGAGTCTGATCATTCCGGCCATGGAACAGTCAAAAGCTATGGACAGGCTGGCTTTTCTGCCGGCCTTGGTCGGGTTCTGGTTCGGCGTGTTGTTTATCCTGCTGCTGGATCACATCATCCCCCATCTGCACAGGGAGAGCAAAGAGTCCGAAGGAATGTCCAGTTCCCTGTCCCGAACGGTGAAGCTGGTATTAGCCGTGACGCTTCATAATATCCCGGAAGGAATGGCGGTAGGCGTTGTGTATGCGGGCCTGCTTTCCCAGATGGTCAGCGGCATCACCCAGACCGGCGCGCTGGCGCTTGCTCTGGGCATCGCGATCCAGAATTTTCCGGAGGGCGCCATTATTTCCCTGCCTTTGCGGGCAGAAGGGGTAAGCAACGGAAAGGCCTTCCTGTATGGAAGCCTTTCCGGTATCGTGGAACCCATCGGTACATTCCTGACGATTATGGCGGTAAGCTATGTGGTTCCGTTCCTTCCGTATTTCCAGGGATTTGCTGCAGGTACCATGCTGTACGTGGTAGTCGAAGAGCTGATTCCGGAAATGAGCCAGGGGCAGCACTCGGACATCGGTGCCCTGGCCTTTGCCATGGGATTTTCCCTGATGATGGTGCTTGACGTGGCGTTGGGATAACAATAATATAATTTTTAAAAAAGCAGTGACGGGAACCGGTTTGCAAAACCGTTCCCGTCACTTATTTTTTGCTAACTTACTTTTCTTATGTTATAATAATATGTCATTTATAAATAAGAAAAATAATCGAAATACTTGTAGCACAATAACATAATGTGATATGTGATAAAGGAGAGAAAACTGTGAGCACGAATCTGGATGTAGGTATCGTTGGGCTTCCCAACGTAGGTAAAAGCACGTTATTTAACGCTATCACCAAAGCCGGGGCGGAGGCGGCCAATTATCCGTTCTGCACCATTGAGCCCAATGAAGGGGTAGTGGCGGTACCGGATGAAAGGCTGGACGTACTGGCCAAGATGTTCAACTCCCGGAAAATCACGCCGGCCATCATGCACTTTGTGGATATCGCCGGGCTGGTGAAGGGCGCGTCCAAGGGCGAAGGGCTGGGCAACCAGTTCCTCAGCCATATCCGTAACACGGACGCCATCGCCGAAGTGGTGCGCTGCTTTGAGGATGAAAATGTGACCCATGTGGAAGGCAGCGTGGACCCGGTGCGGGACATTCAGATTATTGATACGGAATTATGCCTGGCGGATATTGATACCATCAACAACCGAATGAAAAAAGTGGAAAA
>JAFQZL010000041.1 GCA_017405945.1 Acidaminococcaceae bacterium
AGAACGATCTGACCGGGTTGTATGAACCATTAACGAAGTTGCTTCAGGAGGTAATGATTTCCGAAAACGAAGCTGATGTTATTGAGGAAGCCCGTCACATTTTGGAAGCATATATGGAGATGGAATAAGTAAACAAATTCCAGTTTGTATTAGTGATATAAATTGAAGTAATGTGTACAAGTACTTGCATTTGATAGAATTAGTGCTATAATTAGCACTGTTGCAAAGGAAGTTGTCGGCAGGTTTCAGAATCAACGTCAAGAAGCATGGCCCGGGTAACTGCGTTGCCGGGTTGTTTTTTTTGCTGTTCTGCCGGTCAACGCAAGCACAATATAGCAGGAGAATTGTTTTTTACAAGGGTATGAAGCGGGATAACAGGGCGGCAGCATTAAGTAAGCTGGAGAATACCGCCCAAAAAGAGAAAGAACTGTGGTACAGGCGGATCTGCGATTACGCGCTGGCGTATCATCTGTCTGCGGATGACAGAACCTGGCTTTACAATAAACTAAAAGCCAAGGGCGTCACAATCCTGGGAATGGATCCCACAGCAGAACCGGAGGTCAGACGCAAGACATGGCATGATGAAGACGGCACGGAATATGTTGATTATTCCCATAAGGACTATGAAACAATATATGACGAAATAGTCAAAGAATGTGACGCCCTCAGGCCATTGGTCGAAAAAGTAAGAAGAATAAGACCGCCGCAAAGATATGAAATGGAAGCAATCAGCCAAAGGATCCGCGAAGGAGATGAAAAGGCGCGTGAACGGTTGACAGAAATGTACCTTCGCACGGCATTGGGTTTTGGCCTCAGATGGTCGAAACTGATGGATGTGGATCTGCAGGAAGCGGTAGGGGATGCATTTGAAGGACTTGTAAGAGCGGTCCACAGTTATTCCCCGGATAATGGCGGCTTTTCCATGTATCTTTTTTGTTGGATGCGTAATACAACAGAAAGAAGACTGGCGGCGCATGATCCGCTGATTACAATCAGGAAAAATCAAAGGTCCGTCTTTGTAAAGGCCTATTATATATTGAAGAAATGGGGATGCCTGGGATGTGACAGGTTACAAGATTGCGATAAAGCGGTGCAAAAGGTTGCTGTAATTTTGAATTGCGAGTTGGAAGACGCTCGGACAGCGATACGATCGTCATCAGAGCCGCTGTCACTGGAAGCTTACCTTGAAACTGCAGGACACACCATCTGTGAAGGCCGGAGCGAAGACATCCGGGAAGAAGAGGATGGCTCCCCTGTTTACGAAGAAGGGTTGTCGGGCTATTGTGTCGATGCGGCGGAAGAAGCGGAAACAGGCCTGACTGATTGGCTATTACAGAAAAAACTGCGGGAACAGATGAATCGGCTGACCCCGAGGGAAAAGGAAATCCTGGAGTATCATTACGGAATAAGATGCGGCCGGTCATACAAGTTGGAAGAAATCGGATGTAAGTATGGTGTATCAAGAGCGAGAATACAACAGATTGAAACCATGGCGATGGAAAAACTCCGGGTCAGAAGCACAATGCTGAAAGACTATCTTTCAGATAAACGATCAGACCGGGATAAACAAATGATGCAGAAGAAACTGCAGATCGATGGAATGCGCCTGGAAAAGGAACTGTCAAAAAAACGGTTAAGGAGAAATAGCATGAAGCTGTCAGAACTGCTTATAAACTACAGAACGGAATATAACCTGAACAGGAAGAAAATGGCGGAACTGTGCGAATTATCGGAAACTACTCTTTCACGCCTTGAGGAACCGGGCAACGCGAATTGTCCCATTTCCAAGGTCCTGCTAAAACTTTTTACCAATATGGAAATAAGCGAAGATGTTTTTATGGAAGTCATCAAACACGATAAGCTGTTCCACGGCAAGGACCTTGCCTGGATGTGGGAAGAACGAAACGAAAAAAGGCTGCTGAAGTATTTTCGTCAGATGAACAAGCAGGGAAAAGAAATCGCGCTGACCCAAGCACAGGTATTGGCCGAATTAACAGATTTCTAGACAATATATTTCCCGTGTCAAACAGTTTGGTATAATTACTGGAGTATTAAGTAGCTTTAACCCTAAAGGGAATAGTTCAGATATATTGCAAAAGGAGCTCTCATTTGCGTGAAAGCTCCTTTTTTATTGCCTATATATCCGTTATTCAGTCTTCCGGTTGAATTTTTGAAAAATCATGCATGGGCGTCTACAGTAGTTAGAACCTTATTAGGCCTGTGCAAACCTCCCGTTCAATGGGTGGTTTTGATTCATCGTTTTGATGTTTTCTTGTTTCCTGAATCAAGCGTAATAGTCATACCGTTGTTATTGGTAATCTGGAGCTGGCAACCACATATCTCGCAAATCATGATCAAGCGTTCTATCTGTTTTAATTCACCATTTATAAACATTGCATAGGAACTTGGTTCAATGCCTATTATCTTAGCTATATTTTGTGATTGAAGGTTAGCAGCCCGGGTTATTGTTTTTATAGCATTTGTAGTATCCATTTATTTAACCTCCTCTTATTGGTAAATATAATACATAATTCTAATAAAATCAAATTAAATTCGAATTAATTATAATCAAATTCTAAAATGTTCGATAAAGCACTTGACAAATAATTCTAAAGAATTATAATTTAATTATAAAAAAATAGAATTTAATTTGAGCCAATTAGAATCAAAAAAGAGGGGGTTCAGTAATGATTAAAAGTGTAAAGTTTAGAATATACCCAAATAAAATGCAGAAGGAATTTATTGATCAAACTCTCGAATGTAGCAGGATTGTTTATAATAAGGGGCTGGAATTGAGAACAAAATCGCTTAAATCCAAGGAACATACCGGCTTTAAGGAAACTAGCGCGCTAATAGCAAAACTAAAAAAGAGTAAAAAGTTTGCTTTTTTGAAACAAGCTGATGCCGTTGCGTTAATGCAGTCGATGAAAGATCTGGATACCGGCTTTAAGAAATATTATAAAAAAACTGCAAAATTTCCACACTTTAAAAGGAAAACCGAGGGCCGTATGACCTATAGAACTGTAAATAATCAAGATAGCATCCGTATCGCCGGTAAGTACATTAGATTGCCTAAGGTGGGTTATATAAAAGTTATACAGACAATGGATGTGGGGCGAATTCACTTTGCAACGGTAGAAAGAACTGCTACAGGAAAATATTTCGTATCACTTTGTGTTGACTTTGAACCGGGAAACAGGATAAATGAAGGAAATGCAATTGGCATAGATGTAGGTATTAAGACTTTTTATACTGATAGTAACGGAAATAAAGTAGACAATCCAAGGTATCTGGAGAAAATGGAAAAAAGACTTGCTCGTGAAAGGCGCAGGCTTTCCCATAAACAATCAGGTTCCAACAACTATAAGAAACAACGGATTAAGGTCGCGAAAGTGTATGAAAAAATACACGACCAGCGAAATGATTTCCTTCAGAAACAATCAACAAAACTAATTCGTGAAAACAAAACTGTTTGCATAGAAGATCTGAATGTTCAAGGAATGAAACGTAATCATAAACTTGCTAATCAAATTACCAGCGCTTCCTGGACAAGCTTTTTTTACATGTTGGACTATAAAGCAAAATGGTATGGAAACATTATAAGAAGAGTACCTAATAACTATACAAGCAGCCAGACATGCAACTGCTGCGGTTATCAGTATCGCAAAGTGCGCACTAAAAACCTCAGGTACTGGGAGTGTCCGGTCTGTCATGCAAAACATGACAGGGACATCAATGCCAGTATTAACATTTTGAAAAAAGGCTTAGAACAAGCTTGATTATTATTAGGGTAGGGCATACCCGAATTTACGCTTGTGGAGATAAACGTAAAACTAAAACCCTCGTGGTAATGTTGTTGTCTAAGAAGCAAGAATCCGATAACGGTTTCTTTCGAGATGGTTAATGGAATGCCAAGTCGGGAACTTTCCTATTTTTTGTACTTGTTTTGATTAGCGGTAATTTGCTGGTCAAGATGGATATGAATATGATAATTAAGGATTTTTTCTTCCCAATTTCTCATACTCTGCGACTGTATCTATGATATAATAAAACAATAAAAGTGTATCGTGTTACGGTGTGTTTCACAAATTGCACGGAGAGGTGGTCTGTTTCATGAAAAATTACGCGAAACCCGGCGAAGTGATGTATCACGTAGGTTTATCGGTGGAGATGCTGCAGGGCGCGAAGTATGCCCTGGTACCCGGGGATCCGGGTCGGGTGGAAGGTCTGGCGAAAGCCCTGGATCCGGCTGCGGTGTATCTGGCAAGCCACAGGGAGTTTACCAGCTGGCTGGCCCGTGTGAACGGGGAGCCTGTGCTGGTTATCAGCAGCGGGATGGGCGGTCCCTGCATCACCTTTATAGTGGAAGAACTGGGTCGTCTGGGTGTCACCACCTTTATCCGGGTGGGTACCACCGGCTCCCTGCAGGAAAACCTGAACCTGGGGGATGTGGTCATCAGCAAGGCCTGCGTGCGCATGGACGGGGCAGGCAAAGCCTATGCGCCGATAGAATATCCGGCGGTGGCGGATCTGGATGTGACCATTGCCCTGCGGGATGCGGCGAAAGAATTGAAAGTTCCCTTCGGTCTGGGTATTGGCGTGACCACGGACAGTTTCTGGCCCGGGCAGGAACGCTATGACAGCCTTAACGGCTATGTGGTGCAGCGTCTGCAGGGAACGCTGAAAGAATGGCAGGCCCTGGGCTGCACCAATTTTGAGATGGAAGCGGCGACGCTGCTGACCCTGTGCAGTGTGCACGGGCTGCGGGCGGGCGCCATCTGCGGCGTGGTGGCCAAACGTACGGACAGTGAGGCCGTGGCTCCGCCGGATGTGTACAAGGTGGCGGAAAAACGCTTCCAGGACGTGGCGAAACGGGCACTGGAAAAACTGATTGCGGCGGATAAAGCATAAAATTCTGACAGGAAGTCTGCCGGGCAAGGCGGATTTACCGGTTTTGTGAACAGGCAGCGCGTTGAAGAGCGCAATGCGCGAATACATGGCGCTGTGTGGTGCGCAAATGGAAATGACGTATTTTGCAGAAATGTTGTTTCAGGAGGCGTGTTATGTTAGAGGTTGGAACCAAGGCACCGGATTTTACGCTGCCCGATCAGGACGGGAAGATGGTTTCATTAAAAGACTTTAAGGGACAGAAGGTCGTGCTGTATTTTTATCCGAAAGATAATACCCCGGGCTGTACGAAACAGGCCTGCAATTTCGGGGAACTGTTGCCGCAGTTCCGGGAAAAGGGCGCGGTGGTAATCGGTGTCAGCAAGGATTCCGTGGCATCCCACAAAAAGTTTCAGGAAAAATTCGGACTGCCCTTTACGCTGCTGTCGGATACGGAATTGCAGGTGATTCAGGCTTATGGCGTGTGGCAGGAAAAGAATATGTACGGGAAAAAGACCATGGGCGTGGTCCGCACGACGTACTTAATCGATGAAAAAGGTGTCATCGTGAAGGCCTTCGGCAAGGTGAAGGCGGCGGAGAATCCGCAGCAGATGCTGGACGAATTGAAATAAAGTGTGATTTGGAAAACAAGGAACGGGGAGGCATGACAATGGCGCGTGTAATTATAACGTTGCTGGATTCCTTTGGCATTGGCTCCGCTCACGACGCGGCGGCCTTTGGGGATATGGGGTCCGATACACTGGGACATATTGTAAAATGGATGGCAGAGAATCGGAGGAATCCGGACGGTTCGCCCCGGTATCTGTTGCTGCCGAACATGGCGACCCTGGGGCTGGAAACGGCCCACCGGCTCAGCACCGGGAAAGATGTGGCTCATCCCATTTCCGGGGAGCCGCTGAAGGACACGGTACTGGATGGCGGCCGGGTGAAGGCTGCCTATACCTGCGCGGAAGAAGTGAGTAAGGGCAAGGACACCCTCAGCGGCCATTGGGAAATTACCGGAGTGCCGGTGGATTTTGACTGGGGCTATTTCCCGGACAAGCCTCACTGTTTTCCGCAGGAACTGGTGGATGCGCTTATCAGGGAAGGAAACCTGCCCGGCGTACTGGGGGAAAAGCTGGCCAGCGGTACGGAGATCATCAAGGAGCTGGGCGAGGAGCATATGCGCACCGGCAAACCCATTATCTACTCTTCTGCGGACAGCGTGCTGCAAATCGCCTGCCATGAGGAGAGCTTCGGTCTGGAGCGGCTGTATAATCTCTGCAAACTGAGTTTTGAACTTGTAAAGCCTTATAAAATCGCCCGGGTCATTGCCCGGCCGTTTGAAGGTAAAACGGCAGGGGATTTTGCCCGGGTGGCGGCCCACCGGCACGATTATGCGGTGCCGGCCCATGAGGAAACGCTGCTGGATAAGCTGGTGGCGGCGGGGGGCAACGTGTATGCGATCGGCAAGATTGCCGATATTTTTGCCCACCGGGGCATTACGAAACATTACCCGGCGGCGGGACTGGACAAGATTTTTGACGCAACCCTGCAGGCGGTGAAGGACGCGCCGGACCGGACACTGGTCTTTGCCAATTTTGTGGATTTCGATTCGTCCTTCGGTCATCGCCGGGACGCACTGGGCTACGGGGAAGGGTTGGAGTATTACGACAGCCGTTTGCCGGAACTGTTCGCGTTGATGCAACCGGACGATGTGCTGCTGGTGACGGCGGATCACGGCTGCGATCCCACCTGGAAGGGCACGGACCATACGAGAGAGAAAATTCCTGTACTGTTTTACGGACAGAACGTGAAACCACAACAGATTCCGCCCTTTACGATATTCAGCGATATCGGTCAGACGCTGGCGGAATATCTGGGCGTGGCCCCGTTAGGACACGGGATGGCGAAGAATATCTGGAAAAAGTAGACGCACGCCAGGGCCAAAAGGTTTTGCTGTTTCGGTTTCATATAAATGACATAATTGTTTTGTAAAATAATTCCGGGTTACAAAAGAGTCAATCCTGTTTCAAAAAGTATTGAGAGTTAAGTAGATAGTCTGGATTGGCAGGGGGTGGCGTAAAATGAAAAAACTGTTTGTGTTCTTAGCGGTAATTGTTGCGCTGTGCTGCGGCATTGCCGGGGATATTTCTGCGTTGGATACGGTGCCGTTTCTGGGAATGCCGAAGGCTCATGCCTTTGAGACGAAGCCTGTGAATTTTGTGGTCATCGACCGCACCGGCAGTGTAAACAGGGCGGATATGCGGGGCTGGATCCAGATGGTAAAGATGGATTACCATGTTCCCTATTACCGGCTGATGGACGACAATACGAAGGCCAATGCCGCAGTGGATGAAATGTTCGCCAAAAACCCGAAGCCGGACAAGGAAGCCATGAAGGCTGCGGCGGAACAGGCGGGCTGCGGGGCGCTGGTGGTGATGGTGGTGCACCGGATGGACTCTTACTTAGTACGCAGCTTTGGGCCTTTTGATGACGAAACGTATGTCCGTACCCACGCTTTTGCCGATATGTATGCCTATAATTCAGATGGCAACAAGTTTATCCGGCGGTTCCTGCGGGAAACGGACCTGAAACCGTTGGGGCTGGAGGAAAATCCCTCGGATACCATTAAATGGACGTTGGGAAATTTGTTAAATAAAATGGAGGGAAAACCGCAAATCTGAGCGGTGAGTTAATACCGTTATGCCAAAACCGGAAGATATTGAAGTGATTATAAAGCGCCGCCCTGACTGGGAGTTTCTGCAGAAACTCCCAAAAGAACTCCATGGCTTTGCGTTTGAGGAAGGCGGTCAGTTGAAAGGGCATGAGTTTGTTCTGGGATCGTATGTTAACGAAGAAGCCCGCCGCAGGCTGGAGCTGATTTATACGAAAGAGACTTTTGATTATGTGCCGGTGCGCCAGGTCGGGTTGCTCCGGTATCGGGATTTCCGGTATATTACCAGAGACAAAGACGTGTTCGCGGATTGGATCACCGGCGCCATTGACCGGCTGGTGGAGGAGACAACTCCGGCCTATATACCCCGGTCCGGCCATCTGCTGAAAGACAAGGGGATTCTTGACTGGCATTTTCCGGACACGCTGCCGGAACGGGTCGGTAATTTTGTCAAATTTATCGGGCCGCGGTGCCCGCTGGATTTTATCAATAACGCAACGGTTATTCTGGACTATGCGGATTTTGACGCGGGTAATGAGCTGGTGTTTCTGTATAACCGGGTGCGCAATGAGTTTTATGCGGAGAACAAGAAACACCTGATTCCCAACACGATCCATGAGTTTGACGCAAAAAAACTGGAAGATCTTGAAGTGCTGCTGGCGGAACGCCTGGAGCCGTATCTCCTGGATCTGGGAAATGACGGAAAGTGACGGCAGCACAGTCGCGGAGGCGCGTTTATCCGTCGCTTTTTAAAAAAACTTGACAGCAGCGAAGAAATAACCTATACTATTAATGCTTGATGAAAAACGGCCCGGTGGTTCAGTTGGTTAGAATGCCGCCCTGTCACGGCGGAGGTCACGAGTTCGAGTCTCGTCCGGGTCGCCAGTATGCCTCGGTAGCTCAGTTGGTAGAGCAAGGGACTGAAAATCCCTGTGTCCACAGTTCGAT
>JAFQZL010000042.1 GCA_017405945.1 Acidaminococcaceae bacterium
GCGCTGACAGGGGTCTGCGCGAACTGTAACTTTGCCGATACCATTTGTAACTATATCGTTGTCACCCGCCGAAGCAAACCGGCTCATAAGATCAAGGTGATCCTTGTGGGTGAAGACGTAGGATTTTAAGGAGATAAACGATCATGCAATTTTCTTCCCGTTTTACGATTGCCATACATATATTGCTGGCAGTCAATGAATTTGAGGGACAGTTCAAGACTACATCCTTCTTTTTAGGCAAAAGCGTCAATGTAAATCCTGTCATTATCCGCAAAACGCTGGGACAATTAAAAGATGCCGGGCTGGTTACGGTGGAGGCCGGCGTGGGTGGCGCGGCTCTGGCAAAAGAACCGAAAAAGATCACGCTGTGGGATATTTTCTGCGCTGTGGAAGACAAAAAGGAAGACCTGTTCCATTTCCACGATCCCAACCCGGACTGTCCCGTGGGAGGAAATATGCACGCGGTCATGGACGGGCGGCTTAAGAAGTTCAAACGGAACCTGCAGAAAGATCTGGACGATGTGACCCTGCAGGATCTGGTGAAGGACCTGCGTAAGGAACTGAAGAAGAACCGGAAGCTGGGATTCACGTCAGCGCCTGCGGAAGAGCAAGCATAAGCATCCCGGGCATGAAGTATTCGGAGGTGTTTGTCCAATGAAAGAAGAGGACGTTAAGAAACTAATAGACAAACTGCAGTATTTTGATTACGACAAAGTACTGAACAGGATACGCAAGAATGTAAAAAAACCGAGCGTCCTTGTGACCGGCGGTACCGGTGTGGGAAAGAGCAGCCTGATCAATCATCTCTTCGGCATGGATGTGGCTGCCACAGGCAACGGCAAGCCCATGACAGACCGAATTACCCGCTATGAGCCGGAGGATCAGGATGTTGTGCTGTATGATACCCTTGGCTACGAAGTGGGGGAAGATAAACAGCAGCAGTTTTATAAAGATGTTATCGGTTTCGTGAAAAACGCCAACGGCCAGGGGGATATCAAAAAGCATGTGCACCTGGTCTGGTATTGCATTTCTGCCGCCAACAAACGGGTGACGCCTACGGACCTGGACGCGATTGCCGCGTTGGAGGGGCTCACCAAGGTATGCGTGGTGCTGACACAGATTGACGCGGCTACCATGATTGAACTGGACGAGATGAAAAAAGTTTTGCAAAAGAAACTGCCGAAGACAGAAGCATTTATGGTTAGTATCGATCCGAGGATTCCGGAAGAAAAGATGCAGTGGGGCGAGTTGCTGAACTGGTCGGTTGAGCATCTGGACGCCGGACTGCAGCTGGCGTTTGCCCAGGCTCTGGGGCAGGAACTGAGCGCGAAACATATCCAGGCGGACAAACTGATCCACCGGTATGTGGCAGCTGCCGCCGGCGCGGTAGTATGCCCGTTACCCATGACGGACTCTGCAGCGCTGATTGCCATCCAGACGACTATGGCGACGCATCTTTTCAATTTCTGGGGCATCGACCGGGGAACTGACAAAATTAAAGAAGTTTTTGTCAACGTGGTGGTAGCCAATACGGGGCGGATTTTTTCCCGTTCCCTGTTGAAACTGATTCCCGGCGCGGGCTCCGTTGCAGCGGCTGTAGTGAACAGCGGCGTGGCCACCTCCTTCACGTATGCCTTTGGCCGGGCGGTTAATGAAGTCTGTTATAAAACCGCGTCCCGTATGGCAAAAGGGGAAAAGGTGGATATCACGTCCGCCTTTGCCATGGACGTGATCATGCAGCTGATTCAGAAGTATTATAAAAAGAATGCAGTATGATTTTTAGCAATCGTTACAGGTGACTTATGTCAATGAGAATCTGGAACCGTACGGGAAGCAAAGGACCTCATAAAAAAGAAGGTTCTCCTTCAGGAACGGAAAAGGCCGCGAAGGATTACCGCGGCCAGCAGAAAACAGAACAGAAAACCAAACCGCACAAACCCGCTGTGCGGAATATTCTTGTGCTGGGAAAAACCGGGGTGGGCAAGACTTCCCTGCTGAATTACCTTTACGGCTTTGACCTGCCCACAGGAGCAGGCCTGCCTAAAACGGGGAAAGGTCTCCACGAGAATGTGATTACCCGCAACGGGACAGCCTACCATGTTTTCGATACCTGGGGGATTGAGGCGGATTCACTGCCGGAATGGCGGAAGGAAGTGTTGGCGCTGGTGAGCAAGCGCAACACCTCGCCCCATATCAGCGACTGGTTCCACGCAGTCTATTACTGCTTTTCTGCCAACACCGCCCGCATTGAAGAAACGGAGATTGAAGAGATCCTTGTGCCGTTGCTGCAGTCCGGTTGCAAGGTGATCGTGGCTCTGACCAATGCGGAGGACGGTTTCCGGAAGCAGGAAAAGATAGAAGGCATGAAAGAGTATTTGCTGGAAGAACTGACAAAGCGCCTGCATCGCGACCCGCAGCTTGAAATTATCCCTGTTGTCAGTATTGCAGGCGAGACGCTGGCGGGAGATCCCATTTCCCGCTTTGGCCGTACCGAATCGCTGGAAGCGGCGCAATATAATCTGGCGGACGATATTGAAAAACGCCTGCCTGCCATTTACAAAATGAACGTGATGAACAAGCTGGGTGCATGGAAGGAGCGCAGCCTGCTCCTGCTTGCCAACGGTAAGATCAGCTTTGTGTTGAATAACAATTCTGCAAGGCAGCTGATCGATCTGATCAATTACGATCTGCTGAACACATTTGGCGCTATAGATGCAGATGGCGACAAGCTGGAAGCGGAAGCCAACGAATATCTGCTGGCGGCGGGGGGCAGAAAACCCATGGACCGGCGCTGGCGTCCGGACTTCAGCCGCATCACCTATGTAAAAGGTTACGAATATAGCAAAGGTTTATCTGTCGGACTGGCGGTGGACGTGGCTGCAAGTCTGCTGCGTTCTTCAAAAAGCATCCGTGAAAATCTGAGCCGCCGGGTGGAGAAGACCTATGCGGCCATTATGGACAGCATGAAGAGCCGTGGATAGAAACAGTTAAAAGAAAGACATATAAGTAAACTAAAGTGAGGCGACTCCGTTTTGCTAAAAGATATACTCAAGGAAAAGTTCAGCGAAGTCATCCGGGCTATCTTCCCGGTTGTGGCAATCGTTTTGATACTTTCTGTCACGATAGTGCCCATGCCGACCCATGTGGTGATGGTTTTCTTATACAGCTGCATCCTCCTGATGGTAGGGATGGTCTTCTTTACCATCGGTTCGGAACAGGCCATGGAACCCATGGGCAATCATGTGGGGACCCGTATTACAAAAACCCGCAACCTTTGGCTGATATTGCCGTTGGGCTTTATATTGGGCTTTATGATCACGATTTCCGAACCGGATTTACAGGTATTGGCGAACCAGGTCCAGTCCATTCCCAACAGGGTATTGATTTTGTCGGTATCAGGCGGCGTGGCGCTGTTTCTTCTGGCAGCCATGATCCGTATGGTGTTGGGTATTTCACTGCAGCGGATGTTGCTGTTCTTTTATGTCATCGCTTTCATATTGGCATGCTATGCACCGCCGGATTTTCTGGCGGTGGCGTTCGATTCCGGCGGTGTGACCACCGGTCCCATGACGGTGCCGTTTATCATGGCTTTTGGCGTAGGCGTTTCGGCCTTGCGGGGCAGCCGCCATTCTTCCCAGGACAGCTTCGGTCTGATAGCCCTCTGTTCCATCGGGCCTATCATCGCCGTACTGCTTCTGAGCCTGATTTTTAAACCGGAAGACGCGACGTTTGAACCGGTTGTGATTCCGAGAGTGCTGCATTCCCTGCAGTTAGGCGGGCTGTTTTTGGCCGAGCTGCCGGATCAGATGCATGAAATTGCCCAGGCAGTTCTGCCCATTGCCATATTTTTCGGTATTTTTCAGCTGGTTTTACTGCATCTTCAAAGAAAGCCGCTGCTCCGCATTCTTCACGGTATTATATGTACCTATATCGGTCTGGTACTGTTCCTGACAGGCGCTAATGTGGGCTTTATTCCGGCAGGATTCGACCTGGGAAGCATTTTGGCCACGCTGCCCTATAACTGGATCATTATACCCATCGGTATGCTGATTGGTTACTTTATCATCAAGGCGGAACCGGCAGTGTATGTGCTGATGAAGCAGGTGGAAGATATTACTGCCGGCGCTGTCAGCGGAAAATTACTGCTTCGCAGCCTGTCCATCGGCGTGGCGATTTCGGTAGGCCTGGCCATGGTACGTGTGCTGACAGGAATCCATCTGTTTTACATGCTGATACCGGGGTATCTCATCGCGTTGATACTAACATTTATTGTTCCTCCCGTGTTTACTGCCATCGCCTTCGACTCAGGCGGCGTGGCATCCGGTCCCATGACAGCGACGTTTTTGCTGCCTTTTGCGATAGGAGCCTGTATGACTCAGGGCGGCAATGTTGTGACAGATGCGTTCGGTGTGGTAACTATGGTAGCCATGACACCGTTGGTCACGATCCAGCTGCTGGGAGTTATGTATATGGTAAAAGCACGCAGAACTCCCAAAACCAGTGTCAGCCAGAGTACGCTGGAGAATTTCGGGGACTACGATATTATCGAGTTGTAGGAGGTAGCAGGCTGTGGAAGTCTATTTGATGATAACTATCACAAGCAGGGAGAAGCTGCCTGGCTTTCTTGAGTTTTATGATAAGAAGCTGCCGGTGGGGTTTGTTTTATTAGGTTACGGTACTGCCAAAGATGAGATTCTGGATATGCTGGGGCTGGACCGGTCTGAGAAAGCGGTCTGCCTGAATGTGGTGACAGATGAAGTGTGGAAAGAAACCAAAGGGCATTTGCGGAAAAAGCTTTATATTGACGTACCGGATACGGGTATTGCTTTCATCGTTCCCATGAGCAGCATCGGCGGCAAACGGGAGCTGGCATATCTGACGGCAGAACAGAATTTCCGGAAGGGAGAAGAATCCGTAATGAAAGATACAACAATGGAATTATTGATTATTGTCAGTAACCAGGGGCACAACGACATGGTCATGGACGCGGCCCGTGCGGCCGGCGCCTATGGCGGTACGGTGCTGCATGCCCGGGGTACCGGTGTGAACCGGGCCGAACTTTTCTTCGGCGTGCCGCTGGCTTCGGAAAAGGATGTGACTTTAATCGTTACCCAAAAGAAACAGAAGAATGCAATCATGCAGGCCGTGATGCAAAAGGCCGGCATGGATACGCCGGCCCAGGCCATTCTGTTCTCGCTGCCGGTAACGGACGCAGCAGGACTGCACGCAGTAGAGGAAGATAACGGATAGGACGGATAATAGTAAAATCCCGTTATGCGGAAGCGTCTGCATAACGGGATAATTATTTATAATGAAGAGGTATTTTAATCGTTGTGATGCTCTGCGTAAAACTCGTTATAATCCTTTAACATATACTGCAGCAGGGACGGAGTATCCAATCCGTAAGGGCAGCGGCTCTTGCACAGGTCACAGTGTACGCATTCTTCGATCTTCTGCATTTTGGCATACCACTCATCACTCATGAACCGTTTATAGGGGGAGCGGCGTAACAACATGGCCATTCTGGCTGCCTGGGGGATGTCAATACCCACTGTGCAGGGCATGCAGTATCCGCAGCTCCGGCAGAAATTCCCCGACAGTTCCTTCCGGTCTTTATCGATAACAGCCTGCAGTTCTTCTGTCATCTGCTGATTAATTTCCGTCAGTTTCAGCCACTGCTCCAGTTCCCATTCGTGCTGGATGCCCCAGATGGGAACCACGTTGTCGTGTCCCTGCATGAAAGCGTAACAGGCTGCTGCATTGGTCAGCATACCGCCTGACAGGCCTTTCATGGCAATAAAGCCCATGTCGTGCGTTTTGCAGTCTTTTACCAGTTCGACATCTTTATCCGTTGCCAGGTAGCAGAACGGGAACTGCAGTGTTTCATATAATCCGGAATCAATGGCCTGATGCGCTACCTTCAGCCGGTGATTTGTGATGCCTATATGCCGGATGTAGCCTTTCTTTTTCGCGTCAAGCGCTGCAGCATATGCTCCCTTTTCATCTTCCGGGGAAGGCATAACAGCGGGATTATGGAACTGGAAAAGGTCGATGTAGTCTGTCTGCAGGCGTTTTAACGAAAGTTCGATATGTTCTGTTACCGTTTTGTAATCCGTGCCGCCGCTTTTAGTGGAAATAATAATGTCCTGGCGGACATCGTGCAGAGCCGCGCCGATTTTTTCTTCGCTGTCGGTATACATATTGGCGGTATCGAAATAATTGATGCCGTTGTCATAAGCTTTCCGCAGCAGTTTTTTTGCCGCTTCCAATGAGATGCGCTGGATAGGAAGGCAGCCCATTGCGGTTTTCGTGACCCATAAACCGGTCTTTCCCAATCTGATTTTTTTAATGTCCATGATTCCCCTCCCTGTAAGTGTTTTTTTTAATGTATTAAATCGTTTTGTATAAGCAGTCATGAGCTTCTAATTTAATTATATACAATATTTGCAGATTTGAATATAACTGAATCAGGAAAAATTGTTTCAGCGGGCTTTAATCAGTGAAAATATTAATGAAGAAATCCGGCAGATGTTAAGAAAAGGATTGTCATGAAGAGGAAAATATAGTATAATACGATAGTTAAATTTACTTATCTTATAAGCTGATATATTGGAGGAGTTAGTATGTCCGGACATTCTAAATGGGCAAATATCAAACACAAAAAAGGCAAAGCAGATGCAGCCAGAGGAAAAATAACCACAAAGATCGGTCGCGAAATCACCATTGCCGTACAGATGGGCGGTCCCGACCCGGTTGGTAATATGCGTCTGAAACTGGCGCTGGCCAAAGCGAAAGCCAACAACATCCCGAAAGATAACATCAAACGCGCGATTGCCAAAGGCGCCGGCGAGACCAATGGCGCAAAATATGAAGAGATTACATATGAAGGCTACGGCCCGGCCGGTGTGGCAATCATGCTGGATGTGCTGACCGACAACCGGAACCGTGCGGCTGCAGATATCCGTCATGCGTTTACCAAGCACGGCGGGAATATGGGTGAGACAGGTTCTGTTGGCTGGATGTTCAAACGCAAGGGTATCTTTACGATTGATAAAGAAGCCGGCTATGATGAGGATGAAGTCATGATGATCGCGCTGGATGCCGGCGCGGAAGACATGAAATCCAATGAAGACAGCTTTGAGATTGTGACCCAGCCGGAAGATTATGACGCAGTGGAAAAAGCGCTGGCTGACAACAATATCGAAACTGTGATGTCGGAAATCACCATGGTTCCGGATACGATGGTCCAGCTGACGGATGAAGACGCCGAAAAAGTCCGTAAGACAATTGACATGTTTGACGATATGGACGACGTACAGGAAGTCTATACCAACGCTGACTTGCCGGATGATGACGACGAGGAATAAGAAAGAGCAGGCAGGCTTCAAATGAGCCTGCCTTTTTTTATATTGTTTCACAGTTTTGTCATTTGTGCCGTGTATAATAAATTGTAATAAGATAGTTTGATGGAGAAGGCTGGAGGAACAGTATGCTGGCGTTAGGAATCGATCCCGGTACCGCTATCTGCGGTTATGGGGTGGTAGAAATGAAAGGCAGTGTTATGAAGCCGGTGTTTTACGGTTCCATACTGACGGACAAAGACTGGCGTCCGGAAGAGAGGCTGCTGAAGATCCATCAGGATGTTTCTGATATTATTGGTCATTTTCAACCGGAATTTATGTCCATTGAAAAATTGTATTTTAACCGCAACGTCAACACTGCGATACCGGTTGCCCAGGCGCGCGGCGTAGTATTACTGGCCGCTGCCGAGCATAATCTGCCGATTTTGGAGTTTACGCCGATGCAGATAAAAAAATCGGTCACAGGGACCGGCGGGGCGGAAAAAAACCAGATTACCTTTATGGTGCGGCGATTGTTGGGGATTCGTGAAGAAATTAATCCGGACGATACGGCGGACGCGCTGGCTGCGGCGATCTGCGGCCTGAATCAGGCAAGGGTGCTGCAGCTGCAGGAAAAAGGCGGCGCACGAATCGGGGAGATTCTGGAAAAACAGCGGAACCCGCTGAGCAAGAGATAAAAGGGCAAACTGTAGTATAAAAATGGTTTCGATAAACAGCATTTGGAGTGTGCATTATGATTGGTTCAGTGCGGGGAACGGTAGCGTATCAGGCGGCGGAGTATTGCCTGATTGAAACGGCGGGTGGTGTCGGATACCGTGTGTTTATGCCGGTGTCCCAGATGCGGCCCCTGTCCATGGGACAGGAGGTACGTGTCCTGACGTATACGTCGGTACGGGAAGATGCGATTCAGCTATATGGCTTTTTGACACAACAGTACTATGACCTATTTGCGCTTCTGTTAAGCGTAAGCGGCATAGGGCCTAAAGTTGCGATAGGCATTTTAGGAGCGGCAAAGCCGGAAGATTTTTATCTGGCGGTGCAGAGCAGGGATCTTAAAATGCTGACCAAGCTCCCCGGTATCGGAAAGAAAACGGCAGAGCGCATGGTGTTGGAACTGAAGGACAAGGTCGGTACACTGGAAAGCGAAGAGAATGACAGGGAATTTGCCGCCGCAGTCAGCGGCGAAGGCAAATCGGAAGCAATCAACGAAGCCATGGCTGCGCTGGTTGCGTTAGGCTATTCCAATTCGGAAATTTTGCCGGTGTTGCGGAAGATTCCGGACTATGGCACATTAAAACGGGACGAGCTGATCCGCAAAGCGCTACAGATGTTTGCTAAAAATAGATGAGATAAGGGGAAAAGAGCATGGATTTTGATGACCGGCTGGTAACATCGGAAGTTATGGAGTCTGATGGGGAACAGTACAGTCTTCGCCCCCGGACGCTGGACGAATATATCGGGCAGGATAAAGTAAAACAGAATATTTCTGTGTTCATTGAAGCGGCGCTGAAGCGGAATGAAGCGCTGGATCATGTGCTGCTTTTCGGTCCTCCCGGTCTGGGAAAGACAACACTGGCAAATATTATTGCTAACGAATTGCATGTAAATATGCGAGTTACATCAGGTCCTGCCATTATGCGCCAGGGCGATCTGGCCGCAATTCTCAGCACGCTGTCGGAAGGGGAAGTGCTGTTTATCGATGAAATCCACCGACTGCCGAAGGCAGTGGAAGAGATACTGTATTCAGCTATGGAAGATTACCAGCTGGATATTGTGATCGGCAAGGGACCGGGCGCCCAGAATGTCCGGCTGCCTCTTCCCAAATTTACACTGATTGGCGCCACCACCCGGCTGGGATCTCTGGCGGCGCCGCTGCGTGACCGTTTTGGCGTGCAGTGCAGGCTGGAATTTTATCAGCCGGAACAGTTGCGCATCATCGTCAACAAGTCCGCAGAAAAGCTGGATGTACAGATGACGCCGGAAGGCGCGCTGGAAATCGCCCGCCGTTCCCGGGGAACGCCCCGCGTGGCAAACCGCCTTTTGAAACGGGTGAGGGATTTTGCCCAGGTACTGGGACAGGCTGTCATTGATAAGAAGCTGGCGGATGAGGCTCTTTCCCGTCTGGAAGTTGACCGTTACGGTCTGGACCAGAATGACCGGCGCATTCTGAACACAATTGTTAAAACTTTCGGCGGCGGCCCTGTCGGTGTAGATACCATCGCCGCGGCAGTCAGTGAAGAGGCCGGCACAATCGAAGACGTGGTGGAGCCGTACCTGATGCAGCTGGGTCTGCTGCAACGTACACCCCGCGGCCGCGTGGCGACCAGGGAGACCTACCGGTATCTTGGCATACCTTATCCGGATGATGGAAGCGGAACGCCAAAAGTCGAACAACCGTCGTTGCTGTAAAATGAGTTGATTTATGTGATGGAGGAAAACAGACGATTGTTTCCCGACAGAAATATGGGAAAACAAATCAGCGAACCTCGATGATTTCGTGTATTGAGAAAGATAGAACGATGAAATTATTATTACACGCCTGCTGCGGTCCCTGTGCCTGTTATCCGACAAAGGCGCTGACGGAGCAGGGCGCGGATTTTACACTTCTGTACTACAATCCCAACATACACCCATATAAAGAGTTTAAGCACCGTCTGTCCGCGTTACGGGAACTGGCGGAAAAACAGGATTACCGGTTGATTATTGATAAAACCTATCCGCTGGAAGAATGCGTGAAAGGGATGCTGGAAGAACCGGGAATCCGCTGTTCGTTCTGTTACCGTATGCGGCTGCGCTATACGGCGAAATATGCGGCAGATTACGGTTTTACAGCGTTTTCCACGACCTTGCTTTACAGCCCCTACCAGAAGCATGAACTGATTGTGCAGACAGCGAAAGCAGCAGCGGAAGAATTTGGTGTGGAGTTTTATTATCAGGACTGGCGTCCCCATTATCAGGAAGGCGTAGATATAAGCCTGGCTTTGGGATTGTACCGCCAGCCATATTGCGGTTGTGTGTTCAGTGAACGGGACCGCTATATGGAATGGAAAAAAAACAAAACCGGAGCAGGATCTGCTCAGGCTTCCAACTACGTTGATACAAATGCTGCTGAACCGGAAAACAAACCTTTTGTCCGCATAAACAAAAACATTATTCAGCTTGCGAAACAGGACACGATACTGTTCAAATGATGTTATACATGTTTTCAAGTCGTGTTGCAGGTAAACGGTATGATGAAACATGCTACTGAAAAATATGTCAGAAAAACTATATTTATAGTCTTTTCCTGGTTGATTGCGCTTTTTACAGTTCCGGTCCGCGCGTCATCCGTGATTGATGTGGGACTGACAGTTTCCCAATTCTCTGCTGAACTGGTTGCACCGTCCTCTTTTGTTGCCACGGAACCGGATGGGAAGAAAGCAACGCTGAATAAAGGCAAATACTTTATCGCGGCCGATAAGGGAAAAATTAAACTGGGAGACAGGCAGCTTGCCGGCGGAACTGTTCTGGAGATTGCGGAACAGGCAGATAAAAACGGAGCTTCAGCCGGCCGCCCCCGCGAGCATTTTACCGTGAACCGCCAGGAGTACCGGGGAGCGCTGAAAATCTGTCTGACAAATGAAGGAAAGAGTTTAACCGTTGTAAACCGGGTGCCCATTGAGTATTATGTTAACTCTGTGCTGGGGCCTAAGTCTTCCCCCGTCTGGCCGGACGAAGCGATTAAAGCGCAGGCGGTGGCTGCCCGAAGCCTGGCCTGGTATTATAAGCATCATCCGGAAAGCGATTTGTTTGACGTGCGGGCAGTGGAGCCTGAAGCTTTTTATGGCGGTATCCGCAATGAGAATAAGAATATAACCAAGGTTGCGGCGCAGACCGTCGGCCAGGTTTTATACTTTAAAGGCAGCCCTGCAATGACTTATACCTGTGAAAGCAGCGGGGGCAGGACGGTGAGCGCTTCTGAAATCATGCAGAAAGATATTCCGTATTTACAGGCAGTGGAAGACTATGATACGGACTGTCCCAGTTTTACCTGGGAAAAAAAGATACAGGCTGTGACTATCAGCCGGCTTCTTGAACAGGGTGGGCATAAGATCGGACGGTTGCGGGGATACCGTATATCAGACAGTGAAAAGCCGGACCGGAAGGACCGCTATCCCAGCGGCAGGGTTAAGACGATTTACTGGCAGGGAGAATTGGGCAGCGTAACCATAACCGGTCAGGAACTGGCGGATATGCTGGCTCTGAGCAGTAACTGGTTTGACGTATATATTACCGATCCGGTACCGCAAAAGCTGGACGTTCCTATTGAAAACGGTTACGGCATAGAAGTCGGGAAAAAACAGATTCCCATAGAGATTAAGGGCCGCGAAAAAAAATCCTGGCAATCCGTTATTCCCGGATATCACTTTTTAGAAGGAACCGCGGACGAAACCCTTTTATTTAAAGGCAAAGGAATAGGCAGCGGCCTGGGCCTGTCCAAGTGGGGCGCCAAAGGCATGGCCGACACGGCGCCGGAAAACGCGGTGAATTATTATAAAACCATTTTGCAACATTATTATCCGGGGACTGAACTGGTCTCCGCATACTAATATATTAAATTATGAGAAGGACCTGCCTGCCGTTACGTTATTGCATAAAAGGGTTATGCAGTGTTTCCTTCATAAAGAAAAGAGACCTGTTATGAAAGTTACTGATTTTGATTATGATTTACCCAAAGAACGAATCGCCCAGCATCCGATAGAACCGAGGGATCACAGCCGGCTGCTGGTGGTTGATAAAAATACCGGCGCCATGGAGCATCGGCATTTTTATAATCTTCCCGAATATCTTTGCCCCGGCGATGTACTGGTATTTAACGATACCCGCGTCATCCCGGCCCGCCTGTTTGGTTATAAAGATACCGGAGCCCATGTGGAAGTGTTCCTGCTGACCCGCCTTAACAATACGGACTGGGAAGTGCTGGTCCGTCCGGGGAAGAAGCTGCAGGTTGGCGCCCATATAAAATTTGCGGATGAATTATCCGGGACTATCATTGATCATACAGATTTCGGCGGACGCATCATCCGTTTTAAATTTGAGGGCGTGTTTGAAGAAATCCTGGACCGGCTGGGAGAGGTTCCGCTGCCGCCATATATTACGGCAGAACTGGAAGATAAGGAACGGTACCAGACCGTATATAACCGGGATCCCGGTTCCGCGGCAGCGCCCACTGCAGGGTTGCACTTTACGAAAGAACTGCTGCAGAAAATCAAGGACATGGGCTGTGAGGAAGTGTTTGTCACCCTTAATGTAGGGCTGGGAACTTTCCGGCCGGTTACGGAGGAAAACATAGAAGATCATCCCATGCACAGGGAATTCTACAGCGTGACCCCGGAAGCCGCGGCTGCCATCAACAGGGCGAAGGCGGAAGGCCGCCGGATTGTTGCGGTGGGGACGACAGCGGTGCGCACGCTGGAATCTGCGGGCGCTACGGGAGAAGTAAAAGCCGGCAGCAGCTGGACGCAGATTTACATTTATCCCGGCTTCCAATGGCATATCGTGGACGCGCTGGTAACGAATTTCCATCTGCCCCAGAGCACGCTGCTGATGCTGGTATCTTCCCTGTCTTCCAGGGAAGTGATGCTGCGCACCTATGCG
Organism: Acidaminococcaceae bacterium; assembly: GCA_017405945.1. Lineage (GTDB taxonomy): Bacteria > Bacillota > Negativicutes > Acidaminococcales > Acidaminococcaceae > Succiniclasticum. The sequence goes on from JAFQZL010000042.1 coordinate 12,999, forward strand.
GAAGCGGTAAAACGGGAATACCGGTTCTTCTCGTTTGGCGATGCCATGTTTATTACAGAGCTGAAACAAAAATAATCTTTTGTGATGTTAGGAGATTTCATGCACGCTGTTACTTATGAATTGATAAAAGAAGCAAAACAGGGAAAGGCCCGTCGGGGGCGTCTGCATACGCCTCACGGAACCTTTGAGACGCCCATGTTCATGCCGGTGGGAACCCAGGCAACCGTAAAGACGCTGTCCCCGGAAGAACTGTATGACATGGAAAGCCAGGTAATTCTGGCCAATACGTACCATCTGTTTTTGCGCCCCGGCAGCGAACTGGTAAAAAAGGCCGGCGGCCTGCATAAGTTTATGAATTACAACCGTGGCATGCTGAC
>JAFQZL010000043.1 GCA_017405945.1 Acidaminococcaceae bacterium
GTTCCGCTTCCCGGGCCAGCGCCGCTTCCTGCGCGTTGGTCATGCCGATGACATCGCCGCCCAGCATGGCATAGGCGCGCACTTCGGCAGCGGTTTCAAAACGGGGGCCGTCGGTGCAAACATAGCAGCCTTTTTCATGGAAAGTGATGTCTGTCTTCTTTAAAATCGCAATGGCCTTCTGCCGCAGGGTTTCACAGTACGGGTTGGTGAAATCCGCATGGGCCACGCCGCGGATCGGGTTATCGTAAAAGGTGCTGATGCGGTTCTTGGTGAAGTCCATCAGCTGGTCGCAGACTACAAAGTGGCCCGCTTTCATGTCGGGGTTCAGGGAGCCGGTGGCAGATGTGGCAAACACTTCCGTGATGCCCAGGCTCTTCAGCGCCCAGATGTTGGCGCGGTAGTTGATCATGTGGGGCGCCACGGAATGGTCCACCCCGTGCCGGGACAGGAACGCCACCAGGTTTCCGCTCATCTCGCCGATGTTGCACAGTGCTTTGCCATAAGGCGTTTCAATAATTTTTGTTTCAAATCCCTTTAGGGTATCGGGATTTTCGATACCGGTTCCGCCCACAATACCGATTTTGCGCATGTTGTTACCACCTTTCTGTCTTGTTACAATTTTTTATATTGCTTATGCCGGTGCGTGCTTCCGGACAAATATCCATTAAAAACTATCCGGGGAACCAGCCCCCCATCAACATCCGTTTTAAACTTTTTACAAATTGCGATTTTATCCTTCGCGGGAATTGTCGCCCATCCTTCTTTATAAGCCTGGCCAACTGTAAACGTTGTTCCCGCTGGCAATGCGCTGACACGCGACAGTAAAAGTTTGTAATAATCCATAACTGATCATCGCCTTCCTTCAACCAGTGGAATCAGGTCTTCCAAATCCGTTAACCAGTAATCCGGCGTTACCAGGGATTTGAATCGTTTTGTATCAACCTGGGTGTATTTTACTGCGGCCGTTATACATCCTGCGGCTTTACCGCTCATGATGTCAAAGGGCGCGTCGCCGACGCAAAGAGTTTCCTCCGGCCGCGTCCCTAATCTTTCCAGCGCCATCCGGGTCGGCTCGGCATCCGGCTTGGGGTGTTTTACGATATCCGAACCGATTACCGTGACAAAAAAACTGTTAATGCCAAGGCAGCGGGCCCCCCGCAGACAGGTAGCGGTGGTTTTGCTGGTAACAACAGCCATGGGGATTTGCATCTGCTGCAACCGTTCCAGCGTTTCTTTAACTTTTGGGAAGGACTGGATCAGTTCGTCGTGATGAAGTTCCTGATACGCCCGGTACTCGTCGCAGATCCTGCTCCCGGTTTCTTCACCGAATACTTTTGTCAGACAAATTTTCAAGGGCAGTCCGAACGTTTCAATAAACGGGGCACGGTCAGCTTTCTTTCCCAATACTTTTTCCGTGCTGTAATCGTAACAGGCAAAAATCACCGGCAGTGTGTTGGCCAGCGTGCCGTCAAAATCAAAAACAATTCCGTTGATCATAAGTGTTTTTCCGTTAATAAATAAAAACTTTTATTCATATTATTCCACAATTATCATACCACAAATCACGTCGTTCTTCTACTGATAAACACTCAGGTTTTATAAAATAAAAAACGCAAAGGGAACGAATCAGTCAAACCCTTTGCGGTGTAATTGTATATGTCATTGAAAGTGCATTCTACATGATGGCAGAAATCGTTTGTTCCACTTCACACCCGTCCCCGTGTCCGTTGATTACCCCCATGGACTGCAGGAACGAGTAAATAATCGTAGTGCCAACAAATTTCATGCCGCGTTTTTTCAGATCTTTGGAAATTGTGTCGGATAACGGGGAAAACGTGCGCTGAAGGTAGTCTTCTTTGATAACTTTTCCATCGGTAAAATGCCAGATATATTTATCGAAGCTGCCGAATTCTTTTTGGATGGCTTTAAAGATAACCGCGTTCTGAATGCTGGCTTTTACTTTCAGTTTGTTGCGGATGATGGCAGGATTCTGTAAAAGTTCCGTCTGCTTATCTTCAGTATAGGACGCGACTTTATCCACATTGAATCTGTCATACGCAGCGCGGAATGCCTCGCGCTTGTTCAGCACGCACTCCCAGGACAAGCCAGCCTGAAACGTTTCCAGAACCAGCAGTTCAAACAGTTTTTGATCATCGTGCAACGGTCTGCCCCATTCTTCGTCGTGGTATTTCACATATAAAGGATTTTTCAGATTTACCCATTCGCAACGTTTCAATTTCATTCTTCCTTCCAAAAAGAAATCCGCAAAAGTCTGACGAAAGTTAAAAAAGCATAAGAAGTATCTCTCTGAAGTGATTTTACACAATATACTTCTTTACATATCTGCTGGTGTAAAGATGAAGCAGAGCATGATACTTTAATTTAAACGTCACTACATCCCCCACTTGATAATCGTCCGAACCGTGCAGGTTGATAATCGTATGATCGCTGCTGGCTCCGATGATTTCGATATTTTCATCCAGCGGAATAAGATATTCATACGCTACATCCTGTGTGCCGAAAGCAAGCAAGGCCCGCTTCATCATTCCTTCGTTTTTAAATTCCACATGTTTTCCGAAAGCGTTTCCGCCAATGGTTCCGACTGGCTGTGAAGGTTTGTCCTTGATTTCGATGATCTGCGCTTTAAACAGGAACGCGTCATCGTGGAGATACGGCAGTCTCCGGTTGTCCACCGAATCAAAGCCTAACAGCCAGGCTTCACCGAAACGTCCGTGGTTCACCCGCAGGGGCATGGTTTTGTTTTCAATCATTTCCATGGCCGCCGTGCTCATGCCGGAAATATAAGACAGCGTGACAGAAAATTTCTGTTCGATATGAGTTGCCACATCTATGAGTCCCTGCATGTTGGCCGCATCTGTAATCACACCGCCGAAACAGCCCAGGTTCGTGCCCACGCCAAGCAGTTCCAGATTTGGGGATTGGAGAACCATTGCGGCGGTTTCCTCAATCTCGTTAAGATATTTATAAAAAATGCCTTCCCGCAAATCCCCCATGTCGATGGCCAGTATAACACCGTGCGTTTTATTCTGTCTCTTTGCTTCTTCCTGCAAAAGCAAAACCGTGTTGCACTCCGATTCAAAACTTACTTCCGACGAAGCAACAACTTCTTTTATCTCGCAGGTCTGGGAGAGGCGGATCAAAAGTCTTGTCTTTTTCGTTTTCAGTTTTGCCAGATCTTCAATGCGGGAAGAAGCCAGCCAGTCGCAGGAACTGTCTTCCAGAATTTCCATGACGCCGTTGTCTGCGCAGAAGCCTTTGATGACGGCGCACATGATTTTATGATCCGCATGCAACATGCGGGCCACGGTTTCAATATTCTCTGACAGTTTGATCTTGTTGCATTCTACACAGGGGTACACGGGTTTCTCCTTTAAATCTGTTGTATCTGTTCTGACATTGTATTTTCTTAGTCGTATTGACGTTTGATAAACCGCTTTTTTGGATGCGTATTGATTCGTTTTTCCTTCAAGAAAAGCACCACTTTTCTAACGGGCTTCTCCTGCCCGCGTCGGACGACTTTCGTTTCTATTTAAACGAAATCAGCACGAGTTTGGGATTGCCCGTCCAATGGTCCAGCAGCGCGATTGTGTTTCCGTCAATCTGACAGCCAAAGGTAGAGTTAATGCCTAATTCCTTAGGCGTGAAATTAGCCACGAGCTTTGCGTCCTTCCGGGAATAAATGTCCAATCCTTTGCTGTTCGAGCGTGCATGCACCATATAGTCATCCGTCAGATAAAAACTGCCGAAATTAAAATCTTTGTTGGGACCATATGCCCTGACCAGACGCATATCCGGTTCGTGTTCACGAACATAATGGTTATTGGGAGCCTCGCTCTTAACGCGCCCTTTGACCAAAGCGCGGTTGCCGTGTATGCTGAACCAGCCGCAGGTAGTATAGGGATCGTTCTGAGGCAGGTAGCCGCCGGCCTCTTTCGCGTTGGGAACGGGGAAAATACCGTCCGGTTTAGCCTGTGTCTTTAGGAAAGATCCGCTGTTCGTCCAGGCAAGCGCGTTGTTTTTATCGGTAGTAGGCGTCAAATAACCCAGATTGGCGTAAATTTCTCCGATGTCCTTATCTTTTTCCAGCCCGTGCGTGCGGATCTTGCCCTGTACTTGCTGGCGGAAAAACAAACGATCGCCTGCAACACCGGTGATGAAGCTGACGTTCTTTGCCAGCGAGGGCTGGTCCACCACGAGTTTTTTATCTTTGAGGACGAGCTTCACCATATCCTTGTTTTTGGAAACGGCATAGAATGCGCCGTCCAGATAACGCATCGGGGGCATGTAGGCGCCATTGGACAAATCTTGAACAGCGCTTTCCAGTTTGAGGGCTTTGATGCTCACATTTTGATTTTTTAGTCCGGTGCCTTCTTTTTGAACCATTTCTACAATCGGAGGCACGGATTTCTTGGGAAGATCGGATTTCTTTTCATTTCCTCCTCCGTTGCCGCCGCAGCCCGTAAGGTTGAGCGCCGCCGCCAGGGCGAGCGTAAGTGCAAATATTTTATTCGGCTTCATGTTTCACCCTCCTTATCGGTAATCTTCATCTCCTCTGTTACTGATTATGCATTCGCATTTTAAAATAAAATCCAAAGAGTTTTTGTCATGCCTTCTTTTTCACGCTGGAAGAACTGAAAATTTAAACTGTTACTTTTTTATTATAGCACATTAATTCCCTTCATGATGTAGATGCTAAGGCGTAAGGAGAATTAAAAAAATTATTTTTTTATTATATTCTGGTCCGACACGGCGTCGCTGCGTTTCGCTAAATTATAAAGAAACGCACACATAAAATTATAACCGGACAGTATGCGCTGTCCGGTTAAAACAAATATACTGACAATCAAAAATCCGTTCCCAGATTGATTTCGGAAATTTTTTCCTCTTTGTCTACATAAAACGTTAACGTCTTCACGACGTTATTAAAGCTGTAAATATAGCCGGTTCTTCCGTCATAGTCTTTAGATTTTTCTCCGGGTCCGAACTTTTTCACTACTGCCTGATACGGCATTCCCACCGAAAAACCGGACGGCGTGGTTATATTTTTATCTTTTACCATGTAACCGACAACTGTTAACTTCTCATCCGGTGAAGTATCTTCCGCATAGGTTCTGCCGAATACTTTGAACAAAGGACTGTAAACATAGGTTACAACGCGTACCCCTTCGCCTTTAAATTCGTCTTTGCCGGCAGGCTCGCCGTAGACGGTTTTGACCTCGGCCAGTGTTGTTTTGGGGCCGATACCCCGCAGGAACATTTCCGATTCGGGCATCGTATGGGCAAAACAGGTGGCGGAAAACAGGATGGAAAGCATGGTGAGTACCAGTAAAACGATTCGTTTCAAAATACGAATCACCTCCCCGACGTGTAAGTGGTAAGAGCGGTCAATCACTATACGGCCCATGGACCGTATTTATTATTTCGTTCCGCATTTCTCGTGGGTAACCCACTTCTTGCCGTTTTCATCGTGACGCACATAGGTTTTGTCAAAGGGTACCAGAACTTTTTTTTCTACGACAGGTTTATCGTAGGACGCAGGATCCAGTCGTTTGGTATGTGTACTGGTAGCTTCAATGACGCAGTTGCCCTTGCAGCCCCCAACCAGCACATCAATATCAAACCGTTCATCGCCTTTCACATCCTGTCCAAACTTATTTTTAAAAGCGGGTCTTTTATCGCTGGGCAGGAACCGGTGGAAACCGGCTAATACTTCGCCGTAGGCAAGCAGGGCGCCTTTGCCTTCTTTACCCTTGCCCGGATAGTCTTTGTAACTGTAACCGGTATTGCCCCATGTCAGGTGTGGAAAAGCGTCTTTTGAAATCTGGTCATACTTGGCAACATGCGGGAGTTTCATTACTTCCTGCGCGTGTTTTACTGCCGGATCTACTTTTTTCTCCGGCGCCTTTTGTTTCTCGTCTTTTTTGACATTTGTGGTCTGCTTGTTTTCAGGCTTCGGCGCCGGTTTCTTTTCCTCACCGCCGCAACCGGCTGCGCCGCAGGCTACAAAAGCAGCTAATGTTAACGCTAACATTTTCTTTTTCATCATAATCAGGCCTCCTTACATAAATATTTATTACTACACTGTATTATATCATACTTTTGTCCCAATTTCAGACCAATTTCAGGGTTGCTTCCGCATGATTCTCCCCGCAAAGAGGAAAAAAAATACACTGACTGGTATGAAACGCTCTTAGTATTACTTCACAATTAAATCCCCGGGCTCTACAGGCAGATTCTTGTTGGTGAACGCAAACTGGAAAGGATATCCTTCCTGCGCCGTGCCGTCATACTGCCAGGCAAAAATAAAGCTGCGATCATTTTCTTTTCGTCCTATGCTTTTTATATCTTCGTACGTGATCGGGGCGGGTGAAAAACTGTTAATGATTTTTCCAAACTTCAGTTGGATTTTTGTTTCGGCGCTCCCATGCAGCAGCAACGCATCATCATCCATGAAAAACGTTCCGTACAGTACGCGCCCGTATACATTCACGACAGGAGACGGGAACGCGCCGCTGCCGTTATCTAATTCCACGTTGTCCACTACATATACTGCATTGTATCCGTTATATTTTTCACGCAGGGATTCCCGGTAAGATTTTGCCTTTTTCAGGATGGCTTCATAATCGTTTACCGCCGCATCCTGCAAGGGATCGACACATGTACTGTTGTAACCCTTTACCGTACTCTTTTCGTAATGAACCGGGAACAGCACCCGTACTTTTGCAGCGCATTCTGTACAGATGCTTCCGTCCTTCATCCTTTTTACGTGCAGAATCGGCTGACCGCAGACAGGACAGAAGCCTTTATGCAATAATTTATTACCCATAATGATTCCTCCCCTTACACAATGATCAGGGTATCGCCCGGATAAATACAGGAAACGTCTTCCGCAACAGTCACGATGGCGTAATATCCTTCCCCAACGCTGTCAACAACATTTCCGGTGTACTCTTCAAAGCCGGTAATCTGTCTCAAACGATCTATGCGCATTAAAGTACCGGAGCCGGCTTGTATCATATCGCCAGTGGAAGCTTTACCGAACAGTATTTTCCCCCTGATGAGGTATTCTTTTTTGCCGGGGCTGGTGCGTGCGTTTTCAAAATCCCTGCCCACGCTGCCGACGGATATGACGGCTTCACAGCTTCCATACTGTTCTTCCAGCTGTTGCCGTTTTACAGTTACATCTTCCAGGGCTTTACGGAACTCTGCCAGCGTAATGTTATGCAGCGTATCCAGATGCGAACCGGTGGGGTCACCGTCACTGTCATGTGTCTGCGTATAAAGGACCGGGTACAGGAGGCGGACTTTTTCCGCGCACTCTGCACAGATTTTCTGGTTATCCTTCAACAAAACAAATTTAGGAATTTCATCCTTAACCGACCGTTTGATATCGCCCCACAGGGAACCGGTGGATTTCTCAGACACGTTGGCCCCGCAGACGGGACAGGCATCCTGTTCCTTCCGCTGTTCCTTTGCAACCTTCTGTTTATCAGCCCGGGCAATCAGGACGGACAGTTCTTTCAGGGTTGTATCTTCCAGCGCTTTATCGGTTTCACCGTTTTCTTCCAGCTCATTAAACGTATGAAAGCATTCATCGCAGATGTACCCGTCTTTCACCTCCGCCGTCAGCAGCTTCGGCATCTTTCCGCCGCAGATGGGACAGACTTTCGGTTTTTCCGCTTTGGCTGCTTTATCGGAGGCTATTTCACCCTTTTTGGCAAGTACGGCAGCTTTGATGGGAGCAATATAAAATTCCTTATCTTCATCCATCCTGCCCATCTCAAAGTCATCCATCACCAGTTCCCAGCAGTCCAGGCAGATGATGCCGTCGTGAACATCCATGCCTCTGCCTGTAAAGCTGTTACCGCAGACCGGGCAGATCCGTTTTTCTTCCGGTTTCTTTTCTTCTTTTTTCTTGCCGAATATACTGTCGAAAAATCCCATAAGAAGCACCTCCTTACAATTCCAGTTTGAGTACCCGATGATTCTTCATGTCGGGAATAAACAGCGCTTTATCTGCCAGTGTGAGGTCTGCAGGATCCAGTCCTTCCGCTTCGTAAATCGTTCGCATTTCTTTTGTACCGATATCGACAACGAGGATGGCTCCTGTCTTTACCCGGTGGTCTGCTACATACAGCGCGTGATTATCTTCCGAAAGCGTTATGCCCTCATAATAAACAGAGACGTTTTTATCGGCAGCGGAGTTGCCGGAATATACCTTTTTGCTGATAAACTTTTCCGCCTGCGGATGACGGAGGTCGCTGACCCGGTAAATTACGTTTTCCATATCTGCTTCTTCTGTATCCGGACCGTTTTCAGGAGGGGCTGTGATATACATGACTCCGTTGCCCACTGCCATACACTCCACGGCCTGCAGTTCCAGCCACTTTTTAGGCTGCACACGGAACATTTTTTCCGGATGGGAAATATCAAGGGTAAAAATCTGCCCCACGTTGTCCGAAGAAACGTAAAGTGTGTTCCCATCAATAGCAGCCGCTTTCAGCCAATAAGGTTTAGGAAATGTGATAGTCTGGGGCGCTTTTTCCGGCTGCTGCAAATTGTAAACGCGAAGATGGTCGCCGTCGCAGACAAACAGGTAATCGTCCTTAACCGCTATGCCTGACGGGTAATGCAGCAAGCCGGGGGGAATCAGTGTTTTGGTCTGCCCGTTTTTCCGGTACAGAATATAGCCTTTGATTTCGTCGATGCCGGGCATTTTATGTTGGGAACCGTAATTGGCGATCAGCACTCCGCCGTTATAGGGCCGCACACATTCTGAGAACCGTATTCCGTCCCGGATTTCGGATGTATCGGGAGTAACCGCTGCACGAGACGGCGACGTAAGGATAAAACAACTGATTATAAAGAGAAAAAATGTAAAAAAGGAAGTTAAAAACTTTTTCATAATTGCTGCGCCTCACAGTTCAATTAAAATCCGTTTTTATTTTGAAAAAGATTATTTCTGCAGATGAAAATGTTTTCGCAACGGTTCTTAACAATTTCGATCAGCCTACTCCGCCCTCGTTGTTGAAAATTAACATGGCTTCGCCGTCGGGCTTGATCCGGTAAATCTGATTAAAGTCCGTGCTGACCAAAAACGTCCGTAACAGTGTATTGCCGTCATAGGCTTTTAATTCAAAATATTCTTTCGGCGCAATAGGAGGCCGGATAGCCTGGATACCCGGATAGCTGATCTTTCTCACGTCATCTATATAACCGTCTTCATAGCGATAGTCGCGGCCCGGTTCCAGTCCCGACAGCTTCGGCTTTTGCTGCCGTACCCAGGCGATGGCCATAAACGCGGAAGGAGAACTGTTAGGCCCTTCAAATACGTACGTTCCAGCCAGATCCGGGTCGGTGCGCATGGCGCGGGTCTTGTTCCCGTCAAAATACTGCGGCGTTAATGTAATTATTTTATTATTTACCGTTGCATTATAGACGACTCTTGTCATGAGAGGAAGAATTTTGGGGTCAGGCGCCGGTTTCCGTTTGTCGGTGTAACCGTTGGTCAGAATTACCTCTCCGGAATTCTGCCCTACGTCCATGTAACCTGCGATATAAATCCGGGGCGCCATATCGGAACCTTCATAGGTATTGCCTTCGTAGCTGCGGCTTTCCACTCCCACAATAACAGCGGGAATATCATAAAAACCTTTAACAACCGTTACATCGATCCGCCCGGTGGGAATCCCGTTGGCGTTTTTACGCACATAGACTCCGGCTGCCGGCGACCAATCGGACGCTTTGGCTTCCGCGTTCACAAGCCCGCTGCTGAAAATCATTGTCAGGAAAAGACTTGCGCATAATAACAATTTCCAAAATCTGTTCATAGTGTTCTCGCCTCCTGTCAGTTACTTATTATGCTTTATAAAAATTATTTTGGTTGCTTTATTAAAATAAAAAACAGTTCCTGCACGAAATCCCTGTCGCTGTTTCTATAAAACCTGATAATCCGCAATGACCCAGTCGTGTTCCCAAAGGTTCAGTTCCGAGTCGCAGTATTCGCATTTGCCGCCATTAAGCAGCGAGATGCTGGCCCCGCAGTTTTTGCATTTCAGAACAGACGGACCGCACACCGCCTGGGTCTTGCAGGCTGCGCTTTTAATCAGCTGCAGTTCCACGGTCTCGGTTGTTTTCCTGCAGCTGTTGCCGGTTACCCGTGTCAAATTGGCAATTGCTTTCATGTGGATGTGCTGGCTTTTCTCATCAGAATGAAAATCCAGCAGTGACATTTCGGTCACATCCATATCAGCCACGTCGTTATAGTACTCCAGATACGGGGAAAGCTCCACAGTGGCAAAGGCGTGGGCCTGGGAGCCGGTGGATGCATAATGGATCGCCGCCAGCTTGTTCTGGATATTGCTGAAAAAATTTTCCAGAGAAAAACGTTTGTCAAAGGCGCGGATTTCTTTTTCCAGTACCTCGTTCTTCGATTCGCGCTGTTTCAGTTCATCCAGTTTTTTCTTGGACCGGTAGGTTAAGGACTGTTTTAACTGCAGCACGGGAAATAAGGTCACCCAAAAACCGTATTTTACAATGTAGCCCATCAATGCAGCGCAGAACGCCGCTGTGAAGAACGTGGCCGTGAGACGCATAAACAGTCCTGCATCCAGGTCGTCCATTACAAAGAGGCCATAAATCATGCACACAATAAAGATGGGCACGGCTCCCAGCAAAAACGCTCGGGTGCCGTAATGCTCCCGGGCATCCGTGTACTTATCATAGGCAACCTGGTAATCCTGGCGGAGACCGAAGCTGCTGACCCGGTTGCCCAGGTCTTCCACCGTGAATTTCGTGCCGCAGTAATCGCAGCCGTCCAGCAGGTTTTCCCGGGTGGTGGGGTTGCCGCAGTTGGGACAGATGATACTGTTCTCTTTTGTCGCCTGCTTGGCATTCAGAATAGTGTAATGAGCCAGCTCGCTGTCCTTTTTCTCATGGATCGTCCTGTGGTCTCTTTTATAGATGCGGGAAGCTTCAATGCGTTCCTTCGCGTCAGTAATCATATACTTGCCGTCGAAGTGTTTGTTTTTGGTGACCGATACCCCACCATACCGTTTTCGCACCGCATCGAAATCCATGGTGACGCCCAGCTGTTCCATGCGGCGTTTCTGCAGATACAGAATGTGCCAATACAGTTGCGTTGCGGTGTTTTGGAGCGGACTGTTCTCCGGCAGTCCCGGCCTGTCGAAAAATTCCCGCAGGCTGTTCCGGAAATCCGTAATCAGACGTTCCGTAGCATCGCTGTCTTGCTTTCCCGTCTGATCTTCTTTCACCAGTCCGGTCAATTCGTTTTTCAGCGTATAATGTTTGTCAGTCCAGGCCGGTAATACCAGTGCGTAAAAAATCAAAAAGGATCCAAGTACCAGAAGCAGGCCCAGCAACGCACAGGCAATAAATTCAAAGGAGAAGTAGGAAGTCGAGTTATGAACCGCCGTATCCACTAAACCGCCGCCAATAAAGAACGTTACTAAAAAAATGCCTAACGATCCAAACCGGGTCTCCACGTTTCCTCAACTCCTTCCTGAACGTTCAGTATGGTACTATACACTTTCACTGCATCTTCAAAAAAAGCGTTCAGCAAGATGTGTGTATTGGTCTGTATCCTTCCGCTATTTTATCCTTTTGAGCCGTCGATATTATAAATCATAACGGAATTGCCGTTGCTATCGAAGCGGTACACCGCGCTCAGATCCTGAGGCACAATAAACGTGCGGATCGGCGCGCCGTTTCGGAACACTTTAACGGCAAAGCCGGAATCGCCGATTAGATTTTTGTAAGGGGCTGCTTCACTGCCTGTAATGGCTTGCGGTTTAATTTGCAGATTCTTATCAAAGAAATCGGTTTTTGTTTCACTTTGATGCAGGTTTTCGATTAATGCGTATGCGGCGTATTCATCATTGGTTCCCTGTGCCATTTTGTTCAGTACATATTCGCCCCGGATGTCCGGGAGACCTTCTGCCTTATTTCCGGGGTAATCAATGATGATCCGGTCCTTTAACGATTTAACGCCGCTGTTATGCAAAAAGACTTTTTGGTTTGGCAGCGCTTCCAGGATTCCGTTTCCCCTGTACATGCCAATCGTTTTTGCACCAATAATAAAACGTACTGCCAGACCCATCTGCGCAGGCTGCATGGAACCGCCCAGCCAGATGCCGGGGTTGGTATCCAGCGCTTCCCAGCCGTGTTCATCGTTGGGGCCGTTATACTCGCAGGCGTGCAGATTGATTACCGGCCATTGATCCGGCAATACTGTTACGTTGAGATAAGCGTTGCACAGGCCGTTGGGATTTTTCCGTTCATAACGTCCGGGTGCAGGCGGCCACACTTCACCTTTGTTCTGATAGCATTCTGCTATGGGCCGGTTCTGTGCTTTATTTACTGTTGCTTTTGGCCTTTGCGCGTCTTTGTTAATAGCGGGCGCAGCGGTTACCGGTTCTGAAATACAAAACAACATAATTGCAAAGCAAAAAGCCGCCAATAAAAGTTGCAAACTTTTTTTCATTGAAAAAATCCTCCTCTATTTCGGAATCTCACCTTCACAGGGAATGCCATCCTTAACAATGAGCCACAGCCCCAGGCCGGTAAGTTTAAAAATATGCCTGCCGTTCAGGGCTACACAGTAATCGTAATGTTTTCTGTCCTCCGTAAAGATTTCGATCGCCCAGCTCTGTGTATTGTCGTAAGCACTGTCTGCAAATGTATTCATTTTTGTTTCAACGACTTTCCGGGGGTCGAAGCCTGCCTTCTTTGCGTTGCCGGGCAGGTTTTCCACCCGGTACAGGGCCAGCGTCCTGTCAATGACCGGAGACTTGTCCGTCTGTTTATATTTGTAAACGCCTTCCAGCCTGATATATTCGGTAAATCCGGTCCTGTCCTTTTCTTCCTGGGAGATACGGATCTCGTCCCCTGCAATATCCGCATGGTAGATAATCTTTACCGGTGCTTTGTGATGAAGCCGCAATTCCATGGGATGGGAGAAATCCACAGAGCCTGCGTCCAAAATCCCGCGGCTGCCCTCCTGCAGGAAAATGCCGGCCAAAGTACAACTTTGACCTTCCCGGTTCCGATAGTCTGTACTCTTTTTCCCATACACATTACTTCCGTTCAAAACAAAATAAACGGTCCCGTCAGGTTCCCGAAACAGTGTTAAAACCCTCGTCCCGATACCGGGATAGGAAACACAATGGTACTCGCCTGTTTTGACAGGTTGTATCTCGTTTGGAGCGGCGTGAACGATAAGGGGTGAGATTGTCAGTAAAAATAAACCAATTAAAATTGAGAAAAACGATTCCCTCTTTATCATCCTTCATTCCACCTCCAATAAAAAACGATGAATACGTTTTTTATAAACAAAGCGCTTCAAGACGTAATATGCTGAATCAGTGCTTCTTTAGGTATTATATCATACCTTGCAGGAAAAATAGACAGAAATTACGGGAATTCGTTTCAACGAAACCATTTGAATGGATAGAAAGAGTTCTCCTGAGTTATCGTCGGTTCGCAACAAAAAATGGAGAGGAAACTCATTTCCTCTCCATTCATAACGTCTGATATTAAATTATTTATAAGTCTGTTTGTAAAGTTCTTCCAGCTTGCCCTTTTCACCGGTTTCCTTGGTCACATGATATTTAACCACACGCACACTGCGCAGTTTTTCCGTTTTCCCGTCGGTAGTCATATCAATATGGGCAAAGTGCTGTTCGTTGATCTTTTTGCCTTTGTCATTTTCAAACTGGCTGTCGTGATGTCCGTCCAGTTCTGCAGTCCAGCGATAAGTGTAAACCTGTGCTCCTTTTCTCTGCGGGGCAGTATTGAACGTCCAGATCCCGTTACGCGCCTTTTTGGGATCTTTCTCTGCAATCTTAATGGGTTTTGCCTGTTTTTCAAATTCCTTAATAACTTCGTCCGTCATGGGAGGCAGCTTGTTTACATCGTCCAGATGTAACGCATACCTGTACATACTGGATTTGGGAACCGGTTTAACTTTTGCCTGTTTTACTTCCGGAGCCTTATCCTGTTTCTGCGTCGTGGTGGTGGCCGGTTTCGGGTCTTCTTTCTTTTTATCGCCGCCGCCGCAACCTACGGTTGCCAGTAAAGATACAATCATCGCCCCGGCGAGAAAACCCTTTGCAACTTTGTTCATGTAAATCATCCTCCCATGGTTATAAAATAATATATTTTACAGCATGAAAACCATAAACATATTCAATAAATTATACCAATATTTAAGCTCTATGTAAATATCGCAAAGACTGGTTATTTAATCTTTGTAGAACCACGCTTCCCGGCCGTTGATGAATAACACTTTTCCTCCCGCATTCGCATCGTCCTCGATAGAAACATAGGCGTAAAATTTACCGGTGGCATCATACAGTTTAAAGATGGGATTATAATTGCCTTCGTGCATCACTTTATAACTGCCTGCGGCCGCTATTTTATACACACCGTTTTCGTCAGTCTTTGGTTTTGGATTGGGTCCCACCCACTGAGGGGAATAAGCTGTCCAGAAATTATCTTTGGTAAACTCATATCGTACGATAGCAGCATTTACCCAGCTGCGCAACGTCCACGTACCGATGATATCCGTATCGGCAATGGCAGGCTTTCCGTTCATTTTTTTATATTCAAAGATGTCACCGGGCTTCAGGTAAGTAAAACCGGACTCTGTAACGGTAAACCGGATCCCGTTCTGCGTTCTTTCAAAAATTCCGCGGAAGTTCTGGTCGTCATTGACAGAACCCTGGTTGATGGACAGCTTGTCACCGCTGATGTTGGCATAGCCGTCGGCATGGGCCAGACGGTAAAAGAAAAAGTCCACGTAATATCCGCCGGTCTGCGGATTGGCCTCTTTTATGGTCAGTTTGGAATTCATGTCGTTGGTGCATTCCCAGGTACCCAGATATACTTTGTCCATGGCTTCATAATACTTCGGATCACGTACATCCGGACCGGCTCCGTTGGGACCGGACCCCGCAAACACTGCTCCATGTAATGCCATTGCAAAAATCAGAAAACAGACTGCTATTATTTTCTTCATCAATTGAAATCGCCTCCTTAAAGTTCCAACATTGGAGTAAGATGGTTATACTTTCCCCGTCAGACTTTACTGCCGCAGTTTTCACAGAATTTGCTGTTGGCTTTTAGCGGCGCGCCACAGTTCTGACAATAGGACGTCTGTGCAGCACCGGTTGCTGCCGATGCGTTAGGTTCGCCTGCCTGGGGAATAGCATGCTGCGGATTATCCGGAGGAAGCGTGTCCTCAGTGGGACCGTCTGTCCGCTGTATTTCCTCCTGCCATTCTTCCTGCGTTTCTTCCTGCTGACTGTTTTGCTTTAATTGTTTCTGGCGTTCAATCGCCTGCAGACGAAGTTGTTCTTTACGCGCCAGTCGATCGGAAGCAATCCGGTTACTTTTCTTATTCTTTAAGAAGAAATGGAAGCCGATGCCGGCAAGAAATACCAGAAACGCAATGCCGGAAACGATACGCGTGAAGCGTTTGGCTGCTTCAGCCTCCGGGCTTTCTTCGGTGCCCTTACCATTTTTTCCGTCAGTCTTTCCGGTGTTTTTGCCGCTGCCCTCTTTATTCTTGTTTGCGTCGACCTTTGTTTTTTTGCCGTCTGTGTCAGGAGTTGCCTTTTTATCCGAACTGTCAGTAGTTACCGGCTGGCCTGCAACCGCTGCCAGAACATCCTCTCTGGCGGACAGGACCAGTTTGTTGACGGTGGTGACCTTCTGGTTAAATTTACTGTCTTTGCTTTTATTGGTCAGGGCAAAGAGTTCAATGACTTCCAGTGTATCCGCGTCTTTAGGAACCGTGTAGTTCAGGAACACGCTGTTTACGTTTTCTTTCCGGAAGTTCTCGGTCTTAATGACCGTGTCGCCTTTTTTCACGGTTACCTGCAAACGTATCAGGTTGGTACGACCTGTGATGGGAAGCTCCTTTGCACTTTTTAAGGAGCCGCTGATCACAAATTTAATTTTGCTTTCCGGTTTGATTTTGCCTACATAGGTGTGCCTCTTATCTTTTAGTCCTACGTAGCGGAAATCTTCCGCCCCTTCCGCATCTACCGTTATGGCGGTCAGTCCCTGTTCCACGATAGAAGCAGCGGGTACCCGTCGCAATTCAGCGAAACAGGGCAAAGAGAAAAGACAGAAAAGGATGGTAAGAATTGTCAGCTTTGCGATGCTTTTACTGAAAGTTTTCATCATTCTCAGCTCCATTATCAATCATTCCTAACATAGAATCGCCGCTACATTATAATCGCCGCTGTGCTGCCAATTAAAATGAACAGCAGCGCACCACCTAAAAACAAACCTATACCGCCCATCATCCGCAGCGTTTTGATGAGGCCCCAGCTTTCGCCGTTCTCATCCTTCACGCCTACGCCGAACATGGACAGTACGGTGAGCTTCCGTGAATCGCTGTCTCCAATGAGTTTTTCTTTGCCGTTTTCCAGAATCTCATAAATAAAAGGATGGTCAAAGGCGTCCATGCGAAGCCCTTTCGACAGATACAGCAGGACGAGGATGAAGGCAATGCAATACCAGGCAGCGCCGTATCCCGGGGAAAAGCTGTCCATAAACTTTTCGCCTTCCTTCATGCTGACCCAGCGGAAGAATGCGGCGATGATAGCAGGTAAAAACACCGTAACAAAGGTGTTCACAATAACGGAAACCATACGGCTCAACGGATAAAAACGAAGATGCACCGGCACAAGTTTTCCGTCATCGTTTCTCTCCCGGAAGACCGGCGTGTTATCGTAGGGGTTTTCCAAAACGTCATCCCCTTCCGCGATGGAAAGGGCATTTCCCTTGCGTTCCGCTTTGGCGGCTTCCGTTTTTAATACAATGCTGCGTACCACCTCACTGCTGTTTTGCGAAAACATAACCCCGTAAATGATACAGGGCACGGCGGTGATATACAGGCCAACCCATGCATTGCCGAATAAAAATGTCAGGAGAAGGAAGGTGCCCAGGGTGTACAGGAACCAGTTCCACAGCCAGGGCCTGGATTTTTTCTCGCGCCCGGTAGAGACGGCGATGCGCCCGGTCTGGCCGTTCATGACCGCAGTTACGCCATTGTCTTTAAATTTGGCTTTGATAAAATAAACCGGAAGCAATACCGGCATGGTCAGCAGATTACCGGACCGTAAACGGATGTCGACGCCCTCGGTCTGCATGACCCGTTCCACCTCCGGCAGGAAATCTTCTTCCACTTCCTGCAGGATGCGTTTTTCCGTCTGGGCGCCGGAGATATCGGAAAGCTTTACATTTTGTCCGGCGATGTATCCGTATTCAAAAGGACGGGCTTCCGACCAGTCAAAGGGCTCCATGGCGTTTAACGTCAGGTTGTCCAGCTGTTTGGAAGTGTTCACCGCAGTGCCGTCCAGATATCCGTCGCAGTAATAACTGCGCTGTGTTTCATCCCGGGTCACGGTGGCGGACACGGGTCCCCGGGCCAGCTGGTAAGGCAGGTAATATCCTTTGAACTGGTCCATGTTGGAAAGGACGGCCTGGCCTTCCGGAGTTTTTTCATTCTCGTGGGCCCACTCCAGCATCCGTTTTTTCGCCTCTTCCGGGGTGATAAAGAAAGGAATGATCAGTTCCGGCATCTGATCCGGACGCAGCAGATCCTTCCGGATCAGTTTGCTGCCGCAGAAGTCACAGGTACCGGAAGCCTCCCCTGCTTTGAAGATCACTTGTGCCCCGCAGGTGGGACAGGAGTGCTCTTCCAGAGCCTGGCCTGCCGAACCGGCTTTTATATTCTTTTTGTTCAGGTCGCGCCACTGGCTCATCTTCCGTTCCACTTCCTGGATACCGGAAACCTGCCCGCAGTTCGGGCAGCTGTAGGTCTGGCGTATAATGTCGAAACCTGCGGGAGCGCCGCAGTTTTTACAAAAAATACGAAGGGGATTCATTTTCTTTCGGGTTTCCTCCATGGCGTCGCGCTCCTTTCCACAAATTTGTAATGGATACTGTAAGGGCTTGTTTCTTATTTACATTATATCATACGGGCAGAAAAATTGTTAAAAATACGGGAATCACGTAAGAACAAATTAATTTTATTATGTAATTTAATTAGTAATTTATCAAAACAGAATCTTTATTTTCGTGTATGAAATGTGTATAATAAAAAATAGGAGGAACATTGCATTCAGGATAGTATTGTAAAAGTATTTTATTTTTAATTTTTAATCATAAGGAGGTTCACAATGGGATTCTTTGGCAGTTTATTTGAAAAGAGACAGTGCTCTATCTGCGGAAAGGAAATGGGACTGACGGAACGCAAAGAATTGTCCGGCGGCAATCTGTGCGACGACTGTGCTGAAAAGCTTTCCGACTGGTTTTCAACAGAAGCCCGCAAAGCTTCCACTCCCCAGCAGATCAAGGAACATCTCGCTTATCGTGAACAGAACCGGCAGGCGGTAGCCCAGTTCCGTGCGACCCGTACCATCGGGAAATCCACCAAGGTTTATCTGGATGAGATGAACCGGAAGTTCATGGTTTCCAGCGCAAGTGATTTGCAGAAAGACAATCCGGACGTGATTGACGCTTCCGCTATTACCAACGTTGCAGTTGATATCAATGAATCCAAACATGAACTGCGGACCAAGGATGAAGAAGGACGGAGCGTATCTTACAATCCCCCTCGGTATGATTTTTCCTACGATTTTTATGTAGATATTGACGTAAGTCATCCCCATTGCAGCCACAGGCGCATTAAAGTGAACAGCAGCAGTGTCTGGGTACGATATGACTATCTCCAGGCCAGAGGCCTGAGCAATTTTGGCAATCGCACTATGGGTAACTCGTTTAACGCTGGCGGAAATATGGGGAATATGGGTGCGGCGGCCGGCATCTTAGGCGCTGTCATCAATGGAATTCAGAGCAGCATGAACGCGAACAATCCCGGCGCCATGTATCCCCCGGATTATCAGGAAAATATGGCCATTGCGGAAGACATCCGCGCTTCTCTGATGAATCTGCGTAATCCTGGCTCCGTACCGACTCCCGGCATGGGCATGGGCATGGGCGCGAATGCCGGTATGGGAACCGTAGGCGGCGTGGCCGGTATGGCGGCCGCCGGTGGTATGGCAGCTGCCGGAATGCCACAGCAGGGTTATCCGCAACAGGGTTACCCCGGACAGATGCCCCAGCAGGGTTATCCGCAACAGGGCTACCCCGGACAGATGCCCCAGCAGGGTTATCCGCAGCAGGGCTATCCCGGACAGATGCCCCAGCAGGGTTATCCGCAACAGGGTTATCCCGGACAGATACCCCAGCAGGGCTATCCGCAGCAGGGTTATCCCGGACAGATGCCCCAGCAGGGTTATCCGCAACAACAGGGTTACCCCGGACAGATGCCCCAGCAGGGTTATCCGCAGCAGGGTTATCCCGGACAGATGCCCCAGCAGGGTTATCCGCAACAGGCAAACGCAGGCAGCTGGACCTGCCCCAACTGCGGAACGGCAAATCAGGGACAATTCTGCATAGGTTGCGGAGCACCGAAACAGTGAATTAAATCTCACTTAATCAGTCCGTAAAAACGTTATAAATGATTCTGTAAAATTATTATAGCGCTCCTGCTTAATTTGCAGGAGCGCTATTTTTCATTTTCTGACTCTTATTAAACTATGTACTCAACACCGGCCCTGCGTAACATTTCATAGACCGCGATTAAAGGCAGACCAACTACGTTGTCATAGCTGCCTTCGATTCTTTCCACTAATACAGCACCCTTGCCCTGTATTCCATAGGATCCTGCCTTATCCAGTGGTTCCCCGGTTCCCACATACCAGTCGATTTCCTCTTCTGTAAGCCTGCGGAAATGAACATTGGTCGTTACGACCTGAAGCAGCGTCTTCTTCTGATATAAGACGACAGCTGCTGTTTTTACGGCATGCGCCTTGCCCGACAGATTTTTCAGCATACATTTTGCTTCCGCCGTATCAGCCGGCTTGCCTAAAATCTGTTCCCCCAAAACAACAATGGTATCCGCAGCCACTACAGGGACACCCGTACCCGTTACTTTCGCAGCTGCCCTGCCCTTGCCTAATGCGTTATAGGCGCAGACAAGATCCGCATTCCGGTAAGGTGTAAGTAAGGCCATGTCTTTTTCAGAAAGAACGGACTCATTTTCGATGTTTGTTTTTTCGCCGGAAAGCAAAAACCGTTTTCTCAGACTGTCTAACTTTTCTTCTGCTTCGTTAACCGCTTCAGATTCTGCAAAAGGCAGTGAATGAACTTCTACTCCCCATCCCATCTGCTGTAAAAGCTGCAAACGTCGCGGCGAACCGGAGGCCAGGATAATTTTCATGTTATTTTTTCTTAAAAGCAACCTGTTTCGGTCCCACATTCACAACGTCATCGGGGATGATAACGTCATCGAAGCTGATGCTGCGGGTGTGTAAAGTGTGGCACCATTCGTGTTCGTTCCGATGCAGGAAACCGAGCATAACAATGGGAATCCAGCTGTAAATGAAGACAGGATATACCAGGAGATACAGCCAGGACTTAAAGGAAGCGCGAATCTTCCAGAGCACAGCAACCGGGAAGATGTACTGCCCTACGCCGATTATCTGCCATACCTGGATGGGAAGTACTTCATACAATACGTTTGTATAGAAAGGAACCAGATTGTAAATGTAAGTGCAAATTACAAAGAATGTGGAAAGCAGCAGGAAATACGGCTGTACCAGATTGATCATACCGTCCAACACCACGATGTTGTGCTCGGTGATTCCCTTCCATAACATCTTGGGAATGTAACGGTTGGCCACGTCGAAATGTCCCTGTGCCCAACGTTTGCGCTGATTCCAGGCTGCCTTGAAGGTTAAAGGCTTTTCATCATAGATGACTGCGTCATGTGCCCAGGTGGTAGGAATATTCTCCATCAGAGCCTTCATGGTGAATTCCATATCTTCCGTCAGGCAGGTAGCGCCCCAGCCGTACTGTTTCAGAAGTTTTGTATCGATGCACATACCGGTTCCGCCTAACACACAGGACAGGCCGATATTGTATTTGGCCAGATGCCAGATATGGTTTACAATCCAGAAGGAAATGGAAAACATGCCGGACACCCAGGAGTCTTCCGGATTTTTGGAATCCATGTAGCCCTGGATCAGGCGTTCCCCGCTGCACAGATGATTGTTCATGATCTTCAGGAAGTCCGGATGTACCAGGTTGTCTGCGTCGAACACACAGACAGCATCGTATTGGCGTTCCAGACCGAACAGCCGGTGGAACATCCATTCCATGGCAAATCCTTTACCCTTTCCTGTTTCGCTGAAACGTTCGTAAACGATGGCGCCGGCGTTACGGGCTGCTTCTGCTGTTTTATCCACGCAGTTATCTGCCACGACGAAGATGTCGTATAACTTATCGGAATAATTCAGCTGCTTCAGGTTTTCTACCAACTTGGCGATAACCTGCTGTTCGTTATGCGCACAGACAATCAAAGCAAAAGTATTTTTTTCCGCAAACTGTTTCGTTTCTTTCATTTTACCGAAAAGACCGAACCAGGAAACCACGAAATAATAAATGGTAAAGAACACGATGATCAATTGCAGTGGGATCATCACCACGTCGTAATTAAAATGCATTTGGACCTATGCACCTTTTCCTTTCCTTAACCTTGTACTACCATTACTGACGGACGCGATTTGCCAAACCCAGATTATAAAATCAATTTCCTTCCTCTTTTACAAATAACAGGCAGTAAACTGCATTGATGATACCGGCAATAAAATATGTAAACATTCCGACGAACGGCCAGCCGGAAGGCCGTTGCCATAACAGATACGCACCAATTAAAACAGCCAAAATAACCGGATACCGGTACATGGGATTGCCTTTTCCTTTAAAGTCGGGAAATTTTACGTTGCTATACAGGATGATGGCTACAGCCAGGGTCATAATCCCTTCCACAACGGGCGTAAAATTAAAACCGGACAATACATAAGTCGCAATACAGCAGGCGCCTGCGGGAATAGGCATTCCCTGGAAGTACCCGTGAACCACAGATGTGTTCACATTAAAACGCGCCAGACGCATAGCTCCGAAGAACGTGTACAATCCGGCGATTATTTTACCCCACCACCCCAGGTCTGTCAAGGCAAACTGGTAAATTAAAATAGCGGGAGCTACTCCAAAAGCGCCCAGGTCACAAAGGGAATCCATCTCCACGCCAAAGGGGCCCTGAACACCCAGAGCCCGGGCCGCCCTTCCGTCTAACGAATCGGCGACGACGGACAGGATGATGCAGAGTGACGCCATAAAATAATTCTGTTCCTGTGTATAAAAAATGGAAAAAACTCCCAAAACCAGGCTGATGCCGCTGATGGTGTTAGGCACGATGCGCTTGTAGTTCACGCTTTTGTCCTCCCAATTCCGAAAAACTGTCAACAATTCAAGGGCGTGCAGATACTTTTAATGGTTTATACGACCTAATACTGTAATGCCGCCTTTCACTTTGTCTCCCTTTTTGCAGAGGATTTCTACCTCTTCGGGCACTACAAGTTCTGTACAGGAACCGAACTTAATCATGCCGTATACTTCCCCCTGATCCAGATGGTTTCCCAGATTTACCCAATTGTCAATACGGCGTGCCAGAATTCCGGCAATCTGGATGACCAGGATTTTCATACGTTCATTTTCAATTCCCATGGCAAAACGTTCATTTTCAAAAGCAGCTTTTTGATTAAATGCCGGCAGAAATTCACCTACCGTATAACGCTGAAATTTGATCGTACCTTCCGCAGGGCTTCGATTTACATGCACATTAAATACGGAAAGGAAAATCGTCACCTTCCTGGCTTTTGCGTTCAGGAATTCATCATCATAGAACTCCGACACGTCCATGACCGTTCCGTCAGCCGGCGAATATAACAACGAAGTATCCTGAACGACTTCCCTGTCCGGATTACGGAAGAAATATGCGAAATAGCAGGCCAGCACCAGCGGAATTACGGCAATTCGAATCCCGAACGCGATAAAGCAGACAACCGCCAGCAACAGTGCTGCGGCAATAAAGGGATATCCCTGTCTTACGATATGCATGAGCGGCCTCCTTCCTTCTTAGTAGTCTAAGTTTTCCTGCACTTCGTTATCGCCGGTCAGCGTAGATTTAACTACGCTTTCCCTCCTTTGCTTTGTACAGGAAAAATAATCCTGCGTAATTGTTTAATACATAAACTAACATTAACTTGTACATTATAGTATGTAAAAACGAATTTGTCTACTATATTTAGTTATTTTTTCTTTGCTTTTTCATCGCGCACTGCAAAAACAAATTTTGGCAGTGCCAGCATTCTTCCAAACCGGCTGGGCTGTTTCATCAGACGGAAGAGCCATTCCAGTTTGGCGTCCTGCATCCATTTGGGCGCCCGCTGCATTTTTCCGGCCAGCACGTCAAAACTGCCGCCGATGCCCATCAGCAAACAGGGTTTTAACCGGTCCCGGTATTGTGCCAGCCACTTTTCCTGCTTGGGGGCGCCTAAGGCGGCGAACAGCATGGCTGCCCCGCTCCGGTTGATGTCTTCTATGATTTCCGGTTCTTCGTCCGCCGAAAAATACCCGTTGCGGCAGCCGGCCACATGCAAACCGGGCCAACGGCGTTTGCCTTCCGCCGCCGCTTCTTCCGCAACGCCGGGTTTGCCGCCGAAAAAGTAAACAGGTATTTTATTTCTTGCGGCTTCTTCCAGAAGACGCAGATATAAATCGTACCCCGCGACCCGTTCCGGTACGGTATAGCCCAGATAGTTTCCGGCCCACACCGTTCCGGCTCCGTCCGGCAGAATCAAATCCGCCGTTTCCGCCAGCAGTGTTTTATATTCTTTGTCGTCCTGGGCCATCATAATAATTTCCGCGTTGGCCGTGACCACAAAGTTTCGTTTCTGCTGCAGCGTATCCTGCGTCAGCTTTGTTACCGCTTCGTCCATGGTGTACGGTACCACAGGCACACCTAAAATTGTTGCAGTCTCTTTCATACTCCCAAACCTTTATTCTGTTGCATTTTTGCCGGCAAAACCGTGATCACTCACAAAAAGTTTTGTCCACACAACCCGCTTACACAGTTGCCTTAGCAAATCTTTTACACGGTCGCCTTATCGGATGGCACAATCAGGAACTCCAGCCCCGGATTGCGCTGCAGAATCCAGTTCAGCGCCCATTCATTATTCACTAAAATCACCGGGCGGTCTTTTTTGTCATACACCAGCATGCCGTTATCCAGACCCCGGAGCTTTTCAATATCCTCCGGCTTCTCCGCATAGACCCAGCGGGCCACGGTAAAGGGAAGCTGCGTCATCACCAGCTGGGCGTTGTATTCATTCTTCAGACGGTATTCCAGCACTTCCAGCTGCAGCTGCCCCACTACGCCCACGATAAAACTTTCCAGGCCCACATGCTTCTGGGTAAACACCTGCACGGCGCCTTCCTGGGAAAGCTGGAGGATGCCCTTTTCAAACTGTTTTCGCTTCAGGGAATCCTTTGGCTGCACCCGGGCAAAAATTTCCGCCGGGAACACGGGAAAATCCTCAAACCGTAATTTCAGCTTCTCATCGCTGAGACTGTCGCCGATGCCGAAGATGCCCGGATCAAACAGACCAATGATGTCCCCGGGGTACGCTTTTTCCACAATGGTACGTTCCTGGGCCAGAAACTGCTGGGGCTGGGCCAGCTTTACCGGTTTCCCGCTCTGGGCATGATACACCGTCATGCCTTTATCAAATTCGCCGGAGCAGATGCGCATGAACGCAATGCGGTCCCGGTGGGCCGGATTCATATTCGCCTGGATCTTAAAGACAAAAGCGCTGAACAGCGGATTGTCCGGTTCCAGCACATCGCCGTTTAACAGGGTGCGGGGCTGGGGCGCCGGAGACATTTCCAGAAACTTTTCCAGAAACTCCTGCACACCGAAGTTGGTCATGGCGCTGCCGAAGAACATGGGGGTCAGCTCCCCTTTTAACACGTCTTCGATATGGAATTCTTCCCCTGCCATGTCCAGCAGCTCAATGTCACTCAGCAGCGCTTCGAACAGTTCCTCCCCGATCATTTCCTTAATGCGGGGATCGTCGATGTCCGCGGAAAATTCTTCCAGCTGTTTGCTGCCGTGGCTGGCATCCGTTTTAAATAAAGAAACTTCCCGGGTCAGGCGGTTATACACACCTTTATATTTTCCGTCCAGACCCACCGGCCAGGTGATGGGATACACCTTGATCTGCAGAATCTTTTCCACTTCTTCCATCAGGTCCAGGGGCTCCCGGCCGAAACGGTCCAGCTTGTTGATAAACGTAAAAATCGGCAGATGCCGGCGGTGGCAGACCCAGAACAGCTTCTTGGTCTGAGGTTCCACGCCTTTGGCCGCGTCAATCAGCATGACGGCGCTGTCCGCCGCCATCAGGGTGCGGTACGTGTCTTCCGAAAAGTCCTGATGCCCGGGCGTATCCAGAATATTGACACGGTATCCCTGGTAATCAAACTGCAGCACCGAAGACGTAACGGAGATCCCGCGCTGCTTTTCAATTTCCATCCAGTCGGAAACGGCATGCTTGTTTGCCTTTCTGGCTTTTACACTGCCTGCCAGGTGGATGGCGCCGCCGTATAACAGCAGTTTTTCAGTTAAGGTTGTTTTACCGGCGTCCGGATGTGAAATGATTGCAAAGGTACGCCGTTTTTCTATTTTTTCTTTTAATTCGCTCATGACATCTCCCCGAATATATTTCAGTATGTCCGCTGCCTTCTGAATACGCGGTATCAGATAGGCAAAATTTTGCTTTTACCGGGTTTAAATGGTAAACCGTTCAAATCAATACTAACTTAAAATCCTCCGAAAGGATTCCTGTTCCGGTGTCCGAAACCGCCGGTTGTGTTTCCGCTGCCGTAACCTTCGCCGGTATTCCACTGGCTTTCCGGCATCGGTTTCCGCTGGGGCATCCGGGGTGCCGGCTGGGAAGCAGTGGAAAGCATCTCCTCCTGGGCCAGATAGGATTTGTAAGCGATGACCAGACCGTCCATAACATAGTCCGGAACATCCTGCTCTGTTTTCAGGTAGCCGTCTTCCACATAAAACACAAGCTTGTCATACCGTTCGCCGCCTACCGTTGTAATATCGGCGGACATCTTCCCATCTTCTTCTTTAGTAAAGAAGCAGTCTTTAATCTGCTGCGATTCACGTTTCTGTGCAAAAGTAACGTAATAATTGTACAGCGCATGCTGGGCTTCCGGCGGAATATCTTCCCCGGTGATGACCGATTCCGTGTCATCCATCGGGGTGCAGTCCATGTTCTTATAAACGGTTCCGTCTTTCAGGGTAATGGTTACGGTAAGAACATAGTTCTCTTCGTGAAATTCTGCATGGGCAATCTGCCATTTTTCTTTCCATGCACGAATACAGTCATCACAGACCAGTTTAATATCTTTAAAGCTCTGTGCGGTAAAATCGTCCTGATAATACAGATGAACCTGCGCGCTGAACACTTTGCCGCAGCGGGAACAGGTCAGAGATAATGTACGAATCATAGCAAGCTCCTTCAATTATAAAATGCTGTAAAATGAAATACATAATATTATACCACAACACGTCAGAGTTAGCCACAAAAATAAAAATATAAAACAACAATAGTAACCACGGTCCATCGTGAACCAATCTGTTTTTAGCGATAGACAGGGGCTTCGTTTAATATTTTCCAAAACAAAGGGAGAAACCGGATTTACACCCGGTGACAGTTTGACTGGCGCCGGGCAACCTGATCCGGGGGAAAAAACACCCGGATTTTTTTCATGAGGCCGCACAGTTACTGATGTTACGCCCTACGCACTCATTAAAATATGATAGACAGTGATTATGTCTGTCTGCAAATCATTGCCATGCAGCAGATTCAAACTGTATGGCAGGCGGGGTCATAACGTTTTGTCCGATAAATACGAATTTATAACTGTTCAAAACTTCTCGCTATCAGACAAATTAAAAAAGCACCAATTTTATAAATTTGGGACGCGCTATATCTTATAGGTATAACTGAGCCAAACTGTGCAAATGCCGTTAAATATAAAAAATTCGGGAACCCGCTTATTATACGGATTCCCGATGTTTTTTTAATTGGTCGGAGCGACTAGATTTGAACTAGCGACCTCTTCCACCCCAAGGAAGCGCTCTACCAAGCTGAGCCACGCCCCGAATACATAGGATATTTTAGTATAGAAATGCGTTTCTGTCAA
>JAFQZL010000044.1 GCA_017405945.1 Acidaminococcaceae bacterium
ATCGAACTGTGGACACAGGGATTTTCAGTCCCTTGCTCTACCAACTGAGCTACCGAGGCATACTGGCGACCCGGACGAGACTCGAACTCGTGACCTCCGCCGTGACAGGGCGGCATTCTAACCAACTGAACCACCGGGCCGGACATAAAAAAATGGTGGGCGCTAACGGGATCGAACCGCTGACATTCTGCTTGTAAGGCAGACGCTCTCCCAGCTGAGCTAAGCGCCCACATGGTGATCGACCGGGGGCTCGAACCCCGGACCCACTGATTAAGAGTCAGTTGCTCTGCCAGCTGAGCTAGTCGACCACTTGACGTGTTACTTGAGTATTATAGAACAACAGGAAAAGATTGTCAAGAAAAAGTTGAAAAACTGTTTTAATCCGCTATTTCCAGTTTTTCCAGATTTCTGTACATGAAGTCAAGGCGGTCAAACCCGAAATCCAGATAGTGCTGGATGCTGTCCGTGGTCGTATTTTCCGGCCAGAAGATAATGATCAGGTTCTTTCCTTCCACATTATAATTATAGCTGTCCGGCGTGTGGCGCCGGTTCATCAGTCCGTTAAACTGCTGCAGTACCGCCACGCATTTACGGGGATGATACTTGCTTAAATCGGCCCCCACGACCTTAACCATCATAAAGCGCCCCGGAGGCACAGCAATGACGCCCAGATAATCAATGCCCGCTACCTCGGAATGATGCTTCACAATATACACATCGTTGCCTGTCGCAGAATCAACCATCACTTCATAAGGAACATTTTTACCTTCCAACCAGGTCCCAACGTCTTTAATTGTTATCATCAGCTTTCATCCTCCCGAATATAAGACAGTAAACTATTTATTATTTATACATATTATATTATATTCTTTTAGCTCTAACAAGCATCTTTTAATCCCACTCAAACTTTTTTGGAAACCGCCTTGGGTTCCACACGGACCAAAAAAAAGAACTTCCCGCAACCCGAAAAAGCTGTAACTCTTTTAACATTTTACGTTCCCAAAAGCCGGGAAACTTATTTCATCATCCGTTCATACATTGACAATCCTTCTCTATAAGCATAAAATAAATTGATACCGTCGTTTAAGAGGACGGAGAGTTTTATTACATTATTATTTCATATACGGAAAGAGGTTTTCATATGCGAAGCGATTTAGTTAAAAAGGGCTCTACCCGTGCAGCCCACCGTTCCTGTTTCTATGCTTTGGGTTTTTCTGAGGAAGATTTACGCAAACCCTTAATTGCGGTCGTCAATGCCCAGAGTGAAATCATCCCGGGCCACGCGCATCTGGACGACCAGGCGAAAATGGTAAAATACGGCGTGCTGGCCGCAGGTGGTGTTCCGATTGAAGTCCCCGCCATCGGTGTGTGCGACGGCATCGCCATGGGCCACGTAGGCATGAAATACCCCCTGGTCAGCCGCGAACTAATCGCCGACAGCATTGAAGCCGTAGTCAACGGCCATGCGTTTGATGGCATGGTACTGATCCCCAACTGCGACAAGATTGTTCCCGGCATGCTGATGGCAGCACTGCGTTTGAACATCCCTTCCGTAGTATGCAGCGGCGGTCCCATGCTTCCCGGACGCCTGAACGGGAAAGATATCAGTATTTCCACTGCGTTTGAAGCAGCCGGCCGTTTCGAAGCCGGCAAAATCAATAAAGAAGAACTGACCTGCGTGGAAAAGGCCGCCTGCCCCGGCTGCGGCAGCTGCGCCGGCCTGTTTACCGCCAACACCATGAACTGCCTCTCGGAAGTACTGGGTCTGGCTATGCCTGGCAACGGAACGATTCCCGCCGCTTATCAGGGGGACCGCGCCCGTCTGGCCAAAAAATGCGGTGAAGCCGTTGTCCGCATGGTCAAAGAACAGGTGCTCCCGAGAGATATCGTAACCATGAATTCTTTCAAAAATGCCATTACCGTAGACATGGCTATCGGCGGCAGCTCCAACACGGCGCTGCACCTCCCCGCCATTGCCCATGAAGCCGGCATCAAGCTGCCCCTGGAACTGTTCGATAAAATTTCCAAGAAGACCCCCTACCTGACTTTCCTGAGCCCCGGCGGCCCCCATCATATGACGGACCTGAACGAAGCCGGCGGCATCAGCGCGGTTATGCATGAACTGGCAAAGAAAGGGCTCATCATCAAATCCTGCAAGACCGTTACCGGTAAGACCATCGGCGCTCTGATCAAAGACGCGGAAGTCCGCCGTCCTGACGTAATCCACAGCTGCGAAAAACCCTACCGCACTACCGGCGGCATCGCTATCCTGAAAGGCAACCTGGCCCCTGACTGCTCCGTCGTTAAAGCCAGCGCCGTGGCGGAAGAAATGCTGGTACATTCCGGCCCGGCCCGGGTGTTCAATTCGGAAGAAGAGGCAATTAAAGCTATCTGCACCAAAAAAATCAATCCCGGTGATGTTATCGTTATCCGCTACGAAGGTCCGAAAGGCGGCCCCGGCTTCCGTGAAATGCTGAATCCCACTTCCGTACTGGCCGGAATGGGCCTGGATAAGGAAGTCGCGTTACTTACCGACGGGCGTTTCTCCGGAGCGACCCGCGGCGCCTGCATCGGCCACATTTCGCCGGAAGCAGTGGAAGGCGGTCCTATCGCCCTGGTTGAAGAAGGCGATATTATTGAAATCGACATTCCGAAGCGGAAGCTTAACTTCAGAGTTTCCGAGAAAGAACTGGAAAAACGCCGGGCTAAATGGAAATGCCCGCCGCCGAAAGTGAAACACGGCTATCTGGCCCGTTATGCCGCGCTGGTATCTTCCGCCGCGGAAGGCGCCATCCTCCGCGCACCGGGCGAAGAATAACCAGGTGAAGAGTAAAGAACTTTTACAGCCGGATCACTTTTGCATTTGACAGGCTGTTCCGGAATCGGTTGTCGTCTGTATTCCGGACAGCCTTTTCATTTCCCTGATTAACAGGCTGCAGCATGGACATGTATGCAGCGAAGCTGTCAGTTTAACGGCTTTTCTATTATATTTTATCAATCATAACTTGTTTAAAACCTTAAATACCTATTAACTATTATTATTTTTTTCAGGCAGGAGAAATAGCATCCATGTATCGCTTAACATCAAAATTAATTATCTACAGCAACCTGGGAGACGACTGCATCCTGTACCGCCTCTCCGACATCTGCCGCCGGTTCCAGGAAAAATCCTCCACAAAAGAAGAACTGGTACGGGACACACTGCTGGAAATCCACCGGTTGCTGGACGTAGCCACGACCTACGGTTTCAACAAAAACCTCTGGCATAATTATCTGGCCTTCCTTCTGGCCATGACTGAGACGCCCTTTACGCTGGTCTCCGAAAAAGTGGGAGCCAATAAAGGCTCGGTGAACCAGTTCGCCAAAAACGACCTGGCCGTTTTCAAGGAACTGTTCGATTACGACTTTTCCCCCATGGAAAAAGAACTGGGCCTGAACTGCTTCTCCATCATCCAGAATTTTACCGCGGTGGAAAAGAAAGAACAGATTTTCAATAAAAGCGTCAGTGAGAAAGTTCAGGAACTGAGCAGCGCCATTGAACAGGCAACGGATGCAAACGGCGTATACCGGGCAGTAACCGGCTTCTATAAAAAATACGGCGTGGGTAAATTCGGCCTTAACAAAGCCTTCCGCATTTCCAACGACCCGTCTGCCGAACTGCTGGAACCCATTTCCCACACCAGCGATGCCAGACTGGAAGACCTGATCGGTTACGAGATGCAGAAGAAAGCGCTGATCCAGAACACGGAAGCTTTTATCCAGGGGAAAGACGCCAATAATGTGTTGCTGTACGGTGACGCCGGCACCGGCAAATCCATGAGCATCAAGGCCATCCTGAACCGGTATTACGGGGACGGCCTGCGCATGATTGAAATCTACAAGCACCAGTTCAAGGAACTGCCCCGGGTCGTTGCCCAGATCAAAAACCGTAACTACCGGTTCATCCTGTACATGGACGATCTTTCCTTTGAAGAAACCGAGCTGGAATATAAATATCTGAAGGCAATCATCGAAGGCGGCCTGGAACCGAAACCGGAAAATGTTTTAATCTATGCCACGTCCAACCGCCGGCACCTGATCCGGGAAACCTGGAGCGACAGATACGATGCCAGCCAGGACGACATGCACCGGAATGACACGGAGCAGGAGAAGCTGTCCCTGGCCAACCGGTTCGGCATCTCCATCGGCTATTTCCGCCCGGACCGGGACGAATACATGAAGATTGTCACCGGCCTCTTAAAGCGCCGTCCGGAAATCCGCATCACACCGAAAGAAATCCGGGAAGAAGCACAGAAGTGGCAGATGAGCCACGGCTTTTTGTCCGGCCGCTCGGCGGAACAGTTTGTCAATTACCTGGCAGGCACCTGGAAAAAGAAACGATAAAGAACCGCAAATACGCCTTACAACAAACACTTTCAACAGCGGTTCCTTAAGAAAGGTCATATAAAATGGATATTTTACTGCAGCCGCCTTACCGTTATATTGTGAGTTTCATCCTCTTTTTTGTACTGTTCTGGCTGTGCCAGCGCTTTGGGGCAACGATGCGGAAGGCAGCAGTCTATATTGCAGCCCTGACATTTCTCGCCGTGCTTGCTTATACGGCAATCGCCCTCGTTTTCATGCTGATCAGGCAACCGTAAAAAGATAACCGGACATGCTGTTGAAATATTGCCCGGCGGAAAATCCCGCAGGCAAACAAATGCTGAAACACAATATATGCTCCGGCTTACCGCAACGTGATACAACATTTTCCGATTAACAGGAATTACGCTTAATAAGAGAAGTCTTTCACGGATTTTTATCCTGTAAAAGACTTCTTTTTTTCTTCCGTAACTTACCCTTTGTTTTCCGCAACTTAGCCTTTTTTTTAACATTTCCCGCAAAAATGTGAATATAATGTAAAAAATAGCAGGAAAGGAGGATAGTTTCTAAAGTAGTATTTTGTATCGCTTAGAGAGGAGTGTTAAATTATCATGGAAGTAAAAGATATAATGAATTCCCCTATGTTGTGGGTAATGTCCAGCTTCATGATCATCAACATCTTTTTAATGGCGTTGATGTTCTTCCGTCTGTGCTTAAAGAACGCCGATAAAATGGGCATTCCCAGAGAAGAATGCATGACCGGTTTCCGCTCCGCGGTATTTACCTCTATCGGACCTGCGTTCGCACCTGTAATCGTATTGATCGCCCTGATGGCAGTATTAGGCGGACCTACCGCCTGGATGCGTATGAACGATATCGGCGCAGCCCGTACCGAGCTGGCCATGTCCGCCATCGCAACCGGTATGGCAGGTTCTTCCCTGGAAGCCGGCAAACTGACCATGTTAGGCTTCGTCTTCGCCCTGTGGGGCATGGCCCTGAACAACTCCGGCTGGATTGTGATCGGCGGCTACGGCGCCCCGTCCCTGAACAAGGCTGTTGAGTACCTGAGGGATAACTTCAACGCCGCCTGGGTAAAACTGTTCATGGCTGCGGCTGCCCTCGGTCTGTTCTCCACCCTGTTAGGCAACGCCATCATCAAAAAAGGCGTGGTAAATCAGAAAAACCTGTTCGCGGCTATCGTATCCTTCATCGCGATGCTGATTATCGGCCGAATTTTCAAAGGCAACAAAAAAATCCAGGAATTCTCCCTGGGTCTGGCCATGCTGGTTGGCATGTTCTGTGCCGCCATGTTTATGTAATCGGAGGTGAATCGATATGAATAAAGATCAGGAAATTATTCAGGGTTTCAGATCCAGTGCCAAGACAATGGGTCTTCTCTTTGTAACCATCGCGTTAATTTGTAACTTTATTCCGGCAGTCTATGTTTCCACGATCACCGGCCAGTTCCCGTCCGTAAGCCAGCTTCTCCAGCTGTGGCTGGCAGCAGCTGCTGCATTCGGTGTTGGCTATATCGTACAGCCTGTATCCTTCTTCCCCATCGTAAACATGGCCGGTACTTTCATGTGCTGGATCTGCGGCAACGTAGGTGAAGTTCGTGCCCCGGCCGCCAACATGGCGCAGAAAGTTACCAACTGCGAACAGGGCACCCCGAAAGCGGAAATCATGTCCTGTATCGGTATCTGCGCATCCGTATTCGTAACCGTTATCATGATCTCCTTCTTCGCACTGGTTGGCGCACAGGTTATGCCCCTGATGCCGAAGTTCGTCATGAAAATGTTCGGTTTCGTTCTCCCCTGCGTGCTGGGTGCTGTTTACGCCGACCTGGCCAGCAAAAACTTCGTACTGGGCGTTATCATTCTGCTTTCTTCCCTGGCAGGCATCATGATCGTTCCGAAACTGGGCATCCCCGGCGGCCTGACCATGCTGATCAACATCATCATCGCTGTTCTGATCGCCCGTGCTTATTTCATGGCTACCAACAAAAAATAATTGAAATACAAAATACTGTTAGAAATTATCATTGCATAAGAAACACCTGTATTGATTAACAACGTTGTGCATCATGAATCCATTTAATTTATTCAATTCCAAGGAGGTAATGTATTAATGGGTCCGTTAAAAGGTATTAAAGTTCTTGATCTGTCCCGCGTACTGGCTGGTCCGTACTGCACTATGATGATGGCTGACTTCGGCGCCGACGTAATCAAAATCGAGCCGCCGAAAGTAGGTGACGACTCCCGCGCTTTCACCCCGTTCCTGGGCACCGAATCCGCTTACTTCATGAGCCTGAACCGCAACAAACGCTCCATGTCCCTGGACTTCAAAAATCCGAAACATTGCGAAATCTTCAAAGAAATGGTTAAACAGGCTGACGTAGTTGTAGAAAACTACCGCCCCGGCACCATGGAAAAATTCGGTCTGGGCTGGGATGTCCTGAAAGAAATCAACCCCCGCCTGATCTATGCAGCCTGCTCCGGCTTCGGCCGTACGGGCCCCTACACCAAAAAACCCGCTTATGACGTAGTTGTACAGGCTATGGGCGGTATCATGAGCATCACCGGCGAAAAAGGCGGTCATCCGATGCGCGTCGGCGCTTCCGTTGGCGACGTATTTGCCGGCCTGTTCACCTGCCTGGGCGTTATGATGGCCCTGTATCATCGCGTATCCAGCGGCAAAGGCCAGCTGGTTGACGTTGCTATGCTGGACTGCCAGGTAGCCATTCTGGAAAATGCTGTTGCCCGTTATGTATGCACCGGCGTAGCTCCCGGCCCGATTGGCAACCGTCATCCTTCCATCACCCCGTTCGCGGACTTCACCTCCAAAGACGGTTCCATCATCGTAGGCAGCGGCAACGACCGTCTGTGGAAGAAGCTCTGCGACGTTATGGGCAAACCGGAATGGGTCAACGATCCGCGTTTCGATTCCAACCCGCACCGTACGGAAAATGTTGAAGAACTGACCGTTCTGATGAACGAAGTTCTGAAGACCCGTACCACCAAAGAATGGATTGCTGAACTGGAAGCAGCAGGCGTTCCCTGCGCTCCGATCAACAATGTTGCCCAGGTTATGGAAGATCCTTCCATCATCGCCCGCAACATGATCGTAGAAGTTGAGCATCCGGTAGCCGGCAAACTGAAAGTGCCCGGAATCCCGATCAAACTGTCCGAAACCCCGGGCGAAGTTCTGACCCCGGCTCCGCTGCTGGCCGCAGACACCAACGAAATCATGAAAGAATTCTTCGGCTGGGACGAAGCTACCACCAAAGCCAAATTAGGCGAATAATTCATTACAGTTTAATATCAAAGGCTGTTTCATGACGGATTCAACCTACCTTCCTTCCCGTCATAAACAGCCCAGATAAAACCAATTCTCCTTCCTTTGCGGGTGTGATGTGAGACGCATCTGCAGAGGAAGGATTTTTTATTTCTTGTCAGCATTTTTATTTCACGTTATAATGAAAGAAAACCGCTCCGACACGGTTTCCGGGAAACTTTCCAGCCGTTTTGCGCCTGCGGTAAAGGAGTTGTATATTTCGTGTTTGAACTTTCCATCCTGGATTCTGCCAGAATCGAAATCCAGCAGCTGTGGCTGGGGACCTCCCTGTTCCTCGCCATCATCATGCTGTTAAGCAAGACGCGTATTTTTAACAGCGCGCTGGCAGAAAAAGAATATACAACAAAAAACAAACTGATTTTTATCGTATTGTTTTCCGTAATCGGGATTCTGGGTACCTACTGGGGCATCCGTACCACTTACGGAATCATCAATACCCGGGCCGTAGGCGTCATTGTGGGTGGCTTATTGGGCGGTCCCGTGGTGGGCGCTGTTACCGGCACCATCGTCGGCGTACACCGCATGATTTCCCCCATCACCCTTTCTTCCTTTGAAAGCGGTCTGATCACCATCCTGCAGGGCATACTGGCCGGCTTTTTGTCCGGCTGGTTCAAACAGCAGAAAAAAATGTGGCCCTACGCCTTTGCCATTGGTTTTACGTTTGAAGCGCTGCATATGGTTCTGCTGCTGTTGATGGCAAAGCCCTATGCTCACGCCCTGGCGTTAGTCAAGGCCATCGCGCCTTCCATGCTGCTGACCAACCCCATCGCCATCGCGCTGTTCGCAGGCGTCATCGAGGATAACTACCGGCGTCAGGAACGGGCCAAGGCCGAAGCAGCGGAAACATCTTTCCGCGTGATGAATCTTGCCATCAACGTGTTGCAGGAAGGTTATAACCCCAAAACCATAAAGTCCATTGTCGATATCGTGCTGGAATCCACCGCCGGCGTATCCTGGGCAGCTGTTTTATCCCAGCGGAGGATCGTCGCCCTTTCCTGCGCCGAGGGCGTTGAGCCGGAAATTGCCAGAGAATATATTAAACGAAAAAACTATTACTTTGGAAGCAACATTGAGAAAAACATCCTCGGCAGTTATAATACCGCCATCTTTCCCATTTACAAAGAGGCGGAAAACCAGCAGCTGCTTGTCATCAGCAAAGATTCCAAAGAAGATTTTTCCAATTTCGAAATGGAGCTGTTCCGCGGTCTCTGCAGCCTGTTGCAGATCCAGGTTGATATCAACAAGCTGAAAGAGCAGGCCGTCCTGCTTTCGGAAGCGGAAGTAAAGGTGCTGCAGGCACAAATCAATCCACATTTTCTTTTTAACGCGTTGAACACCATCAGTTACTACTGCCGGAGCAACCCGGAAAAAGCAAAAGACCTGATCATCTATCTGGGAGAATACTACCGGCACAGCCTGAACAATGAAAGCGTATTCATCAATTTCCGCCAGGAGATCAGGCATATCCAGGCTTATGTCAACATTGAGATGGCCCGTTTCGGGGAGCGCCTTAAAGTAACTTACAACATACCAGACTATCTGGATTTCAATCTCCCCTGCCTGATCCTGCAGCCTTTGGTAGAAAACGCCATCAAACACGGCGTGCTGCCCCGGGAAAACGGCGGTACCGTAGAGATTGGCGCCGCGCCGCACGGACAAAATGTCCGCCTTTATGTGTATGATAACGGAGTGGGAATACCGCAAGAAAAATTATCCCACCTTCTGACAGAAGAAGAACCGCCTTCTTCAGAGGAAGAAGCAGAAAGCGGAGAGAGAAAATCCGTCGGCCTGCAAAACGTGCATAAACGGCTTCTGGCTTATTATGGGGAAGATAGCGGGCTGCAGATAACCAGCAGTGAAAATGCATGGACCATGGTCTTTTTTGAAATACCGCTGACAAGGAGGACATGATGACAAAAATCCGGGCAGCAGTTGTGGATGATGAAATGCCTGCAAGATACGAACTGACTTCCATTTTGCAGGAAATGGAAAATGTAGACGTCGTAGCCGAGTTTTCAACAGGAAAAAGCTTTTTGGAATTCTTAAAAAAAGATTCCATCGATGTGGTCTTTATGGACATTGAAATGCCTGTAATGACCGGGATACAGACCGTGCAGGCCATGGAACGGATGAGCGATGAAATCCTCTCCATGCCCCGCGTCGTGTTCAGCACCGGCTTCGCGCAGTTTGCCATCCAGGCCTTCGACCTTGCCGTGTTTGATTATATTCTCAAGCCTTATACCGAAGAACGGATCCGCAAAACCATCGCCCGCGTAAAGCAGAACATGGAAGAACAGGAATCCAACAAACAGATCGGCGAGATCATCAACTCCAAAAACAATTTTGTGCTGGCTATAGAAAACAAGTTTATAGTCCTCAACCCGGAAAAAGAAATCGTGCTGATCAAAACGCTGCAGGGCAAGCTCCAGTTCTATACCACACGGGGCATCCTGGAATCCAAGCTGCTGCTGAAGGACGTGGAAAGCCGCCTGAGCCGTTCCGGCTTCCTGCGGACGAATAAAAGCTTTCTTGTCAACATAAACATGGTGAAAGAAATCGAGCCCTGGTTTAACGACACCTACCTGCTGATCATGAACCACTACGAAAAAGAAGAAGTGCCGGTTTCCCGACATTACCTGAAAGACTTTAAGACGGTCATGGGAATTCTTTAAGCATCACAACTTAATACAAAAAACGCATCAAAAAAGACTGTACATATGGGCAGGCACAGCGCCTGATAACGCCCAAGGGTGTACAGTCTTTTTAATGAAAAAACACTGATTCATTCGTCTGCGCGCCTGCCAAAAGCTGCCGTGCAAACGTATTTAATCAGTGTTTCTTTATATTCTCAATTTCTTCCGGCAGTTTTCCGAGACAGCCCCTGCCGCCGCCGCCAGCAGGATCAGACCCCAAAGCAGCGCACCGGCCTGCTTCCATTCATAATGATTCATGGCCAGAACAAGGGGCGTACCGATGCCGCCCGCGCCAACCAGGCCCAGCACAGCCACTTCCCGCAGGTTGATGTCCATGCGGTAGATAACGGCAGACAGATAATGCGGCAATATCTGGGGAACCACGGCCCAGCGGACAGCCGCCAGGATGTGAACTCCGGAGGCCCGCAATGCGTAATACGGTTTCAGGTCAATGCTGTCAATGGCAATCAGGAAGCGTTTGGCCAGAAGCCCGATGCTGCACAGGGCCATAGTCAGCACGCCGGCAAACGGACCGGGCCCGGTCACCCGGATCCACAGCAGTCCGTAAACAAGGACCGGCACCGAACGGAACACCAGCAACAGCAGACGCGTCAGCAACGCTGCAAAACCAAAAAAGCGGAAGCAG
The DNA here is from genome assembly GCA_017405945.1 of Acidaminococcaceae bacterium. Taxonomy (GTDB): domain Bacteria; phylum Bacillota; class Negativicutes; order Acidaminococcales; family Acidaminococcaceae; genus Succiniclasticum. Next base: position 11,056 of record JAFQZL010000044.1, read on the forward strand.
GAAAAAACAGATAACAGCAGCGCGAATAAAGTTCCTCCGAGTGTCCCCAGAAGAGCAATGCAGAAACTCTCAAACAACAGGGCCGGGACCTCATCCGGACCCAGAGAAAACAACATTGTAATATCTGGATTTACAACTCCTTCAACAATAGACGTCAGCGCGGTTTTGTTTACTCCGGAGACGGCCGGAAAGCCGGTGAAAAAAGAGAAAATGATGAAAAAAACGCACAGAACCGCGGGGACATGCCATTTTTTGTATTTTGTTTCCGATTCTACAAGTTGAACACGCAAAAACCCGCTTAAGCTCTCGGTTGCCAACACTACCAGATATAACACGCACAGGATCATGCCCACTTTGGAGTACTCCCGCCAGGCCAGTTTTTCATTCAGCAGCAGACCTATGCCTCCCGCTCCCACAAAACCCAGCACCGCGGCGTTACGCACATTGGATTCCAACAGGTACAACAGGTTGGCAAGATATCCCGGAAGTATCTGCTTCCAGACTGAGACCCACCAGGCCCTGAATCGCCCCGCTCCCGCATATTCCAATACGCGGGCCGTCTTCAGTTCCGCGTTCTCGCTGTCTTCGTACCCCAGCCGAGAAAGCACCGCCCCGGTGGACAGGGTAACAGCGATAATGCCGGACCACAGGCCCAGGCCGAACACAAAAGTGCAGAGCAAAGCAAGGATCAGTACAGGAATGCAGCGAAACACGTGTACCGCCGCTTTCAGAATAATCCGCGCAGCTTTCCACTGATTCACATACCCGTTGCACACCACTGTTCCCACTGCCCCGATGATTCCGCCCAAAACGGTTCCCAGCAGGGAAATATACACCGTATCCCGCAGCGGAACCAGAATTGCGTTCAAAAAGGCAGTATCCGGGGGGAACATCCTGACGGCCGTGTCAATAAAGTAGTGGCCCCGCTCCCATAACAGGGGCAGGGAAAACTCTGTCTGCCATATGGAAACCAGCAGACAAAGCACAACTATTACACTGCGGACAAGATATGACCGTTTCATTGCGCGCCTCCGTAAACGTCCGCAAAAGAAGCTTCATCCCATGCGGAAGCAGGGCCGTCTTTTATCACAACACCCTGCTTTAAGCCAATGATCCGCTCCGCATACTGCGCGGCCTGAACTGTATTGTGGCTGTTCATGACTACCGTCAGCTTCTTCTCCTGCTGCAGGGATTTTAATAATGAAAGAACCTGCTCCGCGGCTACCGGATCCAGCGAAGCCACCGGCTCGTCAGCCAGAATGATGCGGGCCTGCTGCTGCAGCGCCCGGGCAATGGCCACCCGCTGTTTCTCGCCGCCGCTTAATGTAGAAACCAGGGCATCCGCTTTCTCAGCCAGTCCGACTTTGGTCAGGGCCGCTCTCGCGCTTTCCCGGTCCTGTTCCGAAAAACATCCTGTCATGACGCGCCAGAACGGATTCCGGCTCAGCGCCCCGTGCAGCACGTTTTCCAATGCCGTCGATTGGGGAACCAGACAGAAATCCTGATAAATCACCGCGATCCTCTGCTGTATCTGCCGCAGTTTTTTTCCGTTGCAGTTTGACAGGCACTCTCCGTCTACCCAGACCGTGCCATGCTGCGGCGTCACCATCCCGTTGAGCAGCTTCAGCAGGGTGGTCTTCCCTGCCCCGCTGCGCCCGATCACGGCCAAAAACTCCCCATCGGCAACCTGCAGGGAAACCTGCTGCAAAACCGGTTCGTCCTTATGAAATTGATGGGTTACATTTTTTAACTCCAGCATACCGAACCACCTTAACGCAATTTTTCACTTAACGCAAGATCTCAGGTACCAATATACCATTCATCCGCCCGTTCGTTGCCACTTTTCACAGCAAACATACAACAGAACGCCAACACACCGCATGATGTAACGGCATCGTATTACAATTTGCTTACTTCCCTTTCAGTTCCCGCTGCACCCGGCGTTCGTCGTCATAATTCTTCGCATCGGCCCAGTCGTAGCCTTTGTGACCCAGAATCTTCAGCGCGTCCAGTCCTTCTTTAGTCTTTCCGATCTCGATCAACGCTTCGCCGAAAGCCTTGCGGAACTTCTGGTCCTGCATGGTTTTGGACGTTTTGCTCACGCAGACCGTGTCGTTATAAATCTTATCCGTCACACCGATGATGCCCGTCTGCTTCCAGATCGTGTCCGTGCCGCCCAGCTTTTTCTGCCAGTTCTTTTCATTGCGGATCCGTATGTGGGAAAAAGCCACCGCGATGTCCGCCTGCCCGGAAGCCAGCCGCGCCATAGATGTGGTATAAGACTCTGCCTGCACCACATGGGCCAGATCCGCAATCGTTTTCCCGTATTCCTTTTTCAAAAACAGGGAAGGATACAAGTAGCCCGAAGCGGAAGCAGGGCTCATCACCGTCCAGGTCAGCCCGTTCAGTTCCTCCCAGGAAGGCTTCTGCCCTTTCTTTACCTTTTCCAGCAAGGCTTTTCCTCTGGCGGAAGGCCCCGTCACCAGGACTGAGCGGTAATGCTGGACAAGCTTGTCGTTAAACTTTTCCGGTTCCCCTTCGTTCCATACCTTTACGTCTGTTGTGTCCTTGCTAATCCCCTGCCGCAACGCCGTGAGGAGCACATCGATTTCCTTGTCAAACAACACATAAGTCGCGCCGGAAACGAAACCCGCGTCCGCGCTGCCCGCGCTTAAGGCTTCCCCTACCGCGCTGTAGGACGTGCCCACGCTTACGGACACCTTGCCGACCGCAAAGCCTTTTTCCTTCAGTTTTCCCTGCAGCATCGTACTTAACGGACCCACAGCCGTTTTTACCGTCTCCGCATCCTGATAGGGAGAAACGGCAATCTTCAATTCTTTAATCTCATTGCTTCCGGCGTTCTTTTTCGTTTCACCGCCACCGCAGCCTGCCAGCAAACCCGCGCAAAGGCACAGGAACATGATAAAAGCAACTGTTTTTTTCATTTTTAATCCCCCATTCTTTCGCTATGACATATTGAATTCCGCGGTCACGCCTCACGATTCCAAAAAGAAACCAAAAATAATAAAAGCGCGACTGCATATCGCGCCTTACATGCCAAAACCAAAATGCGTTTCAGGAACGATATGCATGAAATGAAACTGCGCGTCAGCAAAAAATGTTTGCCGCTGTTCCGGTGCCGGAATTTTCCAGCCACTGTTCAACGGTAACTTTTCCTTACATACAACGGTTTACCTTCATACAAACCGGCGGTCGATGATCTCTGGCATCCTCTCAGCCCGGCACACGGGCTCCCTCGCATTTCGGCTTCAGAAAATATTTATATTTTCATACAGAACCAGGGCGCTCCCCCAAGTCCTTCACCACAATAAATTTTATAAAGTTATGGAATCAAAAAGTTAAAAGCGCATAGAAACACTACTGCGTAAAAGTTCTTCTGCATGCTTTTAGTATAATTGTTTCACGTGAAACACGCAAGAAAAAACCGCAAAAAATTTTGTTTGCAGAATAAAGAAATTCCGCATTTCCTTCTTTTTCAAAATGAAAAACGTTCAGGCACAATTATTGTACCTGAACGCATTCAATTAAGCAAGTTTATTCTCAGCAAATACTTTTATTTCAGCACGCCGATTTCCTTGTAATATTTTTCCGCGCCGGGATGCAGCGGGATCTTGGCGATATCTTTTACTGCTTCAGCCGGTTTCAGGCCTTTCAGGTTCTTCTGGGACTGACCCAGTTCGTCGATGTGTTCCCAGAAAGTCTTGGTCAGCTGGTAAACGGTATCTTCCTTCAGGTCGTGACGGCAGAACATAACCATCTTAATCGCGGAGGTGTTGATGGCTTCTTTCTGGTTCGGATAGGTGCCTGCGGGAATGGTGTACTTAACATACCAGGGATATTTTTCCTGCAGCTTTTTAATAATGTCGTCGCTGATATTTACCAGACGGCAGTTGGCGCTCAGAGCCTGGGAAACAGCAGAAGCCGGGGTGCCGGACATGATCCAGGCGCCGTCGATGGTGCCGTTCTGCAGCATGTCAGCCGCGCCGCCGAAGGCGATGTATTCCGCTTTAATCTCTTCCGGGAATTTGATGCCGGCCGCGGTGAAATGGGTCTGGCATTCGTTATAGACGGAAGAACCGGCAGAAGCTACCGCAAAATGTTTGCCTTTCACTTCTTCCAGTTTCGTGATACCAGATTTGTTGGTTACTACCACCTGGTTGGGGTTCAGGTACAGACCGGCGATAGCTTTCAGGTCTTTGTACGCATGGCCTTTAAAGCTGTCGGTACCGTTCATGCACTGATACGCGTTGCTGCTGATGGCGATGGAAACCTGGGCTTCCCCGTCGGAAACCATATTCAGGTTGGCAATGCCGCCGGCAGAAGCCTGGCTCGCCGCGCTGACGGAAGGAACGGTCTTGTTCCAGTTATTGGTAATGGCAGCGCCTACTGCATACAGGGCGCCGGAAGCAGAAGCTGTCGGGAAATTGATCTTGATCTTTTCCGTCGCAGCCGCGGGAGCTTTCTTCGGAGCTTCCGCCTTTTTCTCTCCGCCGCCGCAGCCAGTTAATGCCCCTACCATTAACATGGTGGCCAAAGATGCGCTTAATATGCGTTTCAAGGATTTTTTCATAGTTCTTTTCCTCCTTAAAAAATTAACATGTTCAGGTAATGCTACTTGAACTATTATATCGCTTTTTTCATAAAAATAACAGAGTTACTTATTTTTAATCTGTATAAAATTATGCGTCAGTAAAAAATTTCGTAAAACCGTGCTCGTTTGCTATTCCATGGATTCATTCGCCTATGGCTTCGAAACTCGGGGCTACGCCCCTCAGACAGTCTCGCCATAACGGCGAATTTCATCTCATGGAATAACGCAAACGCACCCGATGTTTTACTCAACTCTTTTTCTTCCGCACAATTCCATACAACTAAAACTCAGCTTTTCTTTCTTCTAATAAACTGCAGCGCCCCGATCACCACCAGGCAGGCCAGTCCGATGAAATCGGTGAAAGTTCCCGGGTACAGCATGGCAGGCGCCGCGGCGATGAGGACCAGCCGCTCCACCAAGTTACATTTCTGTACCAGCCAGCCTTCCAATCCGGCTACCAGGGCGACGGTACCCACGCAGGCAGTGAATACGGTCCATAAGGTTGTTGATAATGCTACGTTGGGGTCCACCCCGATCAACAGCACCGGGTTATCCAGGAAGAAGAAGGGGATGATAAAACCGATCAGCCCTAACCGCACAGCCCACAGCCCCGTCTTCGTCTGGTCGGAACCGGCGATGCCGGACGCCACATAGGCGCTCATGGCAACGGGCGGGGTGATGTTGGACAGGCAGGCATAGATGAGACAGAACAGATGGGAAGTCAGGGGCAGCACGCCGGCCTTGATCAGCACCGGAACCGCCACCGCCTGCACGATAACGTACGCGGCCACACCGGGAACGCCCATGCCAAGGATCGTGGACATGATCATGACCAAAAGGCCCGTCACGTAAATATTGTCATTGTTAATTACATTCAGAATCAGGTAACCCATGTTCAGGCCCATGCTGGTGAGGGTAACCGTGCCGATGATGACGCCGATGATGACGCAGCAGACGCCAACGGAGATGGCGCCCTTGGCCCCTTCCACCGTGGCTTCGATAATCTTGCTCCAGGTCATGCGGGTCTCTTTCCGGATCCAGCTGGCCCCGATGGTAGCGAAAATCGCGATGACCGCGGCATACAACGGCGTGTAGCCCGCAAACATGAGGGCGATCAGCACAACCAGAGGGATCACCAGGTGTCCCTGCTCCCGGATCACTTTCATCGCATCGGGAATGTTTTCCTTCGACAGGCCCGAAAGCCCCAGCCGTTTCGCTTCAAAGTGCACGGACATCAGCAGTCCCAGATAATACAGGAAGGCCGGCACGATCGCCGCCAGCATAACCTTCGTGTAACTCAGGTTCAGAAATTCCGCCATGACGAAACCCACGGCGCCCATGATGGGAGGACAGAACTGTCCGCCGGTAGAAGCCACCGCCTCCACCGCCCCGGCAAACTCTTTCCGGTACCCGGTACGTTTCATCAGGGGAATGGTAATGGTACCCGTGGTGGCCACGTTGGCAATGGCGGAGCCGTTGATCATGCCCATTAGGGCTGAAGCCACTACCGCCACCTTCGCGGGACCGCCGGGAGTCTGGCCCACCAGCGTCAGGGAAAAATCGTTGATGAATTTGGAAAAGCCGCTGTGTTTTAAGAACGCGCCGAAGACAACAAAAAGGAAAATGTACGTGGCCGACACGCCGATACCGGTGCCCAGCACCCCCTGGGTCCCCCAGAACTGGGTGATCAGCACCCGCTTCAGGGTAAACCCGTTATGCCCCAGCAACCCCGGCAGAAACGCGCCGAACCAGTTGTAACCCAAAAAGATCAGGGCCAGCAGCGCCAGATTTCCGGAAGCGCGCCGTGCCGCTTCGAACACCACCAGCAGCGCCACCGCCGCAATGCCTACCTCAAAGGAATCCACACGTCCCCCGGTCTCGGCGATGCGGGTAAAATTCGTAATCAGGTAACCGAAGGAACCGGTCCCCAGCAAAATCAGAAGGATATCCCAGACCGGCGGCAGCTTCCGCACACGCTTCTCTTTTTTGTATGTAGGAAACAGCAAAAACGTAAACAGCAGCAAAAAGACACAGTGAAACGCCCGCAGGTTAATTGCGCTGATCGCCCCCAGCGTAGTGAAATACAGCTGGAATACCGTCCAGACGCAGAGCAGGACAACCAGTATTTTACTCATGGGACCGATGTAGGTCCGCATGCGGGAGTCTGCTTCTTTTTCTTCCAGTAATTCCTGCGCCTTTTTATCCAGTTCTTTCTGCAGCTGCACATCCTTTGCGGTTTCAGAATTCACAGCCGCTTTCTCTTTCCCCTGCATAAAACAAAATCCCCCGAATCCGGCAGCGCATCCTTTGCCCGGTCCTTTCGTTAAACCGCAATCCGCGCTGCAATCATTTCCATCATTATGTTGCTCCGGCCGCTTTACAAATCCGGCGCGGCCGCACAGCAAAATTTTTCCGTGAAACTATTCGCTATACCGTTTACTGTTTCAAAATTTTTTTATTGAACAGCGCCTCGTTTCCCTTAAAGGGAATGAAGGCCTCAACCGGTCCCATGACCGCGGGCCCGATGGTTTCCGCCGGGAAGACCATGGTGATCCCTTCATAACCCCAGTACCATGTCAGAGGCGGTTCCCCGGCATAATCCCTCCGGAACAGATCGTCCACAATGGTTTTGTAGTTATCGTAATAAAACAGCCCCCGTTCTTTCTTAACCTTTTCCAGGGCCGGCTTCACATACATATCACGGAACTCGTTCCGTTTGCCGGGAGCCAGCGCGTCGTCCATCGTTATGAAATCGCCGGTCACCGGGTCAAGGTTGTAGGTAAAAATATCGATGTTCGGATGGGCCCCGCCACGGCTCTGATAATACTCTACGTAAAGGCTAAGGATGTTCCGGCTCAGATACTTCTGCCAGACCCTCTCTTCCAGCAGATAGTGCATATAATCTTCCGGGCGGTACTTTTTCAATTCCACCGCGTCCTTGTAGTCTTCCCGTGCTTCGTCTTCCATACGGTAACCCCACTCCCGGTTATGCACCTGCTCCAGCTTTTTCGCCAAAGCCGGGAACGCGTCCGCATTCTCCACAATCAGGCGGCTGTAATCGGTGACAATACAGACCTGGCCCTGGGGCGTCCGATACTCTTTCTTCTGCTGCTCCATGCGGAGCTCAGGCAGAACCTCCGCCGGCGTTTCCGCAAAACAGGGAAGCGCTGCGCATAACATCAACAACGTGGCAACAAGGCTTACCGCAAATTTTTTCATTATATAGTACCTCCTTCAGCCGCCCGGTTACAAAAACCCGTCAGCAATTTTATACAAGATGAAACCGGCCGTCGCCCGGCCCGAAAAAAGAAAAGCCGTCATAAAACGGTAACGGTTCCCGCATGAACGTAAGCAAAAACCGAAACGAAGGCTTACTTTCCTCTACAATTAATTATAGCTATTTTAACACAGATATTCTATAATATAAATGATGTTTTGATATTTTTCTGAAAGGAGCGGACCATCCAATGAAACGACTGCTGACCTTCTGTCTGTCAATCCTTTTCTGTCTGTCCTTTTCCGGATGCTACCTGGATGACTTCACTTCCTCCGAACAGGACAAGCTGTACGACAGCGCCATAAAAATCTTTAAAGAATATCTTGCCAAAACGGATCCCAACGCAAAGATCAAAGAGGTTTCGAGCGTAAAATATCTGGGCGAGAACCGCCAGCTGCAGCTGACGGAATTTGTAAGCGGCGAATACGAGTCCGGCAGCAAAAAGCTGAAGTTCGCCGTCAACACCAAAACCGGCGACATCTATACCTCCAAACAGGCTGATTTATACGCGGAAAAAGCGACCGCCCTGGTCAACGACATGCTGGGACTGCAGTGGACCGCGGTGAAACCGGAGGTTCACATCTCGTCCCGGGTCGACATGCACGGGAAAAAGCCGCCGGTGGGGGGCAGCAAAGAAGATAACGAACTCGGGGGCGTGCTTCCCGTTACCATCAAAGACATGGACGCCTTTGCCAAAAACTCTTTTAAAGACAAAAATTACTCCGTCAATCTGCGCTTCATCTACACCGGGGCCCCGCTGCGCCCCAGGGCGGTGACGGAAAGGGCGGTGGAACAATTCGGCAGCCGCGTGCGTCTGGACCTGCAGCGTTTCCCGGATGCGTTGCAAAAAGACGTGGAAGCGGCCGGCCGCGCGGCCTGGGGCGAAAATCCCCGGTGGCCGGTGAATGGGCACGACTCCCTGGCCGTTGAATCCCTGACAGTCTACGGAAGCGACAAGCTTGAACACAAACAGTGGCAGGATTACAACGGCAAAGCTCCCTTTACCATCCACTACCCCGCCCGCACCCTTGTGATCGAAAAACAGAAAGACGGTTCCTTCAAAGACCGGGAAAGCCGTTTCGACATAACCCGCGACATGCAGATTAAACAAAACAGCAACGCCTTTGAATTTGTCACAACGAATAACCGTAAAATCAAATACTATATCTTTATGGACAGCCTGGCCCCGGCCGATAACGTAACCGCCATCGCGGCCCGCAACCGCAAATTCCACGACGCCGCCTATAACGAATACGGGTGGCATCCCGTGCTGGGACGCTGGTGCATCGGACAAAAAATACACAAAACAAACAGCCCCAACCAGATATACGCCATGGAAGAAAACGACCTGATCATCATCGGGAACGAAGGCCTGAACAAACTGAAGCCCAAACAAAAGGAACCTGAGAAGAAATAGAAACCGCCGGCAAAACGCGTTACAGGAATTGGTTATGACGCTGAAATGCCTTTTCCTTTCTGACAAAATGTAACCGCAAAAACACATTTTTGACAAATTATTGTCATACAATAGCTATAATCAATAATCGGAAAGCCGGCGCGCTCCGCTTCCGTTTCGCCTTATTTTTTAGCAAAACAGTCATTTACTTTACGGGAGGAACTCATCATGAAAAAAACTGCCATCTTCTGCACGGCCCTTCTTGCCTTAGCCTGTTCCGTGACAGCTTTCGCCGCATCTTCTTCGGAAACGTTTTTGGATAAGCTGGGCAATCCGACAGGCACCAAAATTTTCGCCACGGAAACCGCAGAAAAAGAAAAACCTGCCGAACAGCAGAAAAAAACAGAAAAGGCCACTTCCATGGACCTGGTGCTGATCCTTGATAAATCCGGCTCCATGTACGGACTGGAAAAAGACACCATCGGCGGCTTCAACTCCATGCTGGACAAACAACGGCAAAGCGACCTGCCGGTGAAGGTGACGGCCGTCATGTTCAACAACGCGGTTTCCACCATCTATGAACGCACCGATCTGGACAAAGTGAAAAACATTACAGACAAAGAATACACCCCCCAGGGCACCACGGCCCTGCTGGACGCCGTCGGCAACACCCTGTCCCAGATGAAAACCCTGCCGGACATCGATGCCAAAGGCAACAAAGTGCTGGTGGTCATCACCACGGACGGCAAGGAAAACGCGTCCAAAGAGTGGACCTACGCCAAAGTGAAAGCGCTGATCTCCGAACTGCAGGAAAAGAATTTTGAATTTGTCTTCCTGGGCGCCAACATCGACGCGGCCGCAGCGGCGCAGAACATCGGCATCAAAAAGGAACATGCCGTAAAATATAAAAACACCAATTCCGGCGTGAAGGCCAATTTCCGCGCCGTGAACGCCATGGTGGCCGATTACGCAGCCGGCGAAATGGAATCCGGAAACTGGAAGAAAGAAGTAGAAGAAGACAAATAAAACGAAAAATCAAAACAAGACAAACGGTCACGCACCGGACGCTACATGCAAAACCACAAGCATAAAACGTCACATGCAAACGAAAACCGCCGGAGCCCGCTGACAGGGTTCCGGCGTTTTTTTATTTCAGCCTGCAAAGCCTTGCAAATTTTTTATTTTTAAGGCACCGTTCCGGCGCATTTTTAATCTGCAGCCCAATCGCAAAAAACGTTAAATACCATTACTCACTGGTCGCACAGCTTTTTAATATTCGCAAACTCCCAGTAATAGTCAATGTCTTCCATGGTCCTTATCACAACGTCCTGCATAAGCTTGTCGGCCACCGCGAAGAATTCGTATTTGCCGCTGTCCCGCAGCTGTTTCGCGGAAATGGCGAGCTGCAGCCAGGTCCTTTCCTGTTCCGCTTCCGCGAATCCTTCCATCAACACCGCTTTCACGCCGGTGGCCACCTGTCCCAGGAAACTGTTCTCCAGCCAGTAAGCCATCTTCATGCCGCGGTAACTGCTTCCGCACAGATTCCGCAACGCGTAAAACGGTTTCTCTTCCTGCAGCCCGTTCCAGATATCCGCGAAGCAGAAATCATATTCCCCGTCCTTCACTGCCGCCATGAACTCGAAAGCATCCGCCTGCACCACACGGATCTTGGCCCCGGCCTCCCCGAACTGCGGCAGAATCTTCTGCTTAAAGAACTCGATGATGCCTTCGTTCCGTTCCACAACCGTTACGCTTTCCACTTCCGGTTTCAGCGCCGCCATATATGCGTAATAGCCCAAACCCAGGCCCAGCGTCAGCACCCTGCCCTTCGCTTCGTCAACGGCCGGCTGCATGGTAAAGATCTCGTTGAATGTGACGGACATCCACCCGTTTCCCTCTTTGTCCTGCAAAATGTAATAGGGCGCAGGTTCGTCCTTCCAGAAACCGATACAGGGAACGAAGGAATCCAGGCCGCCGCATTTTTCACAGACGACCTCGTTCCATAACACAACTTCAAACTGCCTGTCAACGACAGAAGCAACCCGGAAGTCCCCCAGCTCACAGCCTTCCAGCCGTATGTCACGGTAATAGGGATTCCGCAGCAGGTCTTCCCGGGAAAAAGCCCTGCAATGAGCGATCAGGGGATAGAACGGATCCTGCTCCGAAGCAATCTGATGGCCCGCCAGCGCGCTGACCACATTGACCGGGGTTATGTCCTCATCCTTCGCGTTTCCCAGATTCAGGACACAGTCGTACTTGCTGTCGGAAATCATGGACAGGATCTGACTGAATGCGGACTGGTACGAAAAATAATTCTCAATATATCCCGGGAACAGATTCCGGATCCGCCGGCTGCTTACAAATTTCATATTACTCTCCATTCCGCCGCCGTTCACCGACGGCACAAAGCCATTTTTACATTTCATACTCGATGGGATCAGCCAGACCGTTCTCCTGAAAAGCCCGTTTCCGGTCACGGCACGTCCCGCAAACACCGCAGGCTTTCTCATGTCCTTCGTAACAACTCCAGGTCATTGCAAAGGGAACGCCGATTTCCAATCCTGCGGCCACAACATCCGCTTTTGACTTGCCGATAAACGGCGCGACCACGCGCAGCGCTTTCCCGCTGCCCAGATAAATGGCGTCGGCTATGGCCTTGTTAAATTCCACGCTGGTATCAGGATACGCGCTGCCCGCCGCGTCATCCGCATGGGCTCCGTAATAAATTTCTTCGCAGCCGTTTCCTATGGCAACAGAGGCCGCGGAAGAAAGAAACAATCCGTTCCGGAAAGGAACATACGTGCTGACCGGCGCGCCGTTTGTTCCGGCAAGCTGGTCGGAATACTCCTCATGGGGAATCGCAGCGGCCGATCCTTCCAACAAACTGCAGTCAGCGCCCTTGAAGATTTCCCCTAAATCCAGCGTAATTCTTTTTACGCCATAGAAGGAAGCAATCTTTTCCGAGGCTTCCAGCTCCTTCTTATGTTTCTGGCCATAATAAATAGAAAGGGCCAGTACTTCCCCCGCCCCGTATTTTTTTACGGCAAGCCCCAGGCAGACGGAACTGTCAAGACCGCCGCTGAACAATACCAGTGCTTTCATAAAACGATTCCCCAAAATTAAAACGGATTTCCAAAACCTTCTTTACTTCCCGAAAGCGCATATTCTTATCCAACGCCTTTATGCGCATCAACAATTGAACGCATCACCGCTGATTTAATGACAGCAAACATTCTTCTCTCAATTATAACAAAACAGCCGCGGAAAAATCTACGGCTGTTAAAAAATCTGCAATTATTATTTCATTTATTATTTCATCAAAATCAGCACGGCCAGAATCAGATTGATCACCGCCACCAGGGGGCGAAGATACCGGTTTACCTTTTGGCGGTCCAGCTTAGACATAAGCCACGGCCCGGCGAAGGCGCCTGCCAGCGTGCCGGAAAGCAGCAGCTTTACCAGGTTCCAGTCCATGTGTCCCAGCGAAAGATGCATGAAAAAACCAACCAGCGACATGCCGAAAATGACAAAAACCGAAGTCCCCACCGCGTGCAGCGGCGTACAGCCCAATACAAACAGGCCGGCGGTAATGGGACCCCCGCCGGTAACGCCCAGCAGACCGGACATGACGCCGCCCAGCAATCCGTAGGCCATCGCCTTCAGTTTATCCTGCACAGTGAGAGAGTCCGCGTCTTTGATCTCCCGTTTGGGCGGATAAACGCAATGCCACGTCATCTGCAAGGCAAGGACCAGCAAAATCAATCCTGTCAGCTTATTGTAAAACCGCAGCGGCAGCAGACCGGAGCACAGCGAACCTGCAACGCTCCCCACTGCTGTTCCGGCCAATACATATAAGGCAAGGCGGATATTCACGTTGCCGGCCCGGTAATGGCTGAAGGCGCCCATCAGCGTGGTCGGTATCGCGGTCGCCAGGGAAACAGACGCCGCCACATCCGGCGCGATGCCGCACAAACCCGTAAGCACGCCGACATATACGGCGCCGCCTCCGCCGCCTAACGAAATAATCAGCATGCCCGCAAAAAATCCTATCAGCGGTAAATATAAAACCGGCATGACACAATCTGTCCTTCCAATTCTGTCCTCTTTGTCACTTTCCGGTTTACAGGTCGTATCTGACCCATTCCCCGTCTTTCAGTATTTCGTAAACGCCCCACTCCGGTTTTCCGGTATCCCGGCCCTTCACCCGCAGGGGCAGGAACGCGTCATGCTGACAGCCCGGGAGGGGATCCTCCAGTTCAATCCAGCCTTTGTCATCGATCAGGCCGTTCCAGTCAGCATACAGGTCTTCCAGGGAATCATACCAATAGTCCGCCGCGCTCAGGACCGCGTCCGCGCCGGAATAGGTAAAGAGATAGACGCCTTCCCCGGTTTTATACAGCAAAATCTTATAAATATATGTATTATCATCCGATTTTCTGGGCTCTCTGAGCCGGGCATACATTCTCATATCGTTACCTCCATTAATAATTAATTATAACAAAACAGCCGCGGAAAATAAATCCCACGGCTGTCAGGAGAAAATGTGTCGGAAACCTTTCAACGGATATCCGCTTTGCCTGTTATACTTGCTTTATCTGTTATACCTGCTTTGTCTGTTTTATCTGCTTTGCCTGCAATAAATGAAACTTGCATGAACAGGTTCCGATTGCAAAGGAACACGCATGTTTGCTATAATTATAAGCAGCAGTTCTGCAGAAAGGGGAATACGGATATGGCGGATCAGAACAAGAAATCTACTATAAAGAACAAGGAAGTCATCGTAGACCTGTTTTGTCTGTGGCTCGCTTTGACCGCGCTTTCCTGCGCGGCGATCAATCTTCATCTCACGCTGAATAAACTGGAACAAAAAAAAGAAGAATAACGCGCGTAACCCTGAACTCTCCAAAGAAGGCGCTGAATCACCGGCCACATCCGGCCCCGGTTTTCCGGGAGGAAGTGAGCGTTGATTCAGGCCTTCTTTTTTTGTGATTTCATTTATCCGGCCACAGGATGATTCACTTAATCCCTGCAGGGGCAACCGTCGCCACAATTATCCAGGCAATTCCAGCAGGCATTGCTGCCGCCGGCAACATCCTTCAGCGCTTTTTCGTCCAGCTCAATGTCGGCAAGTTCCGCCAGATAGGCTTCTGCTTCGGCTTTGGTAATTTCAGCGCCTTCGGCCTTTGCAAGCGCCATTAAGTCTTCTGCGGTTTTACATTGCATGGCCTTTGCGATCATTTCTTTTGTGAGTCCGTTTTTGTTAACCGGCATGATGAAATCCTCCCCGTAAGAAAATACTTACTTAAAATAAAGCCAGCTTATTTTTTCAAACCTGACACCTGTTTATTTATTCAAACCTGAAAATTTCTCTTAATTGCTCAGCGTCCAGCAGCTGGTGCCTTCCAGTGTGCAAGTGCCGCCGGCAACATTTCTCAGCATTTTTTCGTCCAGCTCAACGTCGGCCAGTTCGGCGAAGTAGGCTTCCGCTTCGTCCTTCGTAATCTCAAACCCTTCCGACCTGGCCAGCGCCATCAGCTCGTCGACAGTCTTGCACTGCATAGCCTTCGCAATCATTTCTTTTGTCAGTTCATTTTTGTTGATCGGCATAATTTTCCCCTCCTCATTATAACGCTTCACGCGGTTCCATATCCGTTTTTCCATTTCTTCGTTTTCTGCGGAAAAATCCGACTGCCGGAAAAGTCTGTCCATTTCATCCATTCGGATTTCACCCTTTCCTGAATTTTGTACGTTACCTGTTCAATTATAACCCGTTCAATTATATATACGAATCTTATCCCGAAAAATTGACAGGCTTTATAGAAATTTTAAAAACTATTATGTTAAAAACTATTTTGGATTCCCGTCCAGCTTCCTGCATTTTTCCAGCAGGCGATGGTAGCGCTGGCTGACAGCCACCGGATTCAGACCCATCAGTTCCCCGATTTCCGCATTCGTCATATCCAGTTCATACCGGAGCGCCAAAAACGCCCGTTCCTCTCCGGAAAGCTGCCGCAGGATGCGGTATGCCCGACGGTTGACCGGCTGTTCCGGTTCCCATTCCCCTTCTCTTTCCCGGATCAGTTCCGGGGCGGGAAACTCTCTGCGCCGGTACGCCTTGCGGCAGTAATTTTCCACCGCGTTATGGGCAATCCGGTTAATCCATGTGCCGACGCTGCCCCGTTCCGGATCATAACACGGTAAATTTTGCAGCAAAACAAGGAATACTTCCGCCGTGGCATCCTCCGCTTCCTCCCGGTGCAGAAGACGGCTGAACGCGTAGTTGTACACGCGGCGGTAATATTCCCGGTAAATTTCTGTAAAGGATAAAGCGCTTTCCTTTTCTGTATTAACCAGCCGAATCATAATCATCCACTTCTGATATAAAAAATCAAACTCATTCCCACTTCCAGGAATCGCTGTAATTGATATGCTTTTGCTTCATATACGGCTTCATCGCTTCCCAGACGGCTTTCAAAACCGGTCTTTCGTTTGCGGAAGGAGAATACTCCCACTGATCGGTAGATTTTACATAAAACGCCCCCACCATGCGGTCGTCCTGCGACTCGAAACCGTAAATGACAGTCCGTTCCAGGGAACCGTCGCTTTCACGGACCGCCTTCACCGATACCCGGTAATCCATTCCCGTCGGAAGATTTGCCGCGTTAATGCTGTCCGAATCCAGGTAAAAGGTACGGCCGTCGTGGGAACAGCACCACACATCCGCGGCAAGGGATACGCCCGGCAGCCACATGGAACCGGCCGCGAAAACGGAAACCGCAAGGACAAGAATTTTTAAAACTCTTCCTGTGTGCATGATAACCTCCTGTTATTTACTATAGTTTCTTCATTATTCCTCTGAATCGTAATAGCAGGCAGTTTCAGTTGTTTACAATTTGTAAACAACTGAGCATTCCTTCTCTTAACGGACAGCCCTGTCAGCAAAAAACGGACAGAAACTCCGGTATCATTCATGAGAAAAACCTCTTTAAAATTTCAGGTTACTTACGCCCCGTGCCCGTCCAGATACGTGTTAATGGCATCCTGGGCCAGCACAAGATCCACCAGGCCGAAGCCCAGAATGTACACGATCAGATACAAAATGCCCGAATTGCCGCCGGGGGTCCGCTTCAGATTGTCCACGCCCTCCCCCAGCCGGTAGGCCCAGATAAACCCGTAGAGCCCGCAGGTGATCAAGGTTAAAAGCAGAACCATCATACCGCCCATGGCATCCTTCTTATACAACAGGGTATTCATCTCATTGGTGATCTTGTAGATCCAGTACAGTCCGTATAACCCGAAGGTGACGAAAGAAAAGATCACCGCGAACACAATACTTCTTTTCTTAACCATAATTATTTCTCCCCTCAATTGTTACGTTTTTTTATAACCCGTTCCATCTTTGCCGCAAGGGCACTCATTTATGTAGTTCCCGCAACCCATTCCGCCGCATTACACGCAGCCTTACCTTATTTCTTCCACTCTTCGTGCCGCTCGCCCTTATCGTCAAACCAAATATGCTTGTCGCGCCGGCTTTTATCCGGATAAATCCAGAAAATATTGATATGCCGCCAGCCTTTCGCGTCGTAGGACGTGACGCTTTCCCGGTAAAGCGTTTGCCCGTTAATGATTACATACCCGTATTCCCTGCCATACTGTTTCCCATCCTTATCATACCATATATGCTCGATATCTTTATCACCTTTGGATGTGAAAAATGTATATTCTTTGTGAAAAATGCCTTTCTCGTCATACCAGTACCGGATCCGGGATTTTGCCGACTGCGCCGCCGAAACCGTATTTTCTCTTTTTCCCTCAGGAGATATGGTTATTTCATGCTGGTTCCCTTCCCTGTCATACCAGGTATGCATCACAACCTCGACCTGTCTGGAGAGCAGGCCATTCTCGTCTTTGGCATAGACGTAGGAGCTATACTGCTCGTGGAACAAACCGTCCTTATCATACCAGTTCTCCGGTGCATCGCCTGCCTCCGCCGCAGATCCCATGCAGACACAAGCCGCGAGAATTACCGCCGCGAAAATTAAACCCGAAATCTTTTTAAGTAAAAATCTGCCTGCGTTCATCGCTTGACACCTCCGTGAAAAATCCGTCACTGTTCATCCTGCCGGGACGGCTTATATATTTTTTTGCCTTTCTCCACATAGTTCCGCAACACCTGCTCGCCCAGCTCCCGCTCAATGTTGCCGTACACGATGATGCCCCGTTTCCTAAACTCTTCCAGCCATCCGGGTTTATAGCCTTCATCAAACCCCGTGATGCTTTCCACGGATCCGGAAGGCACGCCGTAATACACTTCCTTTATGCCCGACCACATAATGCCGCCCATGCACATAAGGCAAGGCTCAGAGGTTGAATACAATTTCAAATGAAACGGGGAAAGGTCATAGGTTCCCAGTTTTTCCTCCGCCGCTTTTATGGCATTCATCTCCGCATGATTATGGGAACAGTTGTCCAGCGTAACCGTGTTCGGCATTTTTACCACAAGGTTCCCCGCCGCGTCACAGATTGCCGCGGCAAAGGGGCCGCTGCCCAGCTCCGCCAGCTCCTCCAGTTCATGCTGCAGCGCCGCGATAATGCGGCTTGCTTCCGCAATTTTATGATTATCAGGCGCTTCGTTGGAAACAATCCCGGACGCTGCCACCGCAGAAGCGGAAATTGTTTCACGTGAAATATTGCCAGCCATTTTTATCACTCACCTTCGTGCCACTGAAAACGATCCAACTGATCTTTCCTGCTCGATCCAACTGATCTTTCAAATTCAAACCATCTTCGCCCATTCCCAGGGCCCCGCATATTTTACGCTTTCGGTTGCGATTTTTGACGCAAACGTAAGAGCCGCCCTGAAATCATACTGCTTATGATAATAAGCAAAACAAAACGCCCCGTGGAAAATATCCCCGGCCGCCAGGCTGTCCACGCAGGTCACGGGCTCAACGGGAATCTCACCGTCAGCCAGACGCACCGGCTTTTCGCCCCTTGTCATGGCCTTTTTGGCATTCGCGCATTCTTCGATGGCAAAAATGTCACGGCCCGCAGGATCCCTGAACTCTTCGGAAGAAATAACAACACTCGCTTTTTTAAGAAACGCAAGGGTTTCTCCTTTCCAGGAACCCGCATCCACTACAATTTCGCAATTACAGTTATGAAGAACGTCTAACGAAAGCTCCTGCTGGTTCAGATCAAACAGGCAGAAAGCCGGTTCTTCCAACGCAGGGACTTTTATTGTTTTATATTGGTTCTGGCCGCTGAAAATCTGCCGGTTGCCGTTCCGGTCCACCGCGATGGCCGCCACGGCAGGCATGGCATCATCCTCTGTACAATTGACAACGGTCACGCCAGATTTTTCCAGCGCGTCTTTTATCACGTCCGACTCCGCCGTGTTGCCGAGGCAGGTGACCAACGCAGCGTTTCCGCCCAGCAGCGAATAGGTTATGGCCGCGTTCGCCGCCGGCCCGCCCACAAGCCTCGTGAAATGATTCGTTTTTACTTTGGAATTTTTCCGGGGATGGGAATCGACATAAAACACATAATCCATCGTCGTCAATCCCACAAAATATCCCCGGGGATTGGTTTGCCGTTCCAGTCCGTCCATTTTTACTATTTGCATAGGTTCCTTCTTTACTCGCCGCCGCCTGCGAAGCGTTTCAAATCCCTTCTACCGTCTCGAAAATCTCTTTCCTGTCGCCACACATCTTTCAAATCCCTGCCACTGCCGCCGACAGCACCTTGCCAATTGCGTCGCGTATGACAAGCCCGGCCCTGGCATCCGCTTTCGTTTCGGTCTTATTGATCAGAACCAGATGGCGTCCCCGGAAATAATCGATCAGCCCCGCGGCCGGATAAACCACCAGCGACGTGCCGCCGATGATCAGCGTATCCGCTTCCCGGATGGCGCGGACTGCGTTATGCACCACTCCGGAATCCAGTCCTTCCTCATAAAGCACCACGCCCGGCCGGACGATGCCGCCGCAGTCTTCACAATAGGGTATCGGCTTGTTCTCTTCCTGCAGCACGTAGTCCACCGGATACACCCTGCCGCACTGGAGGCACGGCCACCGGAGAATAGAACCGTGCAGCTCATACACGGTTTTTGAACCCGCCAGCTGATGCAGCCCGTCAATGTTCTGGGTGACGACGGCTTTCAGAATGCCGCGCCGTTCCAGTTCCGCCAGCGCGATATGCCCCGCGTTGGGCCGGATGTTACGGAAAATCCGGTGTTCCCTGTAGAACTCGAAGAACGCTTCCGTATGGTTTATAAAGAAACTGTGGGAAGCCATCTCCTCCGGACGGAACTCCTGGTGGAGCCTTTGGCTGTAAATCCCGTTCGCGCTGCGGAAATCCGGCACCCCGGACTCCGTGGACATCCCGGCGCCGCCGAAGAACACAACATTTTTACTTTCCCTGAGAATCTGTGTAAGTGTTTCTATATTATTCATCATAATCCCCCGGAATTATTCATCGTAATCACTTCTCCGGATAAAACTCATATTTGTATCAGTGATTTATCCCGGCAAACGGGCAGCGTTTCCCAATGCACTGATTATTCCGCGAAGAATACCGGCAAATCACTTCCGGCTTTTCCATCGCAATGCCAAAATGATCTTTCACAAAGTCAATCGCGGAAAGAATGGAAAGAAAAGAATCTCTCTTACAGCAACGCGGGCCGCCGATTTCCCCTATCTTTCCGAGAGCTTTTGATGTCATCCGATGGGAAAGGGAAAACGGCTCAACGGCCAGCGGGGTGGACCCGGAAATGATGGAAACAAACATGCCCGCGCTGATTCCCGCGCCGCAGGCGCCCCAGAAACCGCAGGCCCCGCCGGGTACATTTTTGCCGCGATTCATCATTTCAATTAACGCGCTGTGAAGGTTTATGTTCCCGCCCGCATTTTTATAAGCAGTCAATAACGCAGCCCCGACCATTACGTGATGCTCCGGGCCATGCATATGGCAAAACGGCATTGCCATCATTTTCTCAATAATCCCAACCGGATTTTTTGAAGTTTCTTCCAGACAAACCGCGACAATACTGTCAAGCCCCTGTGTGTGACAATCATTACACACATAGTGGCCGTTCACGCATCTCGTTTTGCTGTTTTCCTTTTTATGGCATATCGCGCATTCCATAAGGATACCTGTTTCAAGATATTCCAGAGGAGCACTGCAAATCAGACATTCTTCTTTCACAAACCGTTCCCCCTGACAAACCACTTTCTGCGTACATACCGTTTTTCTTAATCCATTATAACAAAACAGCCGCGGAAAAATCCACGGCTGTTGCATTATTTACTCCCCCGGTCCGCCCGGAGCTGTCTTTTCCATCAGGCAGTGGCCCGCGCATTCCGGAATATTCCGGACCGCAATCCATCTCCTACAGATTTCTCTCCCGTTTGATATCGAGCCGCTCTTTCGCCAGGGTAATCGCCGCGTTGATCATAACACCGGCCACCGCGATGAAGAGGATCAGCGCGATGTCAACCGTTCCCACAGGCGCCAGCTTCAACAGGGTGCGCATGGGGGGAACCACCAGAATGCCGATCTGCAGCGCAATGCCCACGGCCGTGATGATATTCAGGGCCTTGTTGTTCCAGGATTCTTTCGTGGCAAAGGCCAGGCTGCCCTTGGTCTTGCAGACGTACGCCATCAGCATCTCGTTGATGGCCAGGGTGCTGAAGCAATACGTCCGGCACAGCTTCAACAGTTCTTCGTTTCCTTCCAGATTTGCCAGGATATTTCCCGTCCCGTACTGCATAATCACGGGAAGCAGGAAAGCCAGCAAGGTCACGCCGCCGCTGATCAGGCCCTGGATCACGATGTTCAGGTAATCGCTCCGGTTCAAAATGCCGGCCTTGACATCCCTGGGCTTTTCATTCATGACAGCGTCCGAACCCACGTCCATGCCCAGAGCCAGGGACGGCGCCGTATCCGTCAGCAGGTTCACCCACAGAATCTGAATCGTGGAAAGGGGCGAAGACAGGCCCGCAAAAATGGCCGACGCCATCAGCACCACCTCGCCGAAATTGGACCGCAGCAGATACACTACTGATTTCTTAATATTGTTAAACAGGTTGCGGCCTTCCATCACCGCGTTCTTAATGGTGATGAAATTGTCGTCCACCAGGATCATCTCCGCCGCATCCTTGGCCACTTCCGTGCCGCCGATGCCCATGGCCACGCCAATGTCCGCCGCTTTCAGGGAAGGCGCGTCATTGACGCCGTCGCCTGTCATGGAGCAGATCTTGCCGTGAGACTGGAAAGCCTGCACAATCTGCACCTTGTTCTCCGGCGATACCCGGGCGAAGACGCGGTAATCCAGCACATTCTTCTTAAACTCTTCGGGATCCATCTCATCAATCTCCGCGCCGGAAATACTCTGGGAAATATCCGTGGCGATATCCAACTCCTTGGCGATGGCGAAAGCCGTGATCTTATGGTCGCCCGTGATCATGGCCACGTCGATGCCCGCGTGATGACATTCGTCCACGGTTTCCTTCACGCCTTCCTTGGGCGGGTCGATCATAGCGCCCAGCCCTACGAAGATCATATCCTTTTCCTGGGGAACCGTATCCCCTTCCCGGTAGGCCAGAGCCAGCACCCGGAGCGCTTCGGAACTCATGATGTCCGCCGCCTGGGTAGCCCGGACCACGTCCTCGTTGGTGATCTCCCGTATGCCGTCCTCGTCCAGGATGCGGTCACAGCGGACGATGACGGAATCAATGGCTCCCTTCGTGTAGGAAATATTTTTTGTCTCCCCGTCCCGTTTCACCCGGTCCAGGGTGGTCATCATCTTCCGGCCGGAATCAAAGGGAATCTCATCAAAGCGGGTGATATCACGCATGATATCGTAATAGCCCAGCTTTTTATCTTTCGCGTACTTGATGAAGGCGGTTTCCGTGGGATCGCCGATCTCCTCGCCGGTCTCTTCGGAATACTTCGCGTCGTTACAGGCCAGGAAGCCCTCCAGCAGTCTGGCAAAGACCTTGCTGTCCGCAGGCAGCTCTTCCGGTTCTACCGCCTCGCCGGAAAGATACCACTTCACCACCGTCATCCGGTTCTGGGTCAGGGTACCCGTCTTATCGGAACAGATGACATTCACCGCGCCCAGGGTTTCCACCGCGTGGATCTGCTTCACGATGGCGTTGCGCTTGCTCATCTCCTGGATGCCCGCCGTCAGCACCAGCGTGACCACGGTGGCCAGCCCTTCCGGGATGACCGCCACGGCAAAGGCGATGGAGATCATCAGGGTTTCAATGACAGGCGTGCGGTAAATAAAAATCTGGCAGGCAAACATCACAATACACAGGACCACGCCCGCGATGCCCAGCACCTTGGAGATGCTGTCCAGATTCTTCTGCAGCGGCGTCTCCTGCTTCTCGATCTGATGCAGCATGCCGGAAATCTTGCCGATCTCGGTATGGTCGCCGATCTTTTCCACCACGCCCTCGCCGCGGCCGTATTCCACCAGGGTGGACATGAAGGCCTTATCCTTGCGGTCGCCGAGGGGCGTCTTCTCATCGCTGGGTTCGCTGCAGTCTTTTTCCACCGCAACGCTTTCGCCGGTCAGGGCCGATTCATTCACCTTCAGGGAACTGGTCTGCACCAGGGCCAGGTCCGCAGGCACCACGCGCCCCGCCTCCAGGATCACGTAATCGCCCACCACCAGTTCCGACGCGGGGATTTCCGTCTCCACGCCGTCCCGGATCACCACCGCCGTGGACGCATTGATCCGCCGCAGGGCCTCCACGGATTTCTCCGCCGAAAGTTCCTGCACGGTGCCGATGATGACATTGGCCAGCACCACCACGATGATAATGATGCCGTCCACGATTTCCCCGGTCATGATGGAAATGACCGAGGCAGCCACCAGGAGAAGCAGCAGCGGCGACGCAAACTGCTCCGCGATCACAGAAAACAGACTCTTCTTCTTTCCCTGGGTCAATACGTTCTTTCCCTGCTTCGCCCTTTCCAGGGCTTCGGCAGTGGTTAATCCTTTGTTGTTCATTTTAGTTCCACAGCTGTAATCACAAACGTGATGCCGGATTTTTCATCCAAATACTTTACCATGCTTTCGCCTTCACGGAGGGTAATCAGCTCCTTGCAGCGGGCGATGGCCTTGGCCTTATCGTCATGCAGCGCATCCGCATACGCCTTCGCATCCGCTTCGTTTTTGAACGCACAGTCCAGTAACGTCCGTCCGCTGTTAAACTCACAGTTCACAACAAAAATTTTCATAATAAAAACTCCTTTTCCTTCTATATTTAATCCTGTCGCACGACAGTCTCATCCATAAGTCATTATAACAAAAAAGCCGCAGAAAATAAATTCCACGGCTTCTATACTCACTATGGATTATTCTTCCAAAAACATACCGGGTAAAACGATGCCCGTTATTTCCAGTCGTCAAAGGCATACATGCAGTCATTTCTCATATAGCATTCGAAAATGCCGCCGGCGATTTTTTTCAGGTTATCGCCGTCCAGCTCAAAATCGGCCAGTTCCGCCATGTAGGTCTCGGCTTCTTCCTTCGTCAGTTCGATGCCGCCGGTCTTTGCCAGCGCGATCAGCTCATCAGCATTTTTGCACTGCATGGCTTTCATGACCATTTCTTTTGTGAGTTCGTTCGGTTTGATCGGCATATCAATTACCACCCTTCCTAATAAAAAATAACACAACGTTCCTATGTTTTATATTTTAAACGAAAAAGGAAACGGATGCAACCTCTGCCGCCAGGGAAAAACCATGACCGGCATCCTTTTCGCCGCCTGTCTTATCAAACAATAGTAACCATCACTTTTTCGGATAAAACTTTACATCGCTCTTTTTGCAGACTGCCCGGTCTTCGATTTCCTCGCACCGGTCAAAAAAACCGCGGGCCGATTTCTTCTCCGGTGCTTTGGGCGCCTCCTGCAATTCACCGTTGAGGACTACCACGTTCATAGGCTCCACTTCCACCCTCTCCCAGACTTTTTCCCTGATATAGGGTTCCGACTTCAGGTACTCATCCAGGAACTCACGGCCGGCGAAATCGATGATCAGGACCGAGCCCTTCATCTTTCCTTCCGCGTCCAGGAGCCCTCCGGCGCAGAGGATCTTGCCCTTCACCCGGGAAATGTTCTCCAGGTGGCGGGGACGGACCGCCATCCGCTTCTCCAGCATACCCGGACCGTCATACGCTGTGATTAAAAACTGCATCGCTGTCTCCCTCCTGTTTCACGGATTCCTCCGAGCCCTTTATTTCCACACATACACCGCGACTATCGCATGTACTATTATAATTACCGGCACTCCCAAACGGAACAACGGTTTTAAGGTTTTATGGCGGAACACCATCATGCCAAGGTATGCGCCGACAGACCCCCCTGCCGCAGCCAGGCCCAGCAGCACCCACTCCGGAATCCGCCACCAGTGGTTGACGGCTTTCAGCTTGTCGAGGCCGTAGACGAAAAAAGTTATGATGTTAAGGATGATAAATGCGTAAAAAATCATCATTATCTATACAATCATTCTTCCGTCTCGTAATAATAGGAATAGTCAATTCCCTTCATAAACATTTCCCTATCATCAATCCGGTCAGTTAACGCGTTCTGTATCAAATCCAAAACAGGCATTTCATCCAGCACGCTCTTTTCCATCGCTGCCAGATAATCCTTTTTGTTGATTTTACTCCAGTCCACACAACAAGACAGATTCTTTTTCAAAATAAGATCAAGCCAGATGCGCATGCTGCGTCCATTGCCTTCCATAAAGGGATGAGCAATATTCATTTCAACATATTTGGCAACGATTTCCTGCAGCGTTTCTTCAGGCATTTGTTCAATATTATGAAGAGTCCCCGATAAGAATTGGGCATTGGCAAAAGAAAATCCACCTTTACTGATGTTCTTTGACCGAATCTGCCCGGCAAAATCATACAGTCCGTCAAACAACGCTGCATGAATTTGCTGCAAGCCGCGAACCGTACCCACTTCAACAGATCGGATCAGGCCACTTTCAAATAACATATAGGCTTTCTGTTTACTCTTGGAATCTATTGAACTCAGTTTCCATTTTGCACTGGCATCATCCCAGACAGAACGAACCGGCGTATCATCAAAAAAACGAATCGAAATTTTGACATCCTTCATAGATAAACCTCTTCTGCAACTTACCTCTTCCGCAACACCAGTCAATTCCCTATCAGCCAGGCAAACGCCTTCGCCGTTCTTATATCCGGTTCTTTAAAATGATTTCCCTTGTTCCACTCCAGCACACAATCAACCCCCTGCCCTGCCAGGCAGTCATACGCCCTGCGGATGTTCTCCCCCACAGCAGCCATCACCGGATTCCGCACCTTTTCTTCCCTGTCCCCCAGACTCAGATAAACCCGCCTGCATTTTATCGCATGTTCTTCCATATAATCCGCAAAACCGGGAAACCAGACCGAAGGCGACGCCGCCGCCACCCCGGCAAACACGTCCGTCTGATACGCCGCCCACAAAGCAAAGAGGCCGGCAAGAGAATAGCCTCCGACGTAATACCGCCTGCTGTCGTCCGAACACAAATCCAGCACAGCAGCCAGCGTTTCCGCCGCGCCACCGCCGAAACCCTCTTTCCCGAACACGGCCGGCGCATTCCAGGGAGACAGATCCAGATTCCAGTTCTTCACTTTAACGGCAAGCAAACGAAAGTCATCCGCCGTCTTCCGGATAGCCGCCACTTCATTTTCTATCACAGCAAGATCATGGTCATCCACCATCTGAATCAAAACAGCGGATGAATCCGGATTGCCGTATTCATAAATATCCATATGCGAAGACCTCAATCAGTTGAAAAAAGTCATAATCATGGTTTTCAAAAATATCACATTAACTTTGTTGACAGGTTATATACGTTCAAATATAATTATTACAGAAGATCAATGCACTGCATTGATTGGGGCTGGTCGAAAGACCCGGGTCCATCGAGAGCGGGGAGGTTCCCCGCTATTTTTATTTCTAAATAAAGGAGGCGATGCCTTTGCGTGAACTCAGCATATTCATCGATGAATCCGGAGACTTCGGCGAATATGACTACCATTCTCCCTACTACATCATTTCCATGGTTTTTCATAATCAGGAGACGGATATCTCCGAACCATTGGAAAAGTTAAACACAAACTTGCGAAATATCGACTATCCAAATCACTGTATCCATACAGGACCAATTATTCGCCGGGAAAATGAATATGAATATGAGAGTATCGAAAACCGCCGCAGAATTTTTAACTTTATGGTAACGTTTATCAAACATATCGACATTCGATACAAATGCTTTTTCATCGAAAAAAAGCATTTTGAAGACTCTGTGGAGGCTGTCGGTAATCTCTCAAAACAGATTTCCATTTTTATCCGTGACCACTATTCGGATTTTCTTGCTTACAACACAATCAAAGTATATTACGACAATGGACAAACTGAAGTCAGCAAGCTTCTTTCAACAGTATTTAATGCATTGCTGCCAAGCGTACAGATTAAAAAAGTCATTCCTTCTGATTATCGTCTTTTTCAAACAGCGGATTTGTTTTGTTCTATGGAACTTGTCCGTCTGAAAGTAAAAAACAATATTGTTTCTGCTTCAGAAATGGAATTCTTTGGAAATCTACGCGACTTGAAAAAGAATTATCTAAAGCCACTACATAAAAAAGAATGGATTTAAATGCATCAACAGCTCAACAGATTTTTCTCCTGTTTTGTAGGGAACTTTTTTGTATAATTTGTTCAAGAAAGTTCCCTACAAATTTTTCGCCGTCACCGGAATTTAAAAAACTGCTGGTGACTTTTTACGAAACCAATGACGCTGCTAACATTACTAAATTCCTGAAAGAAAAATGCTGGACAAAAACAAAATAAGTACTCTTGCATATATATTTCAAATCCCCAGCCTGAAGTAAAGCTGTTCGTCAATGACCCGCTGATACTTCTTCAGCACCGGACTGTAGCCCAGCTTGTCATTAAAGAATCTCATTCTGTAGGCGCTCACAAAGGCAACCTCTGCCGCAAAGGGAATCATGGGATCACCCTCTGCATGGCAGTAATCGCGGTTGACATCCCAATCCAGCCAGGTCTCTCCCCGCGCAAGTTACCCCTGCGTCGCCTTAAATCAGTCTGTGTATAATCCTCTTTTATCTGAACAACCATAACGTACATAATCCGACTATAACCATACCTATGCAGAAAAACGGGTGGGAAGCATACAACATTAAAATTGTCTTTGCAAAAGCAAAAATACCCAACAGCACTAATCCGACAGAAATTGCTTTGTTATTTTGCCAATTAGACAGCACAGCCATACCCAGGAAATAAATCAGGCAGACTTCCAATGTCAGGCCCAAAACCCAGGTGTCTACCAGCATGATTTTAATTTCCCTGCAGATTACTTCAAACATACTAACAGCTCCTAAGTGGCTATAATGCTCCTTTAAACCCCGATTTCTACACCCGGATGACCGGCGTAATTAATTAGGTTAAAAATACCAATTACACCCTTTTTCCATACAACCATCCACCGCATAGCAATCGCCGCCGGCGACATTTTTCAGCGCGGCTGCGTCCAGTTCCACATCAGCCAGTTCTGCCAGATATGCTTCGGCTTCTTCTTTTGTGATTTCGTAACCGCCCGTCTTGGCCAGGGCAATCAGCTCATTATAACAGTTTGTTCCAACCTTCCAAAAGAACCTTATGACCCTCTATGTATTTTTCCCGGAAAATTTCGGCCGTTTCCCTGTCAGCCTGTATTTCCCGCGGGTATTCGCTGCCTATCTGTAAAAATTCCCTTTCGCTGATTTCTGTTGTAGTAAAGAAATCGTCGTTCCGGTTGGGATATCCGTGCCAGGCAAAATACTGTTTCCTGCCTTCAACCGTTCTGAATCCGCAGCCAAACCTTACCTGGTTTGAAATCACACGGAAAAAACGCCGGCCGTCATTTTCCATACCTCTTCTCCTGTAAACTTCGATTTACCTTGCGCCCCTGCTGAGGAAGGCCCTGACCTTTGCACGGAACTTCCTGTAACAGGGCCGCTCCATGAGCATCGCGTGACCCCCGCCCTCTATGATCTCCAGACGGGAATTCCTGTCCGGCAGCGTTTTATACGCCTCTTCGCATAACGCCGGGGATACATAGGGATCTTTGGAACCGACGATGATGAGCGTCGGAACTTTGATGTCCGCCGTGGGAATCAGCCTTGTATCCGGGCTTACCAGCAAATCCCTCCGGCCGCCGTTGGGGCTGGACGTTTTGTCATTGCGCCAGGCGTTGGAAAGATAGGTGTCCGCCACAGGCCTTTCCACAATGCGGAAATCAATGCCGCCGTCCGGAGCGGTCTGGAAATCCTCCGCCGCATGGATCCATGTATTTGTATGGAACGGTTCAGCCACCTGCTGTTCTCCAAGCCCTGCCACAATCGGAGCGTAGAGCACAAGCCTGCGCACCATTTCGGGATGACGCGCCGCAAAACGCCCGCTTGTTACGGTTCCCCAGCTCCACCCCAGCACATCCACGGCGGAAACCTGATCGCGCTGCATTATACACCGCACAGCCGACGCGATGTCTTCCGCCGCGTAATCGGAATCCGGCCGGAAGCCGTCCCCGACACTGCCGGAATTGCCAAACCCCGCAATATCCAGCAGCCAGACTTCAAACCCGTGCCCGGCGAAATAGCGCGCCAGGCTGTAATCTTTATAATCCACATCGAACTCATGGGACGAATAGGTTACCCCGTGCACGAGCAGGAGGGGCTGCTTCCTCTTACCGTCCTTCTCTACGTATCGTTCCAGATGCAACGGCACCTGGTTCCGCTCCAGGGGAACGGTCTCCCTGAAGATCTCCGCCGCCAGCGCGGATGATCCACAAAAAAGAAGCAACAGCAAACAAACGGAAAAGCCTGACAATGCCTTCCTCACCCGTTCCATCGTGAGTTCATTTTTGTTGATCGGCATAATGATTCTCTCCTTATTTGCATTACATGACTCTTACCTCACAGCGGATGCCGGATTTACTGCTTCGATTTTTACATTCAGATCGTTATCTACCTTCAGCTTATACTGCCTGTCTTCATTCAATGTCTCCTTAACCGGCGACCTTTTCTGCACCGTCACAATCGTTTCCCCTGTCTTCAGGCCTGTAAACGTGAATATGACATCGTAACCTGCTCCCTTTAACCTTTTATGATCCGGCTTTTTATACCGTTTCTCCTTCTCGCAGGAAACGATATCCGAATCAAACACGACACTGTAACGCGGTCCGCCTCCATCAAAGGAATGAAACGTAAGAGTCGCTTTTTCTTTTGCCAGCAATGTCCTTGTTACCGTATAGCCTGCCAGAAGAACCACACAAAAAAGAACCACCAGAAATGCCCGCTTCATTTTCGCTACCTCATAAATTTGAATTATTGTGGGTTATTCCTTTCAATGTTGCCTTCAAACAGAACTGCCCCAAAGCCGGATTCAGCAGCCTTTTTCCATATACACAAACTGCAACTCATCCGTAACCGCTTTGCGGTCGAACATTTTATATCCCAGGTTCCGGTACAGACGGATATTGTCTGTGCTTCTTGTGCTGGTAAACAGTTCATAGCGCTTATCGGGAAAATACTTTTCTATTTCCGTCAGAAGCTTTGTGCCATATCCGTTACGTCTGTAGTCAGGATGAACCATCAATTTGCCGATATATACTGTCCCGTTTCTTTCCTTTGCCCGAATTGAACCGACAATAACGTCATCAACCGTCATTTTCAGAACGATCCCATTATTATATTCGGCTATAACTTCATCCAGGGTTTGTTTTAACGGAGGAATATCCCTGCTGCCAAACAAAGCCGCTTCACTCTGGTAAGAAAGATATTGGAGCTGTAATATTTCCTGCAAATCTTCAAGGCCCGCTTTATATATGCCTATACTCATTTATTGATGCCTCCAAACAGAAGTTACGAAAACCTCATTTACAACTTACTTTTTCCCCAACACCACATTCAACCACTTCTGCTCCCTGCCCGACGGCAGCGAATCCTCCGCCAACCAGCACTCGAGGCAGTCAAACAGACCCGCACGCGCCAACACGTTTTGCAACTTTTGTTCCGTCATATCACAGTAAAAACGCTCCCCGTCACTGCGTTCCGCCTCCCCGTATTTCCACGAGGCATACAAAACACCGTCCCGTTTCAGCGCGCGATGGAATTTTTCAAGAACGTTTTCCAATTCTTTTTCCGAAACGTGGAGCAAGGACGCGCAGGCCCAGATGCCGTCGAACCGGTCCGCAAACTCTATTTCATCAAACTTCATGCACAACGCCTTGCGCCCTGTCAGCTTTTCCGTGCACCGGCACATTCCGGCAGAGGCGTCCAGCATGGTCACGTCATACCCCTTTTTCATAAAACACAAACTGTCGCGCCCGCTGCCGCAGCCTGCGTCCAAAATGCCCGCGCCGGCAGGAAGATACGCCAAAAACCGGTCATAGGCTGGAGACATATCCGCCTTCACAGTCAGTTCCGCATATTCTTTTGCATGGGCATCATAATAACTCTGCTTCATTTTCTTTCCGCAACCTTAAACAACGCTTCCGCATCCTCCGGGAATGCGCGGCTTTCCACCGGACACTCCCAACTGCTGAACCCGCAGGTCTTCGCCGAAAGATAAATCGGATAGACGACCTCCCGCAACTCTTGCGTAAACTCTTCCGCGTCCAGCCCCTCACAATACAAACGGCACTCGATTTTTGGATCGTTCAGATGCTCCCTCGCGCACTTCCGGAACTCGTTCCGCACCGCCTCATACTTCCAGATCATCTGATACGACAAATACTCCAGACTGGCAAAGCGCGGGAAATACAACTCCCACTCCGGCAGATGATTGCTCTTGCTGCTGTTGATGGCCCGGGTCGTGGGATGCAGATTCCAAAATTCATCATGGGCCACATAGGACCAGGGCACAAAGTGATCGATGGAAATATTTTCCGGCGCCAGCCGGTTCTCCCCGTAGATTTCATGAATCGGAGCCAGCTCCGAAAGCAGCTTCCAATATTTTTTAACCTTCTCCAGCTTCCGTTCCTGAGGCGGATACAACTTGTCCGAGATCCCCGGCACGCTGGGGTTCCTCCGCTGCAGATACACAATCATATTATATTGGATCCAGCCCCGCAGAATTTCCTGATTCTTTTTAAGATACTCCATCCACTCCGGCACGATCCGGATCCGGGTATCCAGTCCGTCATACTCCGTGAAATAATACATCAACTGTTCCTGCCGGTTGATGCGCCCGGCCAGCTCCCTTGACCCGCAGTTCCATGTGTCGCCGCGGAAACTGTCCAGAAACGGCGCCTGCAAACGGAACGGAACATTCAGCGTAAGCGTCCGTTTATACCGCGTCACAGCCGGATCCGTACTCGACTGCAGCCAGTCCAGAATCTCCTGCTGCTTCACATTGGGCAGCATCGCCGTGACAGAAGAAATGTAATTGACCGCTTCCTCCAGCTTATCCCGGGGGCCCAGGTTGAGATGATACTCCGTCACCATGTACCAGGCGTTGGCGATCATATCGTCGATGAGTTCCTCAAAACGGATCTCCTGCTGCCCCCTGCAGACATGATTTAAAATCGCCTGAAACCAGAACAGCTTGTAGCACTCCGCCTTGTTATCGAACAGGCGGGATAAGCTTGCAATATTCAGTTGTTCTGATTTTGGAAGCTGCATGGTGGGGGTACCTCACGGACAATTAATAATAAACAGCATTATAGACATATAATAATCCATTTAAAAACCGAATCTTATATTCAGCAAAATTATGCTTATCCTTTTAGCTTAATCAAGTGTTGTCCAATACTTTCCTATAAATCTTTTCCTTATGCTTAAACGAGTCTGCCCCGCCTTCTAAATAATTTATAATAGCTTTTTTAATTCGTTCTGTGCCCGGATAGCCACGAGCCTCAATCCATCCATTCTTTCCATCGGATTGCATAACACAAACTTGATCAGCCATTGCATTAGTAACAATGGCCGCATTATGTGTTGCAATAATAACCTGCCTTTTATCTTTAATCTGCCTTAACCTTTGAACAAGGTTACCATAAATATATTGACTGTCTAAATTATCTTCTGGCTGATCTATAAGCAATGGCCTAAAATCTCGGTTGTAATCACTAAACGCAAGAATAAAACTAAGCATAGCAATAACCTTTTGACCAAGAGAAATCTGTTTAACATTTCTAAAATCATGGGCTCTTCTTTTATCAGTAGAGTTACTTGTTAGATCAAAATATAATTCAAATTTTTCAAGGTTATCCAAATATCTCCTGAAAAATTCTTTAATGTAATTATTAATATTATAATCACTTAATAAAATGTCCATAATTTGGTCGATGACTACGGTCTGGTTATCCTTATTAATTTCCTTAATTCCTCGCTTTTCGTACCTGAGCACATACGGCAAAATCGAATACTTATAAAGTTCTTTCCGTCGATTCGTAACCATATCAAAGAATTCAACTATCGTCATTTCGTTCAAAACATTGTTAAGATAGTCATAGATTCCATTATTATCAATATTATAGTCAAAAAAATATTTCCCTGCACTAAAGCTATTACTCTCAAAACAACGTACAAAAGAAAACTCATCATTAGCATCATTTTGCTGTTTATATTCAATTTTCAATGTATTATTCTTCTGTTCATTGAATCCCTTTAGTTCATTCACTACGTTTTCTTTACGTTCACGTAATACTATTGGTATCCTTTTTATAAACTGTCTCAATTCATTACGATTTTTAAAGCGCACTCTTTGGGATAGTAAAGGAAAAATTTCTTGGTTAACAAGAAATCTTGATTTTAAAAAGGAAGTCAACTTCTTTTCATCATCAGCGATATTTACCAGGTCATTAACAGAATAACTGGTATCATACAATTCTTTTAAGATTTTTGATTTTTCATTTTTCTCCTTAATTGCTCGAAAAGCTCTTTTATTTTTGCTATTTTCTACTTTGTATACTTTGATTAACTTGTTAAATGTTTCCTTTTTAACTTTTTCTATTTTCTCATTGACTCGCTGCCTCTTGTATTCGTCATATATCTCTTTTTGTGGCGCAAGATAGTAATAATCATTTGCTTTCTCATCACCTAAGTAAGGTAGCAACATACCAACAATGTATTGCACATTTTCTTTTTCAAAAAGAATCCAAATATTACCATGCCTACATAAATATTCTAATTCCATTCTATCATGGCATTTTAATGATAATACAAATTCTACCAATTTTAATAAAGTACTTTTTCCTGTTCCGCGACCACCAATTATACAGTTTAATGCATTAGAAAACCTAATTACAAAAGGTATATTTACTTGATCTTTATTGTTTACTAAAAAATTAGTATTGGTAGATAAATACTTTGTTTCAATATAGACACCTTTAATAAAGATTTTCGGTTGTTCAAATCTTTCTAATGCTATAGAAACGTCATAATCATTGATTGCTTCTGCAATCATATCATAATCAATTTTTTCGCCTTTTATCCAAACAATATTATTATCAATTGTATCAATACTATGGGAATCATTATCTAAAATAAAATTCACTTCCCTATGCTTAACACCAATTTCCCGTAATCTTTGTTTCACATTTTCGGCTTTGGAAACATCATTGATACCTAACAGCATTAACTCTTCTAAACCGAATAATTCTTTTCTGTAAGCAGAAGAATAAATCTTTTTTCCATTCAACATTTCAGATGTATTAATATGGGCAATATAAGACAACATACTATGTTGCCTAAGTATTTGAATAACATCTAAACTGGTTTTAATAACACCGTCTTTAAGACTGTACAGCGAATTATGAAGCCATTCTTTTAAAAATTTTATTGTATCTCTATTCCGGAAATCAAAAATTCCTACCACGTGTAGTCTATCAGCACAAGTAATTTCAACACCACCAATGATTTCAGGATAAATTTTTAAAGGCGATAAACTGTTTAATAGTTTTATAGCTTCTTCTAATTTTTTTACACCATTAATTGTGTTATGATCTGCAACTACAATAATTTCTATTTCCTTATCAACGATTGTTTTTGCCAACGCCAAAAATGACCAAAATTGTTTTTCATCATCAAACATATCGATATCTTCTGGCGAATGAATAAAAGATGTTGTTGCTTCGGGATTATATAACTTAAAAAATATCTCTGCAATTTCTTCCGCTGTTTTACCTTTGTATAATTCTTCCCCCCACTCTTCATAAAATTTATAGTCATATGATTCTGGCGTATGAACATGAAAAATAGCTTTATGATACTTACCAAATTTCTCTTTTTCCCTGTTAATAGCTTCATATGCATTTTTTACATCAGGCGGATCAAAATAATTTGGCATTAAATTAAAGTTTGTTATGCCTGATCCTTTTATTTCTTTTTTAGGTTTTGTCATAATTATAACCTTTGATTAGCTAAAATTTATATTTGTTTGCTTTAACTCATTAAGTCTTTTTTCAACCACTGATTTTGGAATACAGTCTTCCCAATCTCTTTTTTTCATTTTTGAAAATTCAAAAGCAATAATTTTTAATTGCATTTCATCGGAAAGCTTCCAAATACTACCATCTTTAAGACTTTCTGTATATGCTTTTTCAATTTTATCCTCAGACAAATGCTTAATATATTCTTTTTGATAATTCCAACCACTGTTTACACCATTTATATAAATCTCTGATGCAAAAGTTTGTAGATACTTTAAAATTTCAAGACTATCATTAATTCTACTATTAATGTAATCATTAAATTTTTTATTATCAACTCTTTCAAATAAATTTAGAATACGTCCAGCATGAGGCAAATCAAACAAATCCGTAGTCCTTGCAATCTGTAAAATTTTATCACTAAATATTTTCTCGCATTTCAACAAATGCTCTTCTGAAACCAAAAATACATTATCATCTCGTTTCTGATTATCCTCCGCTAATCTTTCATACGATGTCTTAATTGAATCAATTAATTTAGAAACCATCAGCACAGAATTTTCGTCAGCATTTATTATTACATCTTTTAATAAACCATAAACTAAATGCTCATCTTTTATACTGTTCAACAAATTTTTAATTTCAAATTCAATTAATGTATGTATCGGAAAATCAAATAATGATTCCCTTTCTTCTTTAAAAGCACCTGCTTTTCGAATCAAAACTTTGGCTATCAAAAGCTTTCTGGTTTCACCTAATTCTTCTAAAGCAGCTCTTAATTCATTGAGAAAAAATTTCCCAGAATAATTATAATTAACTTCATCTAAAAAATTTGACAAATCCTGTTCATCAAAGATAAAAAGCGCTTTATCAATAATCTCCCGTGAAATTTGTCCATTATCCAAGCCCAAGCAAAAATATCTGTAAAAGAACTCTTTATGTCCTATTCTTCGTTTTCGCCACAGCTTTTCAGTAGTTTCAGAATTATATTGTGACCAATATGGAAAAAGAACGCCAAGCATATCATTGTATAATTCTCCATTGCTATGAAATAGATTCACCATTTCATTTTTATGTTCCTCGATAATAGACTTATAACTTTTATTTTGGTCTTTCCAAAACTCTTTTCCTCCAACCAATTTTTCCGGATTCTTCTTTATCCAATAATAAAGATCTGGATAATTATTCTCAATAAAAGAAATGGCAACCAAGTCAGCAAAATCCACTTCGTTCCCAACAACAATACACTTCGTGTGTAATGTATTAATAAGGCGATTTATATCCCTTATCGTTTTTATGTTCCCTTCCAAACAATCCTTAAAAACAAACTGCCAATGTCCCTGATCAAGCCCAAACCTGTATGTTTTTATAATATCTTCCAGTTTCGCAAACAATATTTTATTAAGACTATCTTCTCTTATTTCAGGAATTTCAATCGGAACCTGAACAATCTTTTGCAAAAAATCATTCCCATCACAGTTTTGAATCTCAGACAATGCATTAGCAACAATCTTTCTATCAAAAGACAATAAATATATGGCATTAGGAAATTTTGCAACTGAATTTACTAACTGGAAAATTAAACGTATTTCAGAATTTGGTAAACGATCAATATCATCTATTACAATAATTATTTTTTGCTTTTGCTCTCGCAGTCGTTTTATAATAATATCCCGTTGTTTGGTTAAGTCATTGTCATTCAAGATATTATTCGACAATAATAATTTGTTAACGGCGTCAATAGAACTAAAAGCGAGTTTAAGAGTATTAAACTGAGTTACCGAGCTAATCTCTGCTGCAATATTAGCATATTTTTTTAATGCATCACCTATTTCCTTAATTTTCTGTTCAGAGCTACTAGCAAATTTACTTGCAAGCAAATAAAAAAACTGATGAAATAACTGCTCTGCTGTTGTAAAATTCCAAGGATTAAAAGAAAAAACTATCGGTTTTGATCCTTGTTGAGCAATTTTTTGATTGATTTCCTCCAACAACATATTAATAATTGATGTCTTACCGCTTCCCCAAGGGCCAAACATACCAATACATAACCCATTCTCAGCATTTAAGTTAAGAATAGTATTTCCTATTTTTTTAGCAAATTCACTTCTGTTAAGTAAATCGTCTCTTTCTTCTCGAATCGGATAATCATCTAAAAACATAATGTCACCAAATTGTAATCATTAATCAAAATAAAAAATTATTACGTTTAACCAGTAAACCTTGATTTATAGCATTTGCGTTATAATATTAACCAGAGTTGCAACTGCAGCGCTAAATTCTACAGTCCCTTTAATTGCTTTAAGGCCATCAATTGCCATTTTTATAAATCTCTTTTTGGGTTTTTCTTTTTTTGTTTCTTCGCGTAAAACTTCAATGTAATCATTTATAGACTCTTGATCATCCTTAGAAATACTACTATCTTCAGCTTCTTTTTGTATAATATTAAGTAGTTCCTCTATTTCGGTTATATTATTAAAATGCACAACGTTATTAGCGTTAATATGAGAATTATCATTTGCTATGTTAACCTGTCCATTTTCAACAGTTATATTATATTCTATTTTATCATCAACTCCCATATCTATTCCTATTTTGGTCAGGTACGCTTCAATATGGCTAATCAAAACAAAAGTAACCCGGTTATTAAAATCTTTAAGAATGCTTTGCATATTTCTTGCATTTGAATAAGCATATCCTAAATTACATACTACATCAACATTATTGTCAACAATATATTGTAGAATTGCAACTATATTACGAGTTTCTTCTTTATCACTCTCTCCTAAGTCAAAAATACCATGGCCACCCTGCACGGCTTTAAATTCATCTTCCATTATTTGCTCACATTTGCCACAATCTTTAATGTAATCAGCAATAATTTCTGTATCATATAAGTATTTTAAATATTTTTTTAAAACAAAAATATAGTCTACATAATTAGCTTGTAATAATCTATTGGACAAACTATTAAAATCATACATAAGTTTTTTCAAATCATTTCTATTTAGCTTCATAACTTTTCACTCCACAAAAAGGACAATAGCAACCTGTTATTGTCAATAAAGGTTTTATTTTTGCAAATTTTTTACAACATTTAAACTCTCTGATTTCCAAAACATCAATTCCTGATTTTATTGGCATTTCATCAATATGCTTTGGTCTTTTTCCAGCTTTAATTTTAATTATTTTATCACGTGACTTTTTTTCAAAGTTTTTGAATAACTTAAAAACCTCATCCATTGCATAATTTTCAAACATAGCATTTGCTAAATCCATCACCTCATCCGTTAAATAGTTTTCACTTACCAACCCACAACACGGGCAATAAATATTTAACAATCTTTCATCATGCAAATCACTTGTTACAACTTTAAAAAAAGTACCACAATATTCACATTGAAGCAAAATATATCCCTCATCGTCCGAAGGTATTGATATTTCAAATTGTATTTCACCAGCCATGATAATCACCTAATATGTACAGTTCCACTTAAGATGCTTGAGAACAAAAAATCAAATTATTTAAAACGTTATCTCTTCTTCTGCCTTATTAAAGATATCAATCTGGTTATCGATATCAATATCATTAACAAGCCAACCATGCATTACACATAATTTTTTGAAATCGTCTATACGATTCTTACCATTCATCTCTTTCAACGTTACAACAACGCCAAATGCCAATCCTTTTCCGTTTTTTTCTCTTAATCGTTCTTTTGTGCGAATGCTTAACCCCCACATTCCATTACCATAGACTTTGCGAGGACGGGCACGATTTTTTAATTCTTCGCTAATGAGCTTAACGTTATCCCACTTTCTGTACAATTTACGGGCTTCTGACTCATACAGGGAAATTAAACCTGAATCACCCTGTATATTGGAATTAATAGATTCAATGGACGGTCTTCCATTTTTTTCTTTTACTCTGCCAAAATGTATATCCATTTCTGTACAAGTGTAATCAACACCTTGACTTCTTATGCATTTAGGAAAATAGCATAATGTAGCTCTTGCATAAAAGGGTTGCTTTTCATTATAAATTGGAACGGGAAGCCGATAGGTATATGTTTCATAAGCATCGGTTGTTCCTGTCATTACAAATCTAATTTCATCATCCGGAGTCTTTACTATATCTTCAATTTTTAAAGGAACTACACCGTATCCAATTGAGCATGAAACATCATCTTGTCGATTCCAGCCCGCTGCAGAATCTATCAGCAATGCTTTAGCCACTTCTCTGGCAAAGCCAAGTTTATATATTAAATACGCAAGTTTTCTTGTAATCCAAGGTGTAGAAAAAGACGTTCCTTTTACATAACCTTCCCCCAAAGGCGTACAAACACGCATTGGTTCGCCTATGTCTCCGCCATAATAACTTACATCTGGTTTATGAAAAAAGGATAGTACTGGGCCAACACGATGATATGATGCTGGTTTTTTATCAAGGGTTACTGAATTTACAACCAAAGAATTCAGGGAATCTGCCGGTGCCCCTATTTTTAAAGGTTTTTCTAAAAAAGGATCACCGTTCGTGCCAGCCACAACAAAAATAACGTCAAACTCGTTTTGAATTCTATCAAGTTCTGCACCTTCCGGTGAAATGAAATTATTATTAATTTCAAGAACAGAACCTAATGAAAGGTTCCACACTTTTATGTTTCTGTTCTGCATAACTGCTTTTCGAATTGCTTTTAAAACTGTAAATGAGCTAAAAGGACCTTTTTTAGCTACACCGAAATGCTTTACACGAAATCTGCCACACCCATCGTCAAGAGTTGGATTAATGATTGGTCCATCAACAATTATAGAATCTACTTCCGTACCATGTTCATAGTCTCCAGGTTCAATTTCAATATGCTTATCAAGCATGTGAACATACTCAACCCAATCGCTAAAATAAACATCCGTTGAAAAAGGAGTGTCTATAACACCCACCACTGGTTCATTTGTCGGTTTCGGAATCTGTATAATACCAGGTTCGCAATGAACAAAATCTTCAGGTTTAACTTCTCTTAAATCTTTTACACTCATTGCGATAATATAGGGTACATTTTCTTTTAACAGTTCTATTTCATCAGGATTTAACAAAAACGTATTCTCATCAATTTTTTTTGTATTAATATAGTCAATACCAACTGTTTTAAAAATTTCTTCAGCTTTTACGTCGGTTTCATATAACGTAACAATACTTCGTTCCTTAACTTCTTCAGTTATCAACTCGATACCAAAGCCTTTGACATAATAAGAGTCAACAACAACATTTATAAAATTAGAAATTTTTAAATCAGGATTTTTAAATGTTATCTCCTTTTTATTCAGTTTCTCAATATCGTTATACGCTATATGTCCATTAAAGTCATCGCTAATAATTTTATGCGCTATCTGCAATCTTCGAATCGTTTCTTCTATAATGTTAAGGCTCGTGTAATGAATAAAAATGTGTTTAAGGTTATTGGGATCAGTACCAGAAAATTTAGATCCGCGAATAGAATCGTTTGGATCCTCGCTGCCTTTTACCAACATTCCCTTTATTCGATTACTTTTCGCTACCACCTTATAATAATAAACGCTTACAAGCGCACCCTTAATTAAAGTGTGCTCTTTCCAATAATGCAGAACGTTGTTTAAACTATTAATCAAATCACTAATATGCGACGCTTCAACTTGCTGGTTGCGTGGAAGATTCCTCACCGCCACCGCATTACGTGCACGTTGTTGTTCAAACTGTCCTTTTAACTGTAAAATATTATTCATTTACTTCCCCTTTAACTCTCTGGAAACCTGGCTTTTTGAAACGCCCGTAAGAATCTCAATTTCTCTTACCGTGAAACCCTCTTTTTGAAGATTTTCAATTTCAAATTCAGATGATGAAATCAATTCTTTATAAAGGCGTTTTAGATAGTCAAACGGATCGTTAGAATTGCTAAACGCGATAGACGAACGAATTATGTTTTTTAAATCACCCGGATAAGGGATTGGTTTCGCCAATTCCATTATTTTTCTAAACAATCGAATATTTTTTCCAGTTCCCTTAAATTTTCTTAGGAAATCATTTAATAATATTTCCGCAATTTCAATGAGATCGTCTTGTGTATACCGATTAAAATCAATAACCGAGTCAAACCTCCGAATCAACGCTTTATCAAAATATTTATAAAGATTTGTTGTAGCAATTAATACGACCCGGCTATCTAATCGGTCAAGTTCTTTTAAAATGGCTGATGTAGCACGTCCCATTTCCCGCAAATCATTTGCATTCGTCCTGTCCAATGAAAGAGAATCTATTTCGTCAAACAGAATAATAATTTTTTCCGGATGTACAAAACCATTTATTTGTTTAAAAAGGCTGGCTATATTCTTTTGGGTCTGTCCTAATTTACTGTCTACAACTGTTGAAAAGTCAACAGAATATAACTCCCTTTCCAAAATTCTGGCAACCTGTTTAGCTGCTTCTGTTTTTCCTGTCCCCGGCGAGCCCTGAAAAAGGAACTTATTAATTCCAACATTACGACTTACTGCATTAATAAGACCCATAATATCTTGACGAATTGCATCCGGTAACAAAATAGCTTCAGTGTTAGTATTTAATTTTTCAAAAAAAATAGATGATTCCTCAACCGTTTGAGGAACGAAAGTATTTGCATTAGACATAAGAGCCATAACATACTCCGCAAGTTGATCATCTCCCAAACGGTCAAACTCTTTTGCTATTTCATAAGCTTCGGCTCTAAATCCAGCTTCATTTTCTTCCACATGATATTTTATTAAGTTAATTATATTTTTTTTCTTCATAATTCGAGCCCTCCTATGTGATTTAAATATAATTCATTTTGGGACAAATGTCAATGTTTTGGGACAAAATATATTTTTATTATCATGTTTTTTCATAAAAAAACGCACTTCGGAATATGCCTAAAACATATTCCGAAGCGCATTTAAGAAACCACTTACTATTCTTCTTCTCCCCAAATATATCTCACAACATCTTGGTTTGGCATAAGCTCCTTCACACACTTGCCTCTGTATTTCATCCTGATTTTTTCATCAGCAATTCGCCCAACAAATTCACATCAACCTTTCATCTTCCATTGTCACTTTGCAGTGTCACTGTCAGTTTAAAACAATATCACAGCCTGTCATACTTATCCGCTTTTCCCCTGGCCTTATCCACCGGGTACTTGGCCTCGTTCTTACTCATCTTCTCATTGACAATTTCATCTTCATCCAGATCCAGTTTGTCCAGCATATTTCTGCAATACACCAGCACGTCCGCCAGTTCCTCTTTTACATGAGCCATATCATAATCCGTATCGCTCCACTGGAAACATTCCAGCAGCTCATTGGCCTCAATGGAGATGGACTTGGCCAGGTTGGCGGGGGTATGGAACTGATCCCAGTCCCGGTCTTCCGTAAATTTCCGAATCCTGTCTATGGTTTCCTGTTTCATGGTTTCCTCAACTCATTTCTTCCCACAACTGTTCCACAACCGCTTGTACAACAGTTGTACAAGCAGTTGTATGAGAGTTTGCCATTTCATTCCGCAACTTTTTGTAACTTCTGCGCATCCTTTACCAAATATAAATTCTTTGACCTGTCTGGCAGCCTGTCGCGAATATACTCCCGCAAGTCAGCATCCGTGCAGTAAATATAGCACCCTTTCATTCCTCTTGTGATTAACGTGCGATATGTATTTTTGATAATCTCATCCGCAATCGCCCAGGCTTTTTCAGGATTTTCCCTGTTAAGCTTTTTAATCCCTTTTAACGACTGATCTGTAGAAGCCCGTTTTGTAAAATCGGTCACAATCCGTTTATTCTCCCTATCATAGCGGAGATCATCGCCAATAATTACGCCAACATAATCAAACTCTAAGCCCTGCGTTGTATGGATGCAGCCGGCTTCATTCACAGAGCCTTCACTAATTGCAAAAGCCTGCCCGTCGTCCAGATTCCAGCTTATTCCGAAATCACCGATTTGAATATCATGATAATTCGTGTTCCGTCTTTCTTCCTTAGGCCAGTCCCAGCAGTATCCGGCCAGAATCCTTGCGCGATTGTTACTCTTATTCTTTTCAATTATTTTTTCTCTTACTTCCTGCGGCGTCTCACAAAGAAAAACGTCATAATCCAATCCTTCCAGGGTATAATTTGCCGTTTTCCTGATCTCAAGAAGATCATCCACCCAGGCAAGATACCCGTTGGAACCGTTGCACCGGAACTGGGATACCAGCTCCATCTCCGTTATTTCAGACTGCGCCCGGTTCGCCCACTTTCTGATTTCCTCTACAGAACCAATATCATCGATGGTTACCCGCTGGCTCTCATCGATAAAAAACACGGAACATTTGGCGGCATGAATAATTTCTTTAATCTGATTCTCCCCTTTATTATGAAACATCCCGGATTTTTCATTCAGCCGGTGTGCCTCATCTACAATCAGCGTATGATGCAAATCCTTTGCAGCCTCGGTGAATGTACCGGAGCCTTTAAACATATTATCCACGCTGCTTTTTTTAATTTTTCCTTTAAGTTTTGCTGCATAAACCTGACGGGGCGCGCTGTTTTTAGACACATACTGCACAAACTGGCCTCTCTGTGTTAGTTCCGCAAGCAGCTGTACCGCAATAACGCTTTTCCCGGTTCCGGGACCTCCCGTACAAATAATCGTGCGTTTTTTATGGTCTTTCTGGCATTTTGCAGAGAGTTTCAGTATTTCTTCATACACAACCCGCTGCTCATCGATCATGATAAACTCTTTGTTACCCTTTATCATGGACGCGATGGATTCCTGCAAACTCTTAGACGGTCTGATTTTCCCATGGTCAATCAAATACAGAACTTCTTTGTTATCGCCTTTTTTGATGCATTGTTTTATAAACGTACGAAGATTACCAACCTGTCCTTTCGTAAATACAGGCGCTTCCTTTGTATAGAGTTCGTACTGCGCATCATCCACAGGATCCTTGTGTTTCCTGAAATAATTATGTAAATACGCACAGGGGACAAGCTGTATCTTTTCGTCCTGCACGGCCGCATTGTAGTCTGCAATTAGTTGCGCATACGACCATGCCTGATACGAAGGATGCACTACTTTTCGCATGGCTTTGCCGGTGTATGTTTCTACCAACGCGTCGCTTGCAGGAACCTTATGCAGTTCGCTCCACTGTTTCAGCTCAATGATCACCATTCCCGGTTTGTTTTGTTTATCATATCCGGAAATCATAAAATCCACTCTTTTGGCAGTCTGGGGAATATTGTATTCGATCGCGACACCTGCATCCGAAGGTATTTCTTCGTCCAGTAACAGTTTAAACATAAAATTCATGGAATTATTCCATGCATTCTCTTCACTCTCTGAAGGGTGCCTCCCCATTTTCTCGAGGATCGTCTGCCTGATTGTCATCGCTATCGTATCATTTTCAACGTCTTTCAAAAAATCACGTTTCAATCCATCATAAATGATCATTTACAGTTACCTTTGTCCGAATAACTCAATAATACTAAGTTGTTCTTTAATGAAAACTGGCAAACCAACCTAATCGCTATTTTTACTTAGAGATAGATTTTAAAAATTCTTTAGCTTCCACGCTACCATTATCGGCTGCTTTTTTGAACCAAGTAACTGCTACTACCCTATTTTTATCAACACCCAACCCATAATAATACATTTCTCCAACTTCGTACTGTGCTCCCGCATGTTTCTTTCCTGCTGCACATAAATACCAGTCTAATGCTTTATTTAAGTCTCTATCAACACCATCGCCGTTGGCATACATTTTACCTAGTGAATATTG
Source organism: Acidaminococcaceae bacterium (assembly GCA_017405945.1). Classification (GTDB taxonomy): domain Bacteria; phylum Bacillota; class Negativicutes; order Acidaminococcales; family Acidaminococcaceae; genus Succiniclasticum. The sequence continues at coordinate 55,604 of JAFQZL010000044.1, forward strand.
GGCATCAGCGTTGCCATTTATAGCAGCTTTCATGTACCAAGATAGTGCCTCTTTTAAATCTTTCTCAATGCCCTCTCCATTTAAGTGCATTTTTCCAACTTTATTTTGAGACACGATATCACCATTATCAGCAGCTTTTTTATAGTATCCAAAAGCCTTCTTTAAACTGTCTTTATTTTTTTCTACGCCACGCCCATATTCATAGCAGATCCCCAGAGAATATAATGCATAGTCAGAGCCGGCATCTGCTGCAATTTCAAAAAGTTTTATAGCTTGTTTGTAATTAACCTGCGTTCCGCGACCGAAATAATAGCAATCACCCAAAGCTGCAAATGCAGACCCCGTTAACCTTTTATTTCTTTTAAAAACGAATCTATTCGTATTTTTTCCTTCCAGTTTAGAAAGCAAATTGTAAGCTTTTTCGTAATCTTTTATAAAATCATCGCCATCATAATAAAGCAAACCTAACTCCATTATTGCATGGACACTATCTTTTTTAACTGCTATTTCATACCATTTTGCAGCTTCCCAAATATCTTTATTTACCCCATAGGCATACTTATAACAATCGCCTAAAAATTCACAAGCTTTGACATAGTTCTGGTTTGCTGACTTTTTAAACCAATAAACAGCTTTTCTTTTATTCTCTTCAACTCCGGTACCATCATAATAACACTTGCCAAGGTTATACTGCCCCTCTGCGTCACCCAATGCTGCAGCTTTAGAATACCACTGAAAAGCCTTTTCGTAATCTACCTGATACTCGTCGTCATCTTCGCAATCAAACAAATCATTATAACAGTCGCCAATTTTCACCATTGCCGGAGCATAATCTTTCTCTGCTGCCATTAAAAAAAGTTTATATGCTGTAATATAATCCGAATCAGCTTCTTCGTACAACAATCCCAATTTTGTCTGTAATTCCGGAGTAGCTCTTTTTGCCAGTTGTATGATGTCGTCTTCGTAAACAGTGGGATTTGAAGCTTTAGTTCTTGGAGGGAAAGGTCTCCGTGTTCCTTCCGTTTTAGGAAACTCGATTCCACAATATGGACACCTTTTGGCATTGTCAGGGACAAAGCGCAAACAATTTGCACATTGAAAAGTATACGTATCATCAGTATCCATAATTGAGCCGCAGTTCGGGCAATGAACATAATAACCTTCATATTCAAATCCACATCTTTCACAAGTACCCAAGTACGTCCCCCCCTACAGCTTATACTAGAAATATTGCCAACAGAAAATTATAGTCCACTTTCTTCCAGATAATCTTCAATTGACATAGACAATACTTTTAACTCACCTAATGTTAATGTTGTCCCTCTACCCATTCTTGTATGACTTTTATTCCATCTTCTCAAGTCATACTTTGGTTCTTCCCCGTTAAAACTAACAAGATTTAACTCTAACGGCCATAAATCAGTTTTTTCTGAAATAGTACTAATTCTTTCCACAATTTTAAATTCGAAATCTTTTTTGTTACCTGCCATAATATCACCTCAATTTAGTTTACATTGACCCTAATCAGGGCATTCTCCGTTGTTTTTCACCTATTGTTTACAAGTCTTCTTAACTCATCTTTTATTATCATAACAAGTTCTTTTAACTCTTCTTTTGTCAAAGTAATTCCTTTCCCTGGCTGTTCAGTATCCATTTTCCATAATCTTAAATCATAGACAGGTTCCCTATCATCCCAAGATACAAGATTAAGTTCTTTTTTCCATACTTGACTATTGTTGGGTAATGAACCAAGTTTTCTTTTAACTTCAAATTTGATTCTTTTTATTTTTCTTTCTGCCATAATTAATTTACTCCCATCGCCTTAATAATTATGTCTACGCATTTTTCAGCATCTTCTTTTATTTCACTCTCCCAAAACCGAAGAACTGTCCATCCTTCATCACGAAGTCGAATAGTGTATTCCAAGTCCCGTTCCTGGTTTCGTTTAATTTTTTGATCCCAAAAACTTTTATGTGACTTAATATTATGCACTTCTTTACCGTGCCAAAAATCCCCATCACAAAAAACAACAAGATGATATTTCTTTATAGCAATGTCGGGTGTTCCTAATATAGATTTTACGTTTTTTCGGAAACGGACTCCCCGTTTCCATAAAGCGCTTCGTAAAACAAGCTCTATAGAGGTGTCTCTTTTTGTATTCCCTTGCATTGTTTTTCGTACGGCTTCATTCGTTGCAGTGGGCGATTTCATTATCTTTTAAACTCCTCGTTAAGTTGTGAAAGAATATAGGAATTATTTAACCAGAAGCACTGCGTAGGGAACCTGTCTTCATAAGGCCACACAAATGATCCGTCAGAAGATTCTATGTTGACCTTTGTTCCTTTCGGTAACAAATTTGTTGTGCCTAACCTTGTTGCGCCATGTGGTCTGACATGCGAAACCGAATCATCTTTCTGTGCAGGCAAATTATTCATCATGCGGTTATTTCGGATAGCAACTGTCAGGCGACCCGAATTTAATACTTCTTTTGTGCGTTCCCATACTTTTTTAACATGGCCTTCTATATCGTTATAAGGCATATTCCAAAACTGTCCGCCCATAAACCGTAAAACGCCTTCTTTATCAAACCGATACACGATAAATAAGAACCTTGTGTCACGCAGCGTATTCGCGAATTCTGCATCTTCCCATGTTTCTTCCGCGACTTCACGGAACTTAAACGGTGGGAAGGACATGCATTCTTTTATTTTTCCATTGTATTGGATACGGATCGTTTTTACTGCTACGCCGGCGTTTTCCAGTTCTGCAGCTTTATTTCCTTTGATGCCCAAAATCTTATAAGCTAGCAAAGCACCAAGATTTTTTGCATCTGATTTTACATCAAAAATCTGCTTCAGTTCTTCTACAGACTTGCCTTTATATTCTTGCAGCTTCGCTGTTACATATGATTCGAAGCTTTTTCCTGCCAGTTCCGATACGCTTTTAATGATATGTTCATTTTGCGCTTCTCCAAAAACGTATGTCCTGACAAGATGCGTCATGTATTTATTTTTCAGGCAATACGCTCTTTGTTTTGCGGGAATGTCCGAAAACGGTTGCTCCCTTAAACTGGATTCGGCCGTAGCGCCTTTCGTACAGGCACCCAGATAAAAAGTATCTCCTTCTGACAACTCGTGTGCTTTACCTGCACGGATTTTTTCAACGATTTTCTTCCAATCATCTTTGATAATCGCCAGATCTTCTTCCGGATAACGGAACAGGATTGCTTTAAGGAATACAAAATCACCAGGTTTATGGCCACGCACATATTCATAAAAAAGCATCATCAATACCTGATTTTTATGCCAAAAAGAACTGGTCTCAAATGTTGTATATGCTTCTTTCATATAATTAATAATATTCAATACCAGTCGTTCTTTTGCTTTGTATCCGTTTTTATCTCGTATAACGCCGGAAACTTTTAGTTCTACACCAGCTTCCGGAAAGTCCGGTTCTGCATCTGAATTGATTTTATAGCCATATAAACTTTCTTCCACAACGTGACCGATACTGCCTTTAATGCCATCGGAATCGACCCTGCTATATTTATCAATTTGACGCACAGTCTTACCAATAGCTTCAGTTCCACGGATCAAGATTTCTTCTTGGGTTTTATATTCGATTTTTTTGTGTTCGACTTCATTTTTCATCTTGATCAATATCCTTTTTTGTGGTAAAATGATTAGGCAAGATTCTACTTATTTATATATTTAGTATACTACAAGCTGAAGGAAAAGAAAATATGAAAGAAATAACAGTAGCAGAGCTTTTTGCAGGCGTCGGAGGATTTCGTCTCGGGCTTGAAAAAGCTTCCGTAAGATATAGAACTGTATGGGCAAACCAATGGGAGCCCGGGAAAAAACTACAACACGCCTTCGATTGTTATGATAAGCATTATGGTCCGTCACTGACCAACAGCAACGAAGACATCGCTATCGCAAAAACAAACTGCCCAAAAGTAGATTTATTAGTTGGCGGTTTTCCATGCCAGGATTATTCCGTTGCCCATTCCGGAGATGCCAAGGGAATCGAGGGGAAAAAGGGTGTTCTCTGGTGGTACATCAATGATATCATCGGGGAACGCAAACCCGATTACGTTTTATTGGAAAACGTTGACCGTCTTTTAAAGTCTCCTTCCAAACAACGTGGCCGTGATTTTGGTGTGATTCTGCGGTGCCTGTACGATCAGGGGTATTATGCAGAGTGGCGTGTTATCAACGCAGCTGAATACGGATATCCGCAACGAAGAAGAAGAACGTTTATCTTTGCTGCCCGAAATACAACCAAATGGTATTCCAGCGTTGCAAAAACCATTAACGACAATCCTCGAGAAGTACTATATAAGACCGGATTCTTTGCAGACCAATTTAAAGTTACAAAAGGCGAGGATATCGTTCACGAATACAGCCTTAAAGAAAAGTTCAATGGCGAAAAATATGAAGACCTTGTAGACTTTTCTAATAGTTTTCAGGCAAGCTTTGAAAACACCGGTTTCATGCTCAACGGAAAAGTTTGCACAACAACCACAACGCCATATAAACACAAGCAGACCACTCTCGGGGATATTTTAGAGTCAGACGGTGTTGATGATAAATATTTCCTGGGAAATGATCTTGAAAAGTGGCGGTACATGAAAGGCGCAAAAAAAATAGAACGCACCGCTGCCAACGGACACAGTTACGTTTTCTCTGAAGGCCCAATTGCCTTCCCCGATCCATCTGACCGCCCTTCGCGCACCATGCTTACCAGCGAATCAAGCACTAATCGTTCAACGCATATCGTAGAAGACCCGAAGACGGGCAATTTACGATTCTTAACACCCGTAGAGTGTGAACGGTTGAACGGGTTCCCCGACGGTTGGACAGATACGGGCATGCCGGAGAAATTCAGATATTTCTGTATGGGGAATGCACTAGTTGTACCACTAATTACAAGGATGGGAAAGCAGTTGTTAAAAATCATAAAATAAAGAAAAGCCAGGCTGAACAATCCTGGCTTTTATTATTCTAATCTTCTATTTGATATAATTTTGAATCGAGTTCCTCAATCAATGGACTTGGTTGACTGGAATTTGAGTCGCAAGCTATCATATACAATGAATAACGCGCTCTTGTCATACCCACGTACAGCAAATTTCTTGCCTTATTCATTTCATCTTCTTCAGAATCTGCTTCAAATGTAGAGTTGGCATTAGTATTATATTTATTTGTTCTATATGGAAAAATACCATCTTCCAAAAATGCCAGTATTACATGATCAAACTCAAGTCCTTTAGATGAATGGAAAGTTACGACTTTAATTCCAGGATCTATTATACTGAATTTTTCCGCATCTTGTGAGCTCTGAATCAACTGAAACTTAATTCTAGCGGTTTTAAGCGACTCCGCAACCCAATTAATTTTTTTATTGTTCGGTAATATAATCCCTATAGTATCCTTTGGAAATTTTGTTCTGTATTGCCGCGCAAGATGTAAAATATAATCTTTTTCATCTGTCAGGCTGATTGCATAATGTAATAATGGCAAAGGTCCTGGTTTTGTTGGTAGTTCCGGCGCCACATATTCATCCTGCATACCCATCAATTCCGTGTTATGCTTTGTCAGACATTCAGCAAGCTCCATAATTTGACGGGTATTACGGAACGTGCCTGTTAACTTTTTGGAAGAATTGCCACGCATGTCAATGCCCAGTTCCTTCCAAGAAAAGCCCGTTCTATAAATTTTTTGCGCATAATCACCTGCAAACGTCAGAGCCTTGTTTGTTATTGCCGCCGCCAGCAGTAATTTATTTAACGGTAAGTCCTGTGACTCATCAATCAAAACATAATCAAATTTACATTCATCGGGTATCTCATCACGTCTATCAAATAATTCTAAATAAATTGCATCGACATCATTAATATTTTTTTGCGCTAACGCTTCATAATACTTCGTGTAAACTTTAAATATAATACTACGGTCCTTTTCTGAAGGCCTCGTTTTTCCTCTTCCTATACGATTAACATGCAAGTACTGATCTTCAGTCCTCAGCAAATGTTGTTTCATCCAAGCTAGTTCATCACCTAAAAACGAACGCATCTCAGGCTTTAAAAATCTGTTTTTTGATTTCTTCCCCACCTCATCACAGATATTATCAAGAATTTTCTTATTGGGTTGAAACTGCAGTTTGTAGACTCTTTTCCCTTTTTGTGTAGCGTCAACCATTGCATTATAAACATCCTTTAAGTGTTTATCCATCGTACTTACAACGATGTTGTAATTCTGTTCAAATTTTTTATCAACAATCTCTTTGGTATAACTAACCAGCGAATTAGCATAAGTAAAAATCGCTATACTACGTTTTTCGCCTTTTTCAAAACCTTCAGAGGCAATATCGTATGCTCTCCTTAATATCACAAGGCTTTTTCCAGAACCCGCAATACCCCGAATCAACAAATTTCTGTTTTTAGGATATTTAATACATTCTTCTTGTTTAGGGGTACACTTAATTTTCATGATGTCCATGGTTTGACACACCGCCTTTTTTGTTCTTCTTCTTCCCAAAAGCATAAAAGTCTTCTCTGATTTTATCTATGTCATCATCATCTATACCCAATTCTCCATAATTGTTACTGCTTGGCGCCCAATAATCAGCTATTACTTCCCAAAATGTTTTTTCTTTTTTCATCATCCGTCACCTACTAATTACTCTTGTAACAAGTGTTTTCTACAATAATATCCATGCGGACAGAATATACAGATTCTTTCATCCTTATCAACCTGCCGGGTAGCCTCATCATATAATACCGGGTTAGCACTATCGTTCAAATATTTTAAAAGGTATCGTAAGTAAGGATACTTTTTATCTCTAAAAGCCTGATCATTTTTTTCCAACGTATTGAACGTATCGTCATGGCTACGCATAAAGGATGCAAAATCAACCTTTTCTCTACGTTGGGCAGCATCAAAACCCGGGTACAATTTAAACACTTGCTCTCCAATCTCTTCAATTGAGACGTTACGCTCTGAGTCTTGTATCATCTTATAAATGGATAGTATTAAGTTTGTAAAATAGAATTGTAAATGAAAACGATCTGTAAAGACCGGATATTTTTCTAAAATATAGTCATATAAATTTCGCATTTCACAAAGTTTATCGTTATAGCTCACTTCAGGCGGGAAATCACCTTCCCCAAGTTCTGCAATGTGAAGTTCTTTTACGTCAGGCATCTCATATTTTATTGCATTTTTCTTCTTTTTTATATCAATTAAGTTTCTTTTGCCCGATCTATTGATTTTCGCTCCATACATCTCCAGTAAACTCAGATAAGGAGACGGACCAACCGGTTTGTTCTCGCTTCCGCTAATCCAGGAAATATTAATTCCCGGATTCTGCAATGCAAGGAAAAATAAATATCTATTACTTACGCGAGTACTTTCAATATAATCAATATAGCACTCTTTAAGCCTGCTTACCATTTTATCTCCATGAGTCCCAATATTTCTCATCACTTCTTGACTCAAGGGCCATGGATATCTGGTTGCGCTACCAGGCATGTGTACAGAATCACAAAAACCTAAAAACAATTTTTTGTTTTTAGCTTTTTGTAAGAACGGCAAAGCCTCAATATCCGCGATTGCGCCAAACATAATGGAGTCTGAATCTTTACTTGTATCTTCTTCAATTTCGTCCCTTTTCCCTTTTTCTTTTAAACTGCCGCCTAAAAAGAAAGTCATTGCATCTGCCAGACTATCAGCAGCACATTCTGTAATATAACGGGGATGTTGTTTTAATCGTTCTTGTACTTCTTTTACAATCTTTTTTTCTTCGGCCTGCAAGTTTTTCTTATCAGCTTTCGCATAAATCAGTCCTAATAATTTTTCAAAATGTTTTCCAATCGATACAATCTGTTTCCCTTCAGGGAATAATGTCTTGGCATCTGCAAAAATGCTGCTAATTACCGCTTCAATTTTATCAATTTCAGCTTCACTGCAGGAAAAAGCGCCAACATATTTCAGTGGGTTACCAAGAACCTCAGTCCATCTCATCGCTTGATTATCATACTCTTTTTCTTTGGGATCAAACAGCTTTACAATATTTCTCACAGTAAAACGTAGCGTCTGTAACCGTTCAGTCCATTCTTCCTCAGTACGGCAATCTTCAAAATAAACTTTAACTTTTTCAAATAAATCTAACACCGATCGTGAGTCAGCAATATCACGTCCTGCCCAGCCGGTTGCGATGCAGCCCCGTATCATGTCATTTGAAAAAATTAATCGTTCCTGTTGCGCGTCCCAAGCTTTATACAAGCCCAAAAGATATTGTCCAACCGGATAGGCCAGTAAATGGTTCTTTACGTTTTTTTCCGGGAAGAATGTATCAACTACCTCCTCAACATCATCACCCATCGGACTAAAAAGCGCAACCCCCTGTTCTAAATAATCATCGACGCTTCGTACGTATGAGAACACATCTTGAAACTCTTCTAACTCAATATCTTCAACACTGCTCCCGGTTTCTTTACCGTTGAAAACGGGGGCAAATCTTTTGGCTCTTGCCGTTCCTTCCAGTTGTTCCTTTTGTAAGCCTTTAAAATGTTTATTCTCTTCCCACACCTGATACGCATATTTTATATCTTCATCATAGTTATTTAAAAATATTACTTCAATATTTGCTACCGACAACGCACTAATCAACCGATACTGTATCGGTGTAATATAATAGAATCCCTGGAAGTAGATTTTTCTAGATTTTTGAATTTCTATTTTGGCTTTTTGAAACCGCTCTATTAACCCGGGCTGACTCATACAACCTGCAATGTCAGACAACCACGCGTTCATTTCTTTCTCAAAATCCAAATATATTTTTTTGAACAGTTTTAGGTCTGCATCCTCAAACAACATGTCATCCGGACGAATACCTATAATGAACAAATCGCGTATGGAAGACAGAATTTCCATACTGTTTTGCCTAAACGAAAGGATTCTCTTTTTATCTTCAGATCCATTCTTTCCATAATCGTCAATAATACGTCTGACAATCAAAAGTTGTTCCAGCTTAGAAGCATCGCTATACCATTCAGGCAACATAGACGGCAACAGATGATTAATATGACGGGCCTTAATTTTAGCGTCTTTTTCAAATACATCTTTCCACGCCTGCAGCATTTTAGAAGACGCAGTGATAATCGGTCCGTCAAGAACCAATCGACCTTCTTGAACCGCCTCGAATAGTTGATATATGTCTTTATAATTAATTACCCTTGGCTTTATCATAAAGTTATCTCCCCATTTTTATCAACTTTGCCCATGTATCATCCTGTAGCCTATAAGGCGCAAAACAATACAGGCGTTTCTTGGCTCTGGTTAATGCAACATATAAAATACGCGTTTCTTCTTTTCGTATTGCGTTGGCTTCCGTTTCCTTAAATTCTTCATAGTATTGATTGAAATGTCTGTATTTATTAACTTCACGTAAATCCTCTTTATCGACATTAGCGCCGGCAGCGCGTTGTGATAACCAACCAACTTTGACCAAACAGTCCTCATCATCAATATCGTCATTGGTGATAATGTCCATATTTGATTTGCTTATATCTTTTTCCCACATAAACGGGGTGTTCGTATGCGTAATCACAACCGTGTCAAACTCAAGCCCTTTTGCCTTATGAACTGTCATGCATTCAATTATTCTTCGATCATTATTCTCCGGATACACAGCATCTTCAGTATCATTTGCATCACTCATACGTAGAGTCAAAAAATCATAAACCCCATGTAAAGATGCAAACTCACCTGAAAAGTGTTCATATAAGATTCGGAACAATTTATTTATATTGAGATTGTAAAAGTCTACTTCATTTCTTATTTCAGCTTCCTGTAAATCGGATAATTCTTCAGAAGAAATCTTCTTTTTTTCTTGCTTTAAATTTTCCCATACCTTCGACTCAGGCTTCGTGTAGTTTACAATATCACGCAGCAACATGAATATCGGCTTTTGTTTTGCATCCTGCAAAAATACGTCCCAGCCTTCCTGATCCAACAATGACGTGAAATATGATGCAAGCTTTTCAGTATTACCAGCAAGCCCGCTAATCTTTTCAGCAGAAGGTTTTACAGAAAAAAACGGCGTCAGAAAAACATTATACAAATATACAGGATTATCAGGATATAATAAGGCTCCCAATAATGCATGTATATCCACAACCGGTTTTGTATGATAAAAGCCACCATCTAATTTAGCACGACAAGCCAGCCCTGATGCTCTACACCACCCAACCGTTTCTTTTACATTATTATTTGTACGGCTTAATATACAAATGCTATCACCATTACCGTTATCAGGAATAATGTTCCTAACTAATTGACCAAATTTTGACGGCAAATCTAATCTACTTCTGTAATTTAAGATTTCAAATACACAATCTTCGTTTTGGAAATCCCTTGTTGCGACTGCCTGCGGCGTGTCTTCTTCACTATGCAACAAATCTCCCCAACTATTAAAAATTTCATTTAATTTATTTAATACGCGATAATCCGTCCGATAATTATTTACTAAAATATGTTCACGGTAATTGTTGTCTCCCAGTTCTGATTTTAACCGTTCAAAAGCAGATTCTGTCGCACCGCGGAAACGATAAATGCTCTGCTTAATATCCCCGACCACGAACAGCTGGCACTGCAGGATTTTTGAAATCCAGGCAATGCTATCTATCTGGCTGTTGTCTGTATCTTGGAATTCATCAACAAACAGATATTTAAATTCCGTATTTCGCAAAGTATTCAGCGGTAATTTTGTAATAGCGTCCATTTCCGCTTTAATATCATCAACAGCGATTGCGTTTGAAGATAATTTTAAGTCCTGATAGGCTTTTTGTGCCCGGATTACAATTTGCTTCAATGTTTTATTGATAATTTCATCTCTTTCAGAGGCGCCAAAATCCAAATCAACCTCATCTTTTGGATAAAAGCCACGCGAACTCAAAGTGTTCCAGCATTTCAACGCCAGTTTTTCATATTCACTAATCGATAATTTAAATGTTCCAATAAACTTATCCTGCCCGGATTCCTGATATATTTCATTGACAATTTCCCGAATAATATTCTGTTTTTCAAATGTAAACCCGCGTACTCCTACACTTGTTCCATAACCCAGACGCGATCCTTCATTGGTAACAATATCTTTGAAAAAGCTGTCAATTGTTTTGATTTGCATATCTGACAATTCTTCAATGACAGATAAATACTTGATGTCTTTCGTACATTTGTAATATTCGGCAACTTTCTCCTGCAATTTTTCTGTCATATGCTCAGCTGCTTTATTGGTAAAAGTAACCAAACAAATATCCTTCGGTTTTAAATCCGGAACCGTAGCTAACAAAAACATGACCCGGTCAATCATAACCGTAGTTTTTCCCGTACCGGCGCTTGCTTTAACTATAATATCTAAATCAACACCGGCATGTTCAACTTTATACTGTTCAAAATTGAAATCTTTAGAATTCTTTATTAACAAACGAAACTTTGCGTCTAATGAGACCCCTGATTTGCTTACGCGTATCTTGCCATCCTCAACAAGTAATTCAGGGACTCTTTCTTTAGGAACTTGAACATAACATAATATTAAATAAGGATATTCGTTTTTTAATTTTTTATAGTAACCAGTATCTCCATCATGATCGCTTAAAAACAGAAACACTTTCCGGCCCTGTTGTAACTTGCCTTTTAAAAAATCTTTATTAAATTTTCTTAACGTACTCGTACTAATTGTCAAAGAATATTGTTCTGATGTGGCAAGCATGGTTTGATCCTCTCCAGCACGTCCTTGTATTACCCCAGGCGCAACATAAACAGCAGTTGAAAAAGGTCTTGCTTCTTTTAACTGTAAAAAGAAAGCCTCCCAGTCATCGTCCAATGCATTCATGCGTATAGCAAAAAAATCAGTAACTGCGACTTTTGTATTCTCCCCCTCGATAAAAAGTTCCTCACCTTTATGAATCGTTTCTATCAGGTCATTCTCAAAGTTTATGTCACGTAAATCTACAAAACCAACTATCTCAACTTTACCGCCCTGGGGGACCATTAATTTTAAATCGACATCCCATTGCAGTTTCGCTATTACATAATAATGTGGCAACTCCCCTTTGCTTATACGATAATTTAGAGAATTCCAACTTATGAAAAACTTATCACCGTGCTCCGTTGTTTTAACATCAATTTTCCATCCATTAATATAAAAATCTTCTTTATCACATTCCCCAGGCTCATACACGGTAAAATTTGTAAATGCTTTAATCTCATTTTGTATCAAAAAATGTTCAAACGCAACTTCACCAATTTTGCCAACAAAAATGTCACGAACTCTTTCCTCATAGGCACGTTCCGGCTGATCCCAAGCGCCAAAAGGATGACCATTATGATTAAAAGCTGCTTTTTTAGCAAAGTTTAAACAATTTTCAAGTTCAGTATGTTTTAAATTGATAATCATGATAATAATCCTTAAGCTATATTATATAAGCGAATGTTAATTAATTTCCACTTATAATCCTAAACTCCTTCTTTTATTATACAACCATTGCAGAAACATTACTTTCTTTAACAGTACAGTCATCAACTGCCTCAATTTTAACAGCTTAACTATGAAAATATCCACTTAATAAAAGAACCTATAACCTTTAAACATTCCATTGCAAGGCCTGTTGGAGTATCTTCATGAAAACTAGCTGTTAGAATCTTATTGTTGCTATTGTAATTTTGTGTATTTTGCCGATTACTAAACTTATTTTTGTTTGAATCAGAATTTGGAGAGTCTGCTGCATTACTTCTTTCTCCGATATTTGAATAATGCGTGTGCTTATCTTCATCTTGAAACGATAATGCCTCGTTTACAAAAAAGATTTTATTACAGCATGGACATCTTGCCGTAACGTTTTCAAATTTGACCGTCGTTTCCATTCCGCAATATGTGCATTTACAAACAACCGAATCGGCTTCTGAGTTAACTACAATAGGCTCCTCTTTCTTCATGGTATCGGCCGGAGCTCCACATTTACGGCAATACTTTGCTCTAAAAGGTAGGTTGGCACCACAGCTAAAACAAACAATGGAAGACCCTGTAAGGTTTTCATTGCTTGCTCCGCAGTTCATGCATTTCTTTGCCTTATTAGGCAACTTAACACCACAATTTATACAGAATTTAAAATCTAATAAACCCTTTGAGGAAAAACTCGCTTTTCTTCCCTTGTGCGGTGTTTTCTTTGTCATTGTGCCTTTATTCTCTTTTGAATAACTAATTTGAAATCATCATAATAAGTCATTCACGACATATCCTCAATTATCTATCTATATGGCAATGTAACCGTCAGGTAATTATTGAAATTAAGATTTGACCCACGGCAAGAAATAGGTTGAACATGGTACAACTCTTTTATCATGACTAAAAAATCGTTTTTCGGTAATGTATTCATTTAAAGAAATATCTAAAATACTCCCTCAGATTATCATCAACTGCATATACAAAAGTTCCGTTTATAGCACGAGTCATAAGTATTAGATACAAATTCAATTCAAATTGTCTCTTCCACTCTTCCCCGCTGGATTTCATAAATTTGTCTGTTAGTTTATTACTATTTATGCAAATACAGCGTTTATCTTTATCATAATAAACATCTTCCCCGAAAATAACCCCAGCATAATTTAAATCAAAACCTTGAATCGTATGAATGCTAAAAATATCTTTATCCCAGCGTAATACGTGTCCGTCTATGATAGGCGTATCCTTATGGGATGCTATCGGTCCGACAAGAACACGACATAAGTTCGATTCATTATTTAAACCATTAATTATCGAAAAAAGCTCTTCCAAACTATCAACGGTGGAAAGGCAATAATTCTCGATTCTTTTATGATCTCTAAAGTCAAGATTTACCCCTTCTAATACTTTTTTAACATATTCATAGTAGCCATTACCACCTTTGCACCTCATTTGGGAATACAATTCGATTTTTTTAGCAAGGCGTGGTTTGCAAATCTCTTCGAGTTTAAATCGTGGGATATCCGCAGTGCGAATTCTCTGATACTCATCGTAAAAAATAATTTGGAGACGGCTTTTTTTAATAATCCAGTCTAATTCCGTGTAAGCTTGGTTATTGTCTTTAGTAAAATCTTCCTTCATCATAATTTTATTTGCTTTGTCAAACTCTACATTTAAATAGCCTGGCAGATGCTTGCGCCAGTATAATCTATGGGCTTCATCTACGACTAATAAGCCATATTTAATATCACTTTTTGCTACTTGATTTGGGGTAAGTATCATCTCTGGGTTAAGTCCATTTATTGTTTTAAAGACTTCCTTCATTGTCTTATGTAGTTCTCCCATTGGAACAACAAATCCAATCTTCTCACTCTTTAAATCTGAAAGCTTAGAAATGATTTTTTGAATATCACCTATCCCAAGTTCAGCAAAAATCTCCCTATAAAAACGTAACTCAGATTTATTTGAAATACTAGAGGAGGATAAATCTACAAGTAGTTTTAATAAGTATACTGCGAGTATTGTTTTTCCAGTCCCTGCTCCACCCATAACTTCAACAAGTGATTTTTCTGACTTAGTATTAACAATTGCCAACCATTTTAGAATTTCATATAAACCACTATACTGCTCACTGGACAACGTTTTATAAGGTGAATACTTAAATATATCCGAATTCTCTATATCTTGCAGAGTTTTAGAAACGATGCCCTTTCTCATTAAATTGTTCCATACATCTTTAAAATCATCTATGTAAGCTTCACGATAAAAGTAATTATGATCAACAATGCCCTCATTACCATTAATCAGGTTCTTGGAACCGTCTGCGCTCATATATTTAATCAAAAATGATTCCAAATCAAGTATTACAGATTTATTGAATGTTTTGTCACTTATGTAACATACGTCAGTAAAATCTATGAAGTTATTATCTTGCCTGTGTTGATTGGTTCGCCTAATCGCATCCAAAGTCTCTCCAACATAAGCAGATTTTTCATTATAAAAAATGTATACTATTGGCCAGTTCGTTCCATACAACCATTCGTTTAGACAATTTGTTGTGTTAGCATCAAATTTGTAAGTTTGAATAGATAACATTTTTATGCCCCCCTACAGATATAGGCGTATTTAATATATAGGCATCCTTTTTAATTTAATTAAGATAGAAATTCTTTCTTTTGTTAAAAAACAACAAACTATCATCTCAAGTTATTAACGTTAAAAAGGTCGTCATTATATAGACTGTATTTTCCCCTTGCCAACCTTTTTAGTATCCCTTTCTTTACCATATTAGAAAGTAAAACATTGGTGGTTGAAACCTTTAAATTCAGTTCCTTTATGATATCTGAATTAGTAATTATACTACGAGTTTTAAACATGGAAAGTACTTTATCCTCGTTACTAACAGGCGGAAGCATCAACCTGTCAGCATATTTAGCATATCTGGTTGATTTACCCCTTGAAAGTTTCAAAACTTCACCAGAATCAACCATTGTTCTTAACAAATATCCGGCTTGTGCAGAGTTTAAGTCCAGTATTTCCATTACATCACGTTTGGAAAAACACGTATTATTATCAGCTATTGCACGAACAACATCAACCTGTTGTTTCTCTAAAACACCAAAGCACTCTAACATAAAATTTGCCATTGTTTCGATAACAGGAATTGTTACCGAATTACCAAACTGTTTGTATTTATATCCGTCAGTAATTTCATTCGGGAATTCAAATTTTTCTTGCCCGTTTTCATCTAAAAAAGCATACCCGATAAAACCTTGCAAGCGTCCCCATTCAGTTGGCGTCATTACACGTATTCCTTCTGCATTAAGAGGCGTTTTCTTTCCCGGAATTACTTTTCCCGCAACTCCTTCTTTGGGTTGATATATTAAATTTCGCTCTTTGCCGGATCCGCCTGTAGCTAAAATAGTATATGCTAAAGGATGTTCAGACTTAGTTTGGTTAACCACACAATAACCAAATCCAAATCCGTTTTTCTTTTGGCGGGCTTTATGTTTCTTTAAAGTTTCCAAATACCCTTGCGCCATATAATATCTGTCTTCTACAACAGGTTCCAATATATCATTTACATCACGGAAAATAATTTTATTTCCGCTGGTAGGTAATGACTTTGTCAATAATTTTATAGCATTACCGTAGATTTTTTTACTAAAGGCCATTAAGTACACTCTTGGCCTGTTTTGTGGGATACCAAAATTCTTTGAATTCCTTACCAAAGATGATCGGTTATAAACATAATTCCCGTCATCATCTAAACTTACACCAATAACACGGTATCTGAGTTCATCTTCCAATGTTTTAATGATCGTCTCTATTGTATTCCCATGATCATGAAGCACCAAATTTTCAACATTCTCTAAAAAAACAGCCCTTGGATTAGTTCTGGATATAATATCTGCGATATCAAAAAAAATAGTGCCGCGAGTTGTATCTCTAAAACCCAGTTTTTTCCCAACGCGACTAAATGCCTGACATGGGAAACCCGCTAATAATACATCATAATCGGTTTCTGTTACCTTCTGCTTAAATGCTTCTGTTGTCAAATCATTTGTCGGATCATCACCAAATAAATGCTTATACGTTAAAGCAGCATAAGCATCAATCTCAGCTGACAAAACATTTTTAAATGATTTTGTTAATTCAAAACCTCTTCTTATACCCCCAATTCCGGCACACAAATCAATTGTTTTGTATATCATTATCTTCTCCTTTGATAAGGGACACCGAAGACAGCCCAGATAAGTCAACGGTATATGAAATCTTTGTGATTCCCTCCGGTAAAACACCTCCGATAAATGATTCCGGTGTTATCCGAGGGAATGAATCATCAACTTTGTATAAAAGCATTTCGTGTAATATAAAAGTTCTTTTACGTGCGCTCATACCGATTTCAAAACCACAACTCTCTAATTTGTTGTTAAGAATATCAGTATTGTAGCCAAGGGCCTTAAACTCATTAAGCAAACCGTCAATCGACACACCTGTTAAAATAGTCGGCTCAAATCGGCACAAAACTAATTCCAGCGATTTCCCGGAAGGTGCCAGTTGAAATTGGCTACTGATTGTTACCTCTTTTTTCACTCTATTAATACTAGACTTAACCTCATAAAATTTTGCTTCTGTTTCAATATCATAAGAAGCATGTAACGGTCCGTTCCATTCAGCCTCTTCACCATGTTCTACAAGATATTTTAATACACAGAGTTCACCCAGAACATCATAAATCCTTTCGTCTATGTTCTTATTACCTAAAAGTTCTTTCCACTCTTTCCACCAGGTAACCGGTGACGATATTATTTGTTTTCTTTTATTTCCGTTAATGCCCGGTTCTATCAATTCCGAACATAGCGCCGCAAAGTGCTCTTGTATACTAATTGTATCTGTAATTAATATGATGGTTTGTATTTCATTACCATCATCTATCTTGATATTAGTACTTCGGATTTTTGCATTAGCAAAGCTTTCATTTATCTTTTCATCACCTGCATAAGGAATAGCAACACCGTACGAATCTTCTAATTTTATCGTCCAAGCAGGATACTCTTTTAAATCGTTTAAATCAATTTTTTGTGCGTAACCGGATATATCGGTTTTCCAGTTATTTAATATCGCTCTTTTTAACATTTTTAGCTGCAATCCCCTTTTTAATTACTTCGTCAAACAAGCTTTCAGAATACTTTTGCTCGCCGCCTTCTGTCAATTCAGGTTCAACTGTCACACATTTTGCTAAATTAAGCTTTGCCGCAGCAGTAAACGTTTTGTCTTTTTGATAATTCTCCGGAAGCATTGAATAAACATATAACATGCTTCTAAACAGTTTTTCTCTATACCCGCGCCCCGGTCGTTCAATAAAATGACCGATAATGTTGGTCCCGTTATTTCTCATAACAGCATAAGTTTTGGCCGAATTTCCTTGCCAACCGAGATATACATACCACCATAATGTTTTAAGCCAGATTCTTCGAGTATGTGAATAAAACCTTTTCTTTTTAATTCTTACGCTGTTTTTCTCTGTTTTAAAATTTGTATATGTTAAATCGGGTATGTATTCCCTAAGTATATTGACATCAGCTTGAAGATTGGGATATCTGATAAATGTTATATCCGGCATAACGCATAAGGTTATATATCGCCAAATATCATCATCATTAGCCTTTATGATGTCAAAACCGGTTTTAGCATTTAAAAGCTCATATAATTTAATAGCTGTCTTTAAATCCAAATCGTAAGTAATTTTATTATCATTATCCGCTAAAACCTTTTTAAATTCATCAACAACAGCTGATCTGATACTTGCGTAAGCGGGATCATAATTTTCTTTAGGGACATCAAAAACTGCCCAATGCCTAACTTGATCATCAAATTCTGCAGGTGTCATTCCATCATAAGTATCAACTTTTATTTTAGCATCATTAAAAGTCAACTTATATCTTCCAAAATCAATCATTTCAAATCTCCCTGTAGCATTTTTCTAATATTAACCTGTAAACTCTTCAATAACTTATGTGGCTCTTCCCAGTGCAATTCCTCAGTACAGCTTTCAATAAACTGGTGAAGGATGCTGCAAATAGAATTGTTAACTAATCCTATATTTTGTTTTGTTGCTCTTAAATCTTCAGGATCTAAACGCTGAAACATTAATAAATAAGTTTGAGCAAGAATATCTACCAATAGATCGAAATTTTTAATCTTATTACCCGTTTCATTTGTTGATGGTACCGGGCAAGAATCATAATACGGATTCAAATAAAGGCAAAAACTGTCTTTTGTGAACATATCTGTAGTTTTCGGATCTTCCCAATCAGAAAACTCAACCCACCATAACGGTTCTGAATCAGATTTGAATTCCTCAATAGGAAATTCCATATACAAACTGTTAAAATCTAAGACTATATCCTCAATCTTTCCAACGGTTACACCAACTTCATTGATAAGATTCTTTTCATCTTCCAATACGTTATCGGCTTTTGATTTTACATACATTGTTAAGCTGAGTTCCAAATCACCGGATATTTTTCCGGGATCAAAAGAATGACTAAACATGCATGTTCTTACTCCAGATTTAATGCTATCTGAAGTCGGGAAAATAATACCTGTCTGTGTCAGTTTTTTATTTGTCCAAATAATACAAATACCCAGTTCTGCACCCTGGCATATAACACCGTGCTTGCCTTTCAGCAATTCCGGATAAGCAAATCGAACTGTTTTATCAAACTTCAACCCTTCAGTTTCAATTTTCCAAATATCTAACGGGTCTGTCAATTTAATCCATGTTGTTCCTTTTTGTTGGAGCCCGTAAACCTTATTCTGATACGAATATGAAAACTTGTACTTTTCTGATGTAAAACCAGAGGATTCAAGTATTTCCGATGTAACAACCGGATAAAACAGTATCTTTTCCATATATATTCACCCGACTTAATCTTCTCTAAAAGTAAACTGGTATTTTTTATCATATGAAAGAATCTTTATCGTCCCTATAATTTGAGGTGATTGAACATGAGCTGAAAAACGAATCTGAGTAAACTTTGAGTTACCTGTTTCTGCTTGCAAATTAACATCAAGGGCTTCAGTAGTAATAGAATCTTCCTCTTCTGAACAATTCTTTCCAATGGAATAAGGCTTATTTATTACATCGGTTATGACACTATCAATATAACAGTTTTTAATCGTCAGCGGAAACTCGGTACCTATTTCTTCTGTCCAAGAAGAAGAATCTATCCAACCGGCTTCAGATGCAACCATTAAAGACAACGAAGCCGTCTTTTTGGGCGTGAAGAACTTTAAAGAAAAATCCATTTCAATTAAATTGCCCTTAATTGTTCGAGAAATGATATCAAACTTAATGCCGCCTGCTCTATTAAATCCTCCGCCAGATCCGCTGCCGCCTCCGCCAGATCCGCTTCCACCTCCGCCGGTTCCATTGCCACCCCCGCTGTTACCGGGTTTGCCATATCCAATTCTGGGTAACAAACTTCTGCCAAGACGGCCAGAGAGCTTACTCGCAGTGGCATCTATATTAATATTATCAATATAATAAGCTTTAATATGCTTGTTGATTAGCTTTATAGAATTCTTCTGTATTCTTTGTACGATTTGCATCTTTACAGGGTCGTTCCACCCCATATGATCTGATGCTTCGCATTCACGAAGATATTCGCCCAAAGTCAACCCTGCAAATTCCTTTTCGGAAAAATCTTGCATGATGGTTTTACTACTAATCGGAACAAAAAAAGCAAAGAAGAAATCTTCCTGGCTATCAGGCGGAATAATACCTTTTACCCATGCGCCTGTAATAGCATAATCAATAACCATCCCCGGATCTCTTGCGTACATTACTATAGGTTCATTAACCCCTCCATCAGCTTCAAATTTCCCTATAAAATCATAGGGGCTTAAAACACCTGTGTCGAGTTTCAGTTCGCTTCTTGAAACCTTTATTATTGCTATATAGCCGATCGTTTTTGAACCCTTGCTAAAATATTTTGTTATGGAGATTGGTAACGTTTCGATTTTAGGAAATTCTTGGCTTGAATAATCACAACCATTTCCTTTCGCTAAAGCAGTAGTATAAAGTTCTTGTACAAGATTAAAAAAGGGCAGCAATTCCTGTTTTCTAATCGGTTTATTGTCGACGGAAACAAGCAACCATTTATTGTTGTATTTTTCCAATTCCCTGTTATGTATTTTAGGCGCATACCATTTTTGAATGGATAATCGCAAATAATCAGAAATCGTTGACGTCCATACTTCCGTAAAATGCTCTTTAATGTCCTCCCGTATATCTGATTCAACAGGAATAATACCATCCAATAACTTTTTAGGACTAATGTAGGGGATAATAATAGAAGTTCCGGTTTCATTATTTTTAAAAGCTTTGATTCCAAAAATATTAAGTACTTCTTCAATTTCGTTCGTATCTGTAAGCGGCAGTAAATCTGCACCATCCCGGTATCCCCACCAAGCTTTCCCGGCAGATAGAGGTTCTATCGAATTTAGTATTGTGTAATCTTTCCCTTCGTCATCGGTTTTGTTTTCATCTTCCACTAAAGTAATAATCAACCTGTCTTTATATACATTGTTTTCCTTAATACGTGAGTAGAAAACAACAATACCGGCACCAACTCGATAATAAACACTTTTACCAAAGCCCCAATTTCCGCCAGCGGTAGAAATTATTTGCCGCTTTCCGGTGTCAAAAATCATTTTAAAAAAGTTGCCATGATCATCTTTGTTTATTTCAGCTTTTCTGATTTTCCCTGTAAGGCCACTTGTTTTAGTATCTCTGATTTCCAGGAAAACAGCTTCCGGTTTTGAATAACGTTTATTCAAAATGTTTTCCAATCCCGTTAAAAGCGCATTGAATTGCGCAGGAACAAATACTCCGGTCGAAAAGTTAACCGCATAACTTTTTCCTTCTTGTTTAAGCGATGCATCTGAACTGTTTTGAATAGCTTCCCGCACAAGCAAATCCAGTTCAGGAATATTATCATTCTGAAGTGATTTTAATGTTACGCTGCCATAAGATACACCGTAATCGGTTTTAAGAATTTCTCTGTCCAACTTCTTTAACATTTTTACTCACCTATCTTCTTTCGGTTTCCTAACCTGAACTGTTCTAATATAATCTGATGTTGTTTCTTCCCCGGCAATCACTATGCTGAAACCTATAATATCTTGAGCCGAATCAATTTTTCTTCTGTATTTTGATTCTTTTCCTCTTTCCCGATCAATACGATAAAGCAAAAGCAATGGTGTATCCTTGAGACCTATTTCATCTCTAAGCCTAATCAAATTCTTGCCCGTTTTCTTGCCTTCTTCGAATAATACCCGCTTCTCCGAAGAAAGATTCTTTACGTTAATATCACTTAAAATATCCCGACCGGAACGCAAAGAACCTATATCAATATAATCATATTTCCTCTTTCTTGAACGTTCTATCATACCAACATTTGCCCCGGCTACAACCCACCTGTTTTCCGCCTTTTGATCTCCGGCTATCGCTACATCCCAGAGTTTATATTTGCCTTCTTCGTTCATCTTACTCATCCAGTCCACAAAAAGCGGAATGTCGATATGAAGCGGAGAACAGTCAAAAATTTTATATTTACCAAAAAACTCTTTCAAAATGTATTCAGAATTAACATTTAGCCAGATATATGCTGATTCAATAGCATCAGATTTCCTTCCTGCACCTATCCCGTTAAGAAACTCTTCCGTAATAACAATATTGTTCTTCAAATCATTCTCTGAATTATCAAACTGGGTTGTTTCATAACTGTCGCCACTAAAATCAACATCACATGGAATCATATTCTGTGATTTGGTTTTTGACGTTAATAAAAATCTGGCAATCTTCGTTGAACTCATAATACGGGGACCAAACATCGAAGGACTTTTTCCTTTCGTCATAAAGTCCTCAAATTCATATTTCAGTTTCTCATCAATTTCCTCAATCAATTCAAACTTCTGCTGAACTTGGATTGGCATCCAAATTCTTTGAAGCAACTCATACCCACGCCTGTAACCAAACCATCTGGCCATCTGCATTAGCGTATCAGCTTGATTAACATTTCGTGCAAAATAAGTGCATACAAGTCCTTCTAAAGTCAGTCCCCTTGATAGCGTATTTCCTCCCATTATTATAAAAACAGGGGCGGTGTTCATCGATTCCAAGATTTTGCTTGTCGGATAAACGATCCTTAAATTTGTCCCTTCTTCAGCAATGCGATTCGCTCTACAATTATCAACACATAAATGAATTCCTGATTCATGATAAACAAGCTTTTTATCTTCAGCCAATTCTATGTTTACGATTTCTTGTACCATGGTTTTTATATAAACTTTTAATTCAGAGAATGGCGGAAAATCATCGCAAACTTCTTTTAAACCAGCATAATCCGGGTAACCTTCTTGCAAATCTTTAAGCCTGAATTCATCAATTTCCGAATTATAAACTTTTTCACATAAATCTACTATTGCATCGTTACATTTCTCTCTGTTTAACCAATTTTTGAGAATATCATACTCCTCAAAATGGCCGTTTTGAATAGATGTCGTGTGAATAAGCATACTTATAGGTTTTTTATAACCGCGTTTTCGCAATATTGCTGCAGAACATAAAAACCAGGCTATTGATTTTTGAAACTCAGTAGGTAATGTTGAAGTGTTACCTTTATGAAGCAGTTTGAGTTCTTTCATCTCGCTTTCAGGTATTGTTCTTAAAATATTTAAGCCATTATAATTGTCATCTGCTTTGCTCCCCCAAATAACTTTAGGTCCGAAATACTCTTTGGATTCAGGCAAGTTACAGATAAAATTACTTGGATATAAAGAGTCTCTGTAGGCTTCATTTAACACATTAGCATATGGTGTAGCAGTAAAGCTGACATAATTCATAGCTTGAAATTGAGCATTCGACCGGTTGCTTTCACAATCATTTCCTTTAACAAGATCTATTATCAGCCGATTTACCGTGGTTCTCTCAATCTCTTCCTCATCTTGCGGATTTCCCATTTTAGCAGTATTAATACTTGCCTGATCGGCTTCATCATCAATAACCAGTATTCTCATCTTTGCAGCCCTTGCTTGGTTTGAATGAAGCCAGGTTATAAGATTCTGTAATCTTTTAGAATTCTTAAGACAAACAAAAACATATCTATGAAGCCAATTGTTAACTACTTCTTTATCTTGAAAAAGATTAAGCTTTAAATCTTCTGTCATGTATTTTTTGTGTTCGCTCTTCTCGTTAACAGCGTCAACCTCAATCATGTAATCAGGATTGTTTGTATAATCTAAAATATGCCAACTTAAACCGCCACTCATTTTAAGGTCAGACAAAAATCTGTCTCGAGTCTGTTTACGAAGATTCTCAATTGTTCCGGAAAGAACTATAAAAACATTCCAATTATAGTGGGCCGCCATGGTAACCAAACCAATCATATTAGCAGTTTTACCTGACTGCACACTCCCCATTACAAGACCTTTAACTGGTCCGATTGCACGGGTATCTCTTTCAAGGTGATTCAGCATCCAGTGACAATTGTTCTCCAAGATGTCAACCGAATTGCTTGACATCTTTTGTTTGCCTGTATTTTTACCCAGAAGAAAATTTTTATATCTAACCCATGCAGAACCTGAATCAACGGGGACTACCAAATTATTAGAATTTTTATCTGCAATACCATATAATGGCGTTATATGAGAGTAATTATTACGAGTTAAATAAACAAACTCCCGCCATTCATTAAATTCCATATTTAAGGGTATTACCAGTTCTTCATTTTGTAATCTGTCAAACTCGTATAACTCCTGTCCCTCTTCTACACATAAATGCGCAACCTCATCCCAATTTTTACCATTTTCAATTTTTTCAGCTATCCATTGTTTACAAGCTATATATTCTTCACCTGCATAATTATTCATTTTTTCTCCTTTACAGCCTTTTCAATGGTTTCAACACATGTCTGTAAATTATTTTCTATTTCTTTTCCCCAAAAACGCAACACAATCCATCCGTCATTTTCAAGAGTTTTATTAACCACTTCATCTCTTTTAATGTTTTTTTCGATTTTCGGAATCCAAAACTCTCTTCTTGTTTTTATTCCACTTTTCGTATTAGCCCAGTCATAACCATGCCAAAACTCACTATCGCAAAAAATTGCCACCTTTCTTTTAATAAAAGCTATGTCCGGATGCCCAAATACACCTTTGACATTTTTCCTGTAGCGTAATCCCTTTTTCCATAATTCTTTACGCAACTTAACCTCTATTTTTGAGTCTCTATTTTTAATTGCTTGCATATTCTTTCTTCGTTGTTCAGGAGTTAGACGATCCATTTATATAAATATCCTTCCCAATAAAAAGTTTCCTAATTATATTAATATCACCTTATTAAAATTATAACATATTCACTCCACTAAAAGACTACTTTTTGTGCAAATATTCATCCTCATCGAACCACAAAAGCACTTCGTTCTAGTCATGATTATGATATTGGTTTTTTGATGATTTGCACTTTTCCAGTAAAGTAAGCTGCTAATCATAGTATAGTGGATTTCACGAAAAATATGGTCGCCTTCGTGGCGACAAAACGGTCTGCCCCCTACCCCCTGCTTACATTATACAAAATTTTACTGTACATTTGTCCGTACTTGCTGAATCGCTGCAAACCACACGCTGTGCAGGTTACAGAAGTTGGCGTAAAATTTTTGAGATTTTTAAACAAAAAGTTTCACGTGAAACACTAAAAAATTTTGCCGGCCCTGTTGACAAATCACGATACAGTGCTATAATCAACCTTGTGTTTCGCATCGTTTGGTAATTGACCTCCTCGTTAATAACCTGGCACACACGACGCGAAACACTCTCGGGTGCATACAGACGTTACGTACCATCCGAAAAAAACTCCCGGTATTGCATAGGCCGGGAGTTTTTCTTTTCAGGCACACAAAAAACCGGACGCTGTTCACGTCCGGTTTTTTTATTTCGGCGCACTGTCAATGACAGCGCGTCTTTTTCATTTTTTCGCAACGTCCCCCCGCAGCGCGGCAATATTACAGCTCAGTTCCCCAATCACATCGGTGAGGCCGGCCAGCTTGTTTTCCATGCGCACCAGCAAAAACCAGCTCAGCACCACCGGGAAACCGAAATCTTTAATAAAGCCGAATACTTCGGAAATCTCCGTCATGCGGCCACTACGTCAGTCGTAATGGTGCGCATGCGGCCTTCCACCGCTTCCACGATGTCGCCGCCGGATGTGTTGAAGATGTTGTTTTCAACCACCACCTGCATGGCGGCGTCGATTTCCGCTTTCGTTACGTTGGCTTTGGGTTCCTCGATGTTGAGGCTCACCTTTTTTCCCGCCGCGTTCCGGAATACCAAATCCAGATCAGTATCTGCGCTCATAGTTCTTTACCTCCTTTTTCTTTTTCCTGCCTTACTCTTCAATCAGAGAAGCGCGTTCCACCACCACCAGGTCGGTGATCTCGTTGTCGAACAGACTGCCCAGTGCCTTGCCCACCGCCATGATCTTGGCAGGTTCCGCGTCCGGTTTCACCCTGGAGTACGTGTAACTTTTGGTCAACGCATTCCCGTTCGCGTCCTGTCCCCGGGCAATGGCAATGCTCAGGGTGCGTTTGAGTACGTTCATGGTTGCTGCCATTTTCTTTCACCTCCTTTCACAAAAATTGTTGTGGCGGGACTTACTGCGTCCACGGCTTACATCTGCAGGCCCTACGATTCTGCCGCATGCCGTATGGCACGCCCGCTGTATTTGCACCGCGGTGGTTCAGAAAAACATTTCACCGCAGAACAAATCGTTTTACTACGCCGCGATCTTCTTGCGGTTCATGTCCCACAAATAGTACGCAGCCTTACCGCGGATCACGCAGCCTCCGGGATACAACCGGCCGTTCCGCGCGCCGTCAGGCAGAAACCACAAATCCCATTTCGTTTCCGGATCCCTGCTGCCGGGGCCGTAGCCGTCCCGGAACGCAATTTCACAATGGGTGTTCACATGCTCCGACGTGTTGCCGAGGCACAGCTCCTGGCAGAGGATGGCCACGATTTTCGCCATCACTTCGATCTGGATGGGCGTGGGCGGTTCGCTGCCGTAATCTACCATCGCCTGATAGGGATCCCGGTATTCGTCCGGCCCCGTTGCGCCCCATGCCGTCCCGGCGCTGATGCCGGTCGGCAGTTCACAGGTGGCATCGTACCCGCAGCACAGGGCGATGCCGATGGTTCCGGTGTTCCGCTTCCAGGTGTGGGATTTGCGCTCGCACAAATCATCGCAGGTCACATATACCGTGCCGTCTTTGTCGATGCACAGATGGTAATCGTCAAACACCTGGCCGTAACGCCCTGCCGTCCAGTGCAGGTAAATGGTGGTGATCCTCCCTTTTGCCTGCTTCGCCAGCTTAACCAGTTCTTTTTCCGTAATCACAACAGGATTTTCAACTAACATTAACAATCACTCCTTTTCTTTTTCCGGCAACACGTTTTGGTTTTTATGCTGCCATTCTCTTCTGCGGTTCCCGTGTTACCGCTTTCACCTATATAATCCCGTGAGGTCAAAAAAACGAAACCGTTGTCAAGATTTTTTTTGCATTATTTGTGAATAAATCATGAACTTTATTTTTTAAAAATGCAGTTTTTTTAAAAATCCTGCGAAAACCGGGAGACTTGTGAAATCTTCCGTACAAATCGTTTGAAACCCGCCCTGGCAGTGGATATTCTTCACTTTTTGTGTTATAATTTCTATGTAATCCGGATTTACAAAAATATAGTATATTTATACACAAATGAAAGGATGTGAATCCCTTCCGTGGATTTTTCCGAAATGAAGAAGTTCCCCTGGAACGAAGAAATTTACCTTGCCCAGCAGGGTGACACCGCTGCCGTACTCAGGACCTGCGTCAGTGCGGAACCGATTGTCAGCCAGTTTGGCAAGGTATCGTATTTTACGGACTGGCTCGGCAAAGACGAAGTCCGCAGCATCGCATCCCTCGCGCTGGTAGAGTTCATCATGAGCTACCGCGGAGGGGTTCCCGACGGGGAGATCCCTGCCCTGATCAAGCAGGCTCTCAAATGCGATTTAATTAACAGCGTGCACCGGATGGAATACCGGCGCGGCAAAGAAGAGGCGCCGCCTCCCAATCCCGATACCGGCTCGCCACATAGCGGCGCCGGTGGTTTTGCCACGCCTTCCGCGACCCCGCACGGGGATCCGGAAGCCAGTTTATTACAAAACGCATACGCCCAAACGGTACAGGACGCGATTGAGCACCTGAACCGGAATGAGCAGACCGTCATCCGGTCCTATTTCTTCCGCCAGGAAACCACGAACGAAATCGCGGCAGCCCTGGGCTGCTCTGCGCAAAATGTGCGGAAGACAAGGCGCAAGGCTTTGTTCCGCCTGCGCGGTTTACTGGATCGAAAAACGGGCTGAAACGCCCGCTGCAAGTCTGCTGTAAATTCCCGGTCCCGATGCGTTTTACCATGCGTCGCGGCCGGGTTTTTTTTCGCGAATGCTGCGATGTTCTGTAACACAAAATAAAATTTTGCGAACGCTGCGTTGTGCTGCAACGCAAAAAAAATCAGCGCGGTTGCGCTGAATAAACAAAAACAATCGGAGGAACGGATCCATGCTGTTACGTCTCGACGCGTTGAAAGAATGCGGCCTCGTCATCGAAGAAAACGGCGAGCTTTTTCTCAACGTCGAACAGAAAAAGAAAGAGAAAAGAAAGAACCAAAGAAAAGATAAAGTAAAAGATAATATTAAATATTTCAATAGGCAATATGCTAATAATCCACATGCTAATAATTCATATTTCACAAGAGGGGGAAAAATGAAAAGCCAAAAATCGCCGTCGGACGATGCCCTGTACAACGAAGAAGGCCGGAACTGTCTACCCTTTGTGCCCGGTGAGGAAACGGACTGCAACCGGATGATTCCGCTGGAGGAACTGCCGGAAAACTGCCGCAGCGTGGTGGACGCGTGGAACCGGCTGCGCCTGAAAACGTTTTACGGTCTGTACCCCGCTCTTTTGGCAAAACTGGAATCCCTGTTACAGCAGTATGACACGGACACCGTAATCAGAGGCATTGCCGGCGTCGCCAACAGTTCCTTTCTGCTGGGCCGGAACAGGCACAAACGGTTCAAAATCACCTTTTGCTGGCTGCTGGATCCGGGAAATTTTGCCAAGGTGCTGGCCGGAAAATACCGCGACCAGTTTGACGAATACGATGAATGGCTGGACGGGGAACCGCTGCCTTCTTCCCTCACCGGCGCGGCGGAGGACCGGATCATGACCCGGGAAGAACGCCATGAGGCCGTCGAGGAACTGTGGAACCCCCGGACGCAGGAAAAACTGGAAGCCGCCCGGCTTTTGGGACTTGCGTAAAGCGAGGTGGCACTGTTTATGAAAGAGCAACTGAGCGTACAGGATTTTTCCCGGATGGAAAAGCGCCGCAAGGCAATGGAACTGGACGTCATGATCCATTGGGATTTTGCCCACGATGACGGGGAAAACCCGGCGGCCCTGGACACAGCGAAGAAAATGGTGGAAGGCTTCCCCATCCTGCGGAAGAGCGGCGCCGGGCTGTTCATTTACGGAGCCCCCCGGGCAGGCAAAAGTTATCTGGCCGCCGAAATCGTGAACGAACTGACAGACCGGGGTTACAAATGCTACATGACCAGCCTGCTGGGCCTGTTCAACAGCCTGGGTAACCGCTCCGGCGAAATGCGCAGCCGTTATGTGGAACGGTTTTTCGAACTGGACCTGTTAGTGCTGGACGACTTCGGGCTGCAGGCAAACACGCCCAACAACGAACAGACACTGCTGTATATCATTGTAAACTGCCAGAAGCTGCGGATTCCTCTTATCGTCATCACCCACAATCATCCGGATGAACTGATGAAAGCCGGCGGGAGCGGAAAGCCCCCTGAACTGCTGTGCCGCATACGTCGTTACTGTCTTGATTACAACGTGATGATGCCTGCTTCGCGCAGGCAACGCCTGTTGCAGACGAAACAGGAAACCCGGCGCCTTCTGAACACCGGAACGGAAAATGCAGCACCGATACAACAGGAATTACAACTGAAATAAAACGAACAAAATCTTTAAAGGAGCTGACTTATGCAGGAACGACTGATTCCCCAGAATATAGAAGCGGAGCAAAATGTGCTCAGCGCCATGATGATCGATCCAAAGGCCGTGGATACGGTTTCGGAAATCCTGAAGCCGGAAGATTTTTACCGCATTTCCCATCGGATTATCTATGAGGCCATGCTGTCGCTGCGCGCCAAGGGCCAACCGGTGGATCTGGTAACCGTGCTGGAAGAACTGAAACACCGGAACAAACTGGAAGACGTGGGCGGCGTGAGTTTTATCACCATGCTGGCCGCCATCGTCCCTACGGCAGCCAACGTTAAATGGCACGCCCAAATCGTAGCGGACAAAGCAGAGCGGCGGCAGATGGCGGAACTCTGCAACGAAATTGCCGCGCAGGCCTATGAAGAAAACGGCGAGGACACCCGGCAGCTGCGGGACAAAATGGAACAGCGTATGCTGCGCATTGCCACGCACAACAACGCCAGAAACTTTGTGCCGCTGCACGACGCGGTAACCGCCAACATGGACAGCTTAAGCCGCCGGCTGGAACAAAACGAAACGGTTACCGGCCTGCCTACCGGTTTCCCCCAGCTGGATCACCTGACCGGAGGCCTGCATCCTTCGGATTTTATTATCCTGGCGGCCCGCCCTTCCATGGGCAAAACCTCCCTGGGCCTGAACATCACCGGGAATGTGGCCTTACGCGGGGCCAAAGAGGGCGAAGCGCCCAAACGGGTGGCCCTGTTCAGTCTGGAAATGAACTGCAACCAACTGGTTCAGCGCATGCTGCGCACCGAAGCGGATGTGGATACTGAAGAAATGCAGTTCCGCAGCCCCGGGACAGCATGGCATGAATTCGGGCAGACTGTAGAAGAATTGCAACGCCGCAACCCCATGGCAGAAGGACAGGAGGCAAGGCGGAACGCGGAAGAACTGGATGCGTTGGACAGATTGTGGAATGCTTCGGACAAACTGGCGAGTGCCAGCGTGTTCATAGACGACACGCCCGGTCTGACGTTGCAGGAGCTGCGTTCCAAAGTGCGGAAGCTGAAAGCCGAAGGCGGGCTGGATTTGATTGTCATTGACTACCTCCAGCTGATGCGGGGCTCCTCCCGCCGGAACAGCTTTGAAAACCGCCAGCATGAAGTTTCGGCCATCAGCCGGGGACTGAAAGCCCTTGCCCGGGAACTGGACGTTCCGGTGCTGGCCCTCAGCCAGTTGAGCCGCAGCGTGGAAACGCGTCAGGAGAAACGCCCCATGCTCAGCGACCTGCGGGAAAGCGGATCGTTGGAACAGGACGCGGACATCGTCATGTTTTTGTACCGGGAAGACTATTACAAAAATGCGGGAAGCGGAACCATCCATCCCACGGAGCTGATCCTCGCCAAACACCGCAACGGCCCCACCGGCAAAATCGATTTGTTCTTTAAAAGCGACTGCACGAAGTTCATCGGCCTGGATGAAGCGGAAGCAGTTTAGTTGTTTTTTCATCCCACAACTGCAGAATACGGATAAAACAAAAACGAAAAGCCGGATGCGTGTAACACGAACCCGGCAACTCAATAACAATAAATGATAATTTCGTCAGGCCCTTTACACCAATCACATTTCGGCCTGACAATAAGAGAAAGGAATAAAAACACTATGAGAAAAATACTTAGCAGCTACGATCCGAGCCTGGAAATGACCCGGGAAGAAGCCATCGATTTAGGCAAACAACTGGTAAAACAGCGCGATATGGAATTTGACTACCGCCCTTCAGAGCCGCTGCCGGACAGGGCCTACGAGATTATCGGCCAAACCGGCGCCGTCAGTTTTGGCCGCACCACGCTGCTGTTTTTTAAAGAGTGGGAAAAAAGCAGTTTCAAAAGCCCTGTCTACCTGCGCTGCAAAAACAACCGGCTGGAAGAATGTACCCGCCAGCAGGCGCTGTGCACGCCGGAATACCGCCGGCACCGAATTTTACTGTTCGGGGAGATCGATGACGTGAACAACGAGAACGGCGACATGATTTACGAAGAGGTATGCCCGGAACTGGCGATCATCGACAGGAAGTGAAAATGGATGGTGGAAAGGAAAACCCAGCTGCGCCGGGCGCGCAGCTGGGTTAAATTGTTTTAGTTGCAACACTGTTCAAACTGCTCACATAATTAGATTGGCGGGATTCATTACATACTTTCCGTTAATATTACTGTGAATCCTGCCCTGCTAACGCGCAGCATGTATCTGTTTTATTCCCTCAAAACTAATATCCGCGCCTTTAGCTCTGTATATTTTACTAACCGTGTCGTTCTCACTCGCGGCAAACGTAACCTCAGCAATATAGCCATCATATTTCAGAACGGTCTGCGGGAAACCCTCAAACGAGAAGGCTGGTTTATTTCCGGGTGTTATAGGCAGAACTTCAATCCAGCAATTATCTCCTTCTGCATTTTTAAACCAAATCTGTGGGTCAACTCCCGGCATATCACAGTAAGAAAGCAATTGGAATCCCTGTTCTTCTATGTAATTTATAACAATTTGTATAGCCCAGTTCCCGAACTCCCAGCCAGATACCTCAACCGGTTCATCAGAACCAAGGCTTATTGGATCTACAAATTCTTTGGTTGCAGCATGAATTAAATTCCAGTTTCCTAAAAAAACATTTGCCCCGTCTTTCTTAATGACGGGATAGATACACGGTATCAGATTGTTTTCATAGCAAATCTGCCTCAGCATTGCGACTCTTCCCGGGTTGCCAAAGGCAAATTTCCCGTCATCTTCTGTGTTTGCCTGTTCCACTATGACCGAAAAAATCTGTTGACGATAGGCGAATGCGAAATCTTCAAAATCGGGGCTTGTCAAATCCGTTTTGATCCAACGAAAATCATCCTGTTCATCGTGTACCAATCCGGAAAGCTTCTTGAATTTATCATTCAGACGCACCATCGCCTGGTGTCTGTATTGTAAAAATTCCTTACTTGGATCCGGCCGCTCAATGAGATCGTATTCTTTTCTTTCAATGATTTCTTCAAATATTCTTGCCAGCTCGGTTTTCCTGGAATTATGGTCTTTTTTGATGGCAAACACAACTTTCTTAAATGCATGAGCATACGCCGGTTCCGCAAAGATTTCCTTAAACAAATGGGCCACGTGGTGGGGCGGGTTATGAAATGCGCCGCAGCCAATGGCGCCCAGCACCAGGATATCGACTTCATTGTCAATGGCAATGTTCAGTATGGTGCGAAGTTTATTCCTTGTCACGGCAACCATCGGCGGGGTCATCCACTTCCGTCCGTCCTGCCCCGTCACCGTGTCAGGATTGTTGATGCCAGCAACGGCAATAAAGTTAACTTGCCATGGTTTTTCCAGAAAAGGATACCCTTCCGCTTCCGTGCCGCGGAAGATTGTAACGTCAGGTGAATAAACTCCGCCAAAGTTCCTGTCCATGGGATAGCTTTCCCCGGAACGCTCCACGCCATAGTCGGGCCCGTAATCCCTATACTGATATAACGAGCGGAAATAATCGGAGCAACGGAAACAGTATTCTTCCTGCGCGCCTGCTCCCCAGTGCACGCCGCCGCCCGGATTGCTCCGGCTTGCCAGGTTCAGCACTGCGACTTTTCCCTCATTTTTTTCCACAAAAGCTTTGGCAGTGGCCAGGCAGTCCTGAGACAAAACTTTGTACTCCGTTTTCTCATAACGTTTTTGTATTGCGGGCTGTTGTTCGCTGCGATACATTTTTGTGTTTTTCGCAATATCGGGATCCAATGCCAGACGGACCGTTTTGATTTGCTTTTCCTTGGTTTCCGGATCTGTTTTAATAATTTCATAAGAACCTTGCATCGCCGCCTGCACGGTATATTCATAGACCTGTTTGCGTAACGCGTGCAGCATATGAGTATCCGATTCCGCTTTGCCAAAAGATGACAACCATTGTTCGGCGTTCCAGGGCTGCAGAAGTCTGTGCTTCATGTTGGTTTCCTCCATGTAATTATCTTTTGTTTGATGCTTACGATTTAGCATTACGATATGAGCAGTATAACCATAATGTCTGTTTGGTTTTTTTCAGCATAATTTGAGTATTCTCTGTTATATATTCGTTTTCCTGCTTATACTTTTCAAACAATTTTCTGATATTTAATATTTCTAATAACATTATAGTGGATTTTACAAAAAATTTGGTCGCTTTCGTGGCGACAAACAGGTCTGCCCCCTGCCCCCTGTTTAAATTATACAAATTTTTACTGTCCGTTTGTCCGTACTTGCAGAAAGGCTGCAATACCAATTTAAAAATCCATGCCGGCCCGCACGCAATGCGGAGCAGCATGGATTTTTGTTTTTTGCGTTAAAAAAAACCGGACGCTGTTACACGTCCGGTGAGAAGATTAAAACGCATTATGTTTGAACGCGTCCATAAGCATTTCCAGTTTCTCTTTGTTCGCGCCGGAGAAGTTCTTATAGAATTCGCTGGTGATCATCACATCCAGGAACTGC
This sequence comes from Acidaminococcaceae bacterium, assembly GCA_017405945.1. Taxonomy (GTDB): domain Bacteria; phylum Bacillota; class Negativicutes; order Acidaminococcales; family Acidaminococcaceae; genus Succiniclasticum. Next base: position 89,722 of record JAFQZL010000044.1, read on the forward strand.
TCGTCGTATTCGTCCAGTTTATCCGAGCCCCGGAGTTTTTCGGAAAGGCAGTAGAGGAAGTAAGCCAGCCGGATATTCTGTGTGCTGTGATTTGTATTGTAAACGGCCGTCTCAATCTGGGAGCTTTTATCGCTTAACGGTTCTTTAAAACGGATGGACACGGAGCCCAGTTCGTCAGAGTTTGTCAGCACGGGTTTCTGGTATTTCAGGTCAGAGGAAGCCGTAGGACTTTCTTCCTCATTCATCTCCAGTTCGTAAAGGGCAATGCCGTGCCCGCCGCTGCCGTAGGGTTCGGAGATGACTTTGTCATTCTTAAAGTCTTCGTGGTTCAGCTGGCGGTTCTCGTACCCCAGCAGCCGGTACGATTTTACGAAGCGGGGATTAAACTCAACCTGCGCTTTCACATCTTTGGCAACGATATTCGTAAGCGCAATAAAGCGCCGGTTCACAGACTCATCCACGTCGTCCAGATTGTTCACCACGCAGTAGGTTCCGTTGCCATGTTTCGAGAGGACTTCCAGGTTGTCGTCCTTGTAGTTGTATAACCCTGCGCCGATGACGGACAGGAACAGGTTGCTCTTTTTCTTTTCTTCGATCAGCCCTTTCAGCCCGTGCTTGTCCGTAATGCCGAAATTCAGGTCGCCGTCGGTGATCAGGATCACCTGGTTGTTCCAGTCCGGTTTGTAAAACTTTTCCCCGATCGCGTAGGCTTTTTCAATCCCGGCGGAGCCATAGGTGCAGCCCGTAATCTCAATGCCGAGAACAATGCCCATCAGCTCTTCTTTGGACCGGCTGTCCTTAATTTCAAAACCTTTTAACCAGGTATGGTCTTTTGTGCTGTAGGTGACCAGGCTGATGCGGTCCCCGGCTTTGAGCTTGCTGAACACGGTCGCGACGGCTTCCTGGGTAACCTCATTATCATCGTCCATGCTTCCCGATGTGTCCAGAAGCAGGATGATGTTCTGATGTTCCTTTTTCTCCCTGGCGGCCTGGGCGTCAATGAACAGGATCTTTTTGTTGCCTTTCTTTTCCATCAGTTCCGTGCAGATGGCGAATTTGGCGTCTTCCGGCGCTTCCGCTTCATAATCGAAATAGTTGAGCACTTCCTCAATGCGCACCTCATCCATGTTGACGCGCCGTCCGGACCGGATCTGGTTAAACACAATGCCCATGGAGGCGTTGCTGGTGGTCATCCGGAACGTGGATGTCGGCGACGTGAACACGTTTTTCGCGTCCTTTTCTTCAATGGGTTCGTACGAATCCGTGGATAACGCTTCCATGAGTTCGGAGTCAACTTCATCGGCCATCCAGGGAGGAATCTCCTCACACGCTTCACAACACATCACCACGTTTTCCTTAACCGCAAGAGAAGGAGCTGCTTTCTTTGCCGCAACTCTTCTGGAAGCAGCACGCACAGGAGCGCTGACGCATGGCATGATACCGGCGCCTGAACATCCGAGCAGCCGCTCCTCTTCGTATTCAGGGCGGGGATGCTTCTCCTCGTAAAACGCTTCTATTGCCTCTCCCGGTGTTTCTTCTTTTCTCTCGTGGAGCCAGGCATACAGTTCCTCCACCACATTCTTCCTGCCAAGCTGTTTCACGAGAAATACCAGCTTCTCATCACCATAGGTTACTACGCTCAGTACTTTGGCTGCATGTTCGGAATAGCCCAGACCGAGGTAGTATTCATACTTTCTGCGGGTCTCTTTCGATTTGTTGATCAGGCGTTTAAACTTCATAACGGTTCTCTCCTTTTTTTAAAATACTGACCTTGCTTAAATTATATAAGAAAACCGGATGACCGTGGTCGCTTACGAAGCGACAATCTTCTGCCCCCGCCCCTGCTTAAATTTTACAAAATTTCACTGTCCGTTTGTCCGGACTTGGAGATACGCTGCGGACTGCTCCCTGTAAAGATCAGTTTATTCAGATACCTGTCTCTGGAAATTTGCATCTTAAACTCCTCGCTTTGCCGTATTCGTAATGGATTTTTTTGCGGAATTCCGCGTTTTTGTACAATAGAAAAGGGCTGAACAAGGCATCACTGCCATCATGATAACAAAACAGCCGCAGAAAATGAATCACGGCTGTTCTGTGTAAACATAGGGTAATGTACATTTTTTTACACATAAAAAACCGGACGTTGTTACACGTCCGGTGATAGAATTAAAACTTAAATCACGGCCACGCCCATGGACTTGGCAAGTTTGCGAATGGCGGCCTCAGAAAGTTTGCTGTACTTTATAATCTTTGGAATGGGTTCCCCTTCTTTCAGCATGTCCTTTGCAACACGCTCGTTAACTTCGGCTTCCGTTTCTCTCCGTTCTTCACGCCGCAACAGTTCAAATTCTCTTTCCTTGTCGTATTCAGTCAGGAACATGGCTTTCACCCCCGCTCGGTTCGCTAACAAAAATGCCCGGATCACAAAGTTTTATTTTCCTTTCAAAGCACTTATAACCATTGCTGTGAAAAGAAAATCTGGCTCACTGTTATTTTATCACTTTTAATGGACGTTTGCTATGAAGAATTAGTGAAAACACCGGACGCTGTTACACGTCCGGTGAGGGAATTAAAACTTTGTTGACAGGCTATAACTCCATCCCTAACAGATTTTGTTTTTTAAAATACTAATCGCAGCAAACCGCATTTCACATTCCTAAAATACATACAGGATAATACCATGCATCTTCATTGACCGGGCGGATTTTATCACAGGTGTCAATGACCAGTCCATTCCGGATCTCCAGCTTATATTTTTTAAGAACACTATAGTTTTTTGTCGGCTTCTTAGGCGTGCTGCCTGTTTTTATTTCAATCGGGTAAATACCGTTTTGTTGAACATAAATCAAATCAATCTCTTTTTGATCTATATCCCGATAGTAAAACAGGCTTTCTTTCGGATCCTTATTATGAACATAAAAATTCTTTATCAGCTCGCTGACAACAAATGTCTCAAAGAAATAACCGCTCATAGCGCACTGCTCCAGCATAGCGGCGTCCGGCCACCTGCAGAGCCAGGCGCAAAGACCGGTATCCATAAAATACAGTTTGGGTGCTTTTATGATCCGGTTGGATATGTTCGCCATATATGGCTGCAATAAATAAATCAGCCCTGATGTTTCCAAAATGGAAAGCCATTTTTTACAAGTCCGGACATCAATCCCGATACTGTTGGCTATCGTGTCGTAATGCAGTTCCTGTGCAGTCCGCAAGGCTATTATCGACAAAAAATTCCGGAACTGCAGCTCGCTGCCGGCACTGATCAGTTTCCGTACATCTTTTTCAATGTAAGTGCTGACATATGACTTAAAGTAGACCTCCCGATTTGATACGCCGGTTACGATATCCGGCATGCCGCCCCGGAAAATATCACGGAAAACCTGTTGCCGTGTACGATATTTTCCGGTCAGTTCCTTTTCTCTTTTTAACAGCCGGGCAATCTCCGGATCAAACAGTTTCCCCTCCGCTCCATAGGTTTCCGATTGTGAGAAAGAGGCCATGTCAATCACGCCGCAGCGTCCGGCCAGAGGATCTGAGATACCCTGCTGCAGTTCAAACCGGTTCGAACCGGTCAGAATATACATCAGCTGTCTATCTTCATTATTTTTAACCCAGACAAGACGCTGCGTATCAATTACTTTTTTAATCTCGTCAAGCAAAGCAGGCGCTTTTTGGATTTCATCAATAATCAGCGGCCAGCCGTATGTTTCCAGAAACAGTTTTGGATTTTGGATGGCAAGATTGCGATCCTCCAAATCGTCCAGCGTCACCTTCCGGAAATCGTCCCCAAATATATGGTCAATGGTGGTAGACTTTCCGACCTGTCTTGGGCCATACAACACAATGCAGGGAAACGATTTGCTGACTTCCCGTATCATGGGTTCACTGTTACGTGTCACATACATGCTCATCTCTCCCTTTTCGATAAAAAATGCATTGCGATGTCGTTTTCATCGCAATGCTATTATAAACTATTTTCCCGATGAAATCAACATCGCGATGTCGTTTTCATCAACTCTGATCCTGCGTCCTTCATCAGCGTAATGCCAAAGCATTTCTTCCCGGCATCTTTCAGTGAAGCCCCAATGTGGTACACAATCTTTCTGTCCAAAATCAGAAAACGGTCATGAAATACGTTGGTGTATTTTACATCCAGCTGCGGGTACTGTGCGTAAATTCCCTGCTCGGTAAATGCATAAGGTAATTTACGGCGGCCGCCTTCCTGACCAGAAAAGAAGCCTATTTCCCGTGAAGTCGCAAATTGCGACTTCACCACTTCTATGTCTTCTTTTGTCAACTGAAACATAAAATCGTCCGGAAATCTTTCTTTGTTGCGTCGCACCTGTTCATTTAATCTTTTTACTTCATAACCGTAAAGCTCCGCCAAATCACTGTCCAACATCACCAGACGCATCAAAACGCCTGGCAATTTTTTCATTTGCGTCATACTGTCATTGACAACTGCCTTTTTCATTTTTTCACAAATACTGCTGATAATCCTGAAAACACAACAGCGGTTTATTGTGTTCAAAATCCCAGGTATGCGTAGAGTCTCCGCCGCATACGAAACGTTCCGGGCAGGACACGCAGCGGGAACAGCCGGCTGTACGGTCCCGTCTGAATATTTGGAAGCGGTTCAGCCATACATCCATAAAGTTATCTGTCCTGATGTTCCCCTGCACTAACTCCTTCCGGTTCTCTATATCCAGACAGGCGCAGATGTCACCGTTGCTTCGCACGCTGGCAACCAGGATCCCCGCGCCGCACAGAAAGTAATGGTCACGGACCATCCGCTCGTTTTCAACGCCAAGGTAATGCGAACAACCAAAGGTTACTTCCATGTTGCAGCTCCGGTCATACCTTTTATTGCGTATATATGACAGCAAATAAGCAAACTGGTCTGGTCGCAGCAGCATGTCTTTTGCTTCGCAGGCGCGTCCGATGGGTTCTACATTGATAGGACGCCAGCCGGTTATGCCCATTTCGCAGAGCAGATTGTACAGCGGGTCGAGATCGGCAAAGTTTTCCCGGTGCAGCACCGTCGTAACCTGCGGTTTAAAGCCTGCCTTCTGAAGCGCCTGCAGACCGCGCAGGGCAAGCCGCCAGGCTCCCTTATGCCGGCGGAGCGCGTCATGGGACTCTTCCATTCCGTCCAGGCTGACAGATACGGTGGACATGCCGGTCTGTTTAAGCTTTAAGGCAACCTCTTCCGTAATCAGGGTGGCGTTTGTCGTCATGCCCCAGAAGAATCCCCTTTGCCGGACGCGTTTGGCGATAGCAAAAAAGTCCGGATGCAGCAGGGGTTCCCCGCCGGTCAGGCAGATCATGGGTTTATCAGTCGAAACCGTTGCCAGGGTGGTTTCTATATCGTTGACTGTCAGGGACTGACCTGTGGCGGTACAGTTGCTCCCGCAATGTTTGCAATTCAGGTTGCAGCGGTTTGTGATTTCAAAAAACAGCCAGCGGAGATGGGGACTCGTCCGCAGATGGTCCCGGTGCCGGGCGAGGTCTTCCAGCTGCGAGCGTTTTAATTCCTTTACATGCATTCTTCTTCACCGGTAGCCGGGGCAGCGCCTCCGCATTTGGGGCAGTACCGTTCGTTATCGATCATCCGGTTGGTCTCCCACGAGTAGCCGCACCTGGCGCAGGTGTGGGTTCTCTTTACCGGCGGCGGACCGTAGATACAGGCAAAATCTTCTTCTATGTAAGCCGGTTCCCCCATCGGCGCCCCGCAATATCTGCAGTATTTATCCCCGTTGATATAATTTTCCCCGCAGTTTGCGCAAACCTTGCGCATTGGCGTTTTCATGTATTGAATCCCCCTTTCTGTTGCTTGTCTGTTATACAATTCGGCTAAAGTTTATTTTTCCCTGCATCTTATTGCCTGATTCTATTATAGCAAATCACTTGCAAAAAACTGCGGGACGAACCAGTTTAAAATCCATGCCAGCCCGGATGCAATGTGGGAAGCATGGATTTTGATTTTGCGCACAAAAAACCGGACGCTGTTACACGTCCGGTGAGAAGATTAAAACTTAAAGCACTACACCAATGGACCTGGCAAGTTTGCGAATGGCGTCCTCGGAAAGTCTGCTTATGTCTTTAATTGCATCTAATGGATAATTCTTTTTCAGCATGTCCTTTGCAACACGTTCATTCACTTCGGCTTCCGTTTCCCTGCGTTCTTCACGCCGTAACAGTTCAAATTCTCTTTCTTTATCGTATTCAGTCAGGAACATGGCTTTCACCCCCGCTCGGTTCGCTAACAGAAATGCCCGGATTACAAAGTCTTACTTTCCTTTCAAAGCATTTATAACCATTGCTGTGAAAAGAAAATCTGGCTCACTGTTATTTTATCATTTTTTACAGATGTTTGCTATGAAGAATTGGTGAAAACACCGGACGCTGTTACACGTCCGGTGAGAAGATTAAAACGTAAAGCACTACACCAATGTCATTACGTTAAGAATTGCAGGACAAACTTTACTAAAGCTTTGAAAATCAGCAGTTATATCCCGCAACGGTAGTTGTAATCGTTTTCATTACATAACGGTTGTGTTAATAAAAAAGCGCCTGCTTTTTCCGGCAGGCGCTGCGAAAGATTCGCGAAATCTTATTACTACAATATTACGATATCAGGTGTTGTTTCATCCGGCTCAATATCTTTTGCTTCAGCAAACCACCTTCATGGGGCCGTCATGCCTGATATTTTCTTCTTCTTGCTTCCAGGTACTTCTGTTCATCCAGCTCCTCTACCCTGATAGCCTGCACCAAACCTTTCTTGCCTACGAGGAAAACCGCCTGCCTGTTACCGCTGAAATACGTGTAGTCTGTACAGCCTTTAAGTTTCGCTTCAACTCCCTCGCCCTGGAACTTAATCCCTTTTACCTTGCCATACAGTTTCACCACTTCTTTATATGGTACGCCAACTGTTAACCCGCTGGGGGTTGTGAGTCCTTTTTCGTATATGGCAACGGATGTGACTTTGAAACCGCGGTTCAGCTTTGCCCTTACAATAAATTTATCATTATAGTTGTAAATCCGGATAAATCCTTCGTCTTCGAACTTGCCGGGCTTTCCGTAAATCTGTTCGGTATAGCCAATGTCCTGCCCGGGCTCAATACCTCCAATGTTCAGTTCCGTTTCGGGTATCTGCGCGAAGCATGCTGCAGTTGCCATGACCGCCAGCGCCGTGACTGCTGATGCGATAAGTTTTTTGATGTTCATAATAGGACCTCCCTCTTTACACAAAACTTTTACCGCAAATTAATGAAAAGAATGCTCTTTCTTCAGCGTTCCCCTCTTTTCGGGAAAGTCTGTCACTCCGGCACCTCCGCTTCAGGTGGCTGACTGTTGGTTTTTCATCGCCTGGGCTGCCAGGAAATCTTCCGGACTCCATCCCTTTTCCAGCATTTTGAAGAGAACCCTGCCGGTGTTAAACGCATCGTCATACGCAGTATGCCAGAGTCCTTCCGAACCGGTCTCCAGCGCTTCGGCGGCAGCTTTAAGGCCTGTGGTAAAACTGTCATCTTTCCAGAGTCTGTAGGCCAGCGCCAGATCAAGGCAGTCCTCCCTGCGCACGGGGTTCTCAATGCCGTGACGCTGGCAGCCAATATCCAGGACCCTGAAATCTTCGTTGCCCCAGGTAACGAAATAACAGTTGCCCGGCGTGTATAAAGCTGAGATCTGCCTGACCATTTCCGGAAATTCAATGGCTTTTTTCATTTCTTTTTCCGTAATCATGCAGAAATCATAAGCGTCTTTCGCCTGTTTCGGATAAAAATGCGGCCTGACAAACGCGTGCATCCTGCCGGTTTCGGTTCCGCCGGAATCAAGCAAAACAGCGCCGGCCTCTATGATTTCGTTGAAAAAGCCCCGGGGCCTTCCCACCGGTCTTTTGTAAAATGTAAATTCAAAATCAATGACAAAGTAATTCATTGTTTTTCCTCTTTTTGTAAATCAATATGTTTCACGTGAAACATCATCATGTAATCTGATTTCATGATATCCACATAATAATTTTACCATATTTTCGTGCGCATTTGTACGGACCCGGAAAAACTTTGCCGTGCCTTCCGCGGTGTTTGTAAAGCAAAAACAAAACAGCCGCGGAAAAAATCCACGGCTGTTGAGGAAAATATGAATTTACCAGTCAGCAATTTGGAATGAAGGCACAAGATTATGACTTTTATATTTACTGCCGTATCGAAAGCCCGCCTTCTTTTCCCTGATTATGTATTCCTTTATTTCAGCAAGCGTGTTTGTTTCTAAACCATCTTTGAACAGATGAGTCTCGGCATACATATATTCCGGATTCTCTGGATCGCTATATCCGCCGCTGCCTACAGAAAAACGCTGTTCTGACTTTTTACAGTAGTCCCACCAGGATATGGATGAAATGCGACCACCTTCCGCATAGAGGATCTCCAAAAACGATTCCCAGTCTTTGAATAGATATTCTGAGCAAAAAGAATGCTTATCAATATAATCTTTTACATTTTGACTGAGCATATTCCCCTCCGCTAAACAACGATTTGTTTCTATATCGCATCTCAATGAATGATCATGCTGTACGCGCAAAACACCAACGACAGCGCCATGATTGCGTTTAAAGGACGTCGGTGCCTGGAGAAAAATTTCTGCAGCGCCACGCCCGAAAACAGCCACACCAGGTTCGCGACCGGTCCGGTAAACGGAAGCAGGATCCCTACGATCAGCAGGGACAGAAAATCCTGCCTGTAAGGCAGCACGTACGCGCTTAAGGCAGTCAGGCAGTAAATCATGACTTTGACGTTGGTCAGATTTACAAAAAGACCCGTATAAAAGTTACACCGCTCCCGCGCGTTCACCTCGGACGGATCGCCGCTCTTCCATATGTGCCAGGCAAGCCACAGGATGTAGGCCGCTCCCACATAGGACAGATATTTTACATAGGTCCCCATGGCAGCTCCCACAAAGTACGTGATAAAAACCGCGCACAGGGATACAATGGTAAAGCCGGTAAACAGACCCCTCCACTGGATCAGCGCCTGCTTTTTCCCAAAATTCAGCGCAGAGGCCAGCGAGCAAAGGTTGGCCGGGCCCGGCGTAATGCTGCCGACCAGGCAATAAAACAAAAACGCCGGTATCAGTTCAACAGGCATATGATCTCCTATCTCATCCGTTAAAAAATTCCCGGGGTCAGGATGTGTTCGCGCTTGGAATTTATTCAGGTTTCATACGGATTTTACGTCAGCCGGAAAATCTGGAACGGCATATCGTCCGGCGTTTCCGGCGCCGGCGCTGCCGCTGTCCGGCAGGTGCTGTCCAGGATCATCATCTGTTTTTCTTCTGTTGTGTATAAAGGCCAGGACGGAAGCCCTTCCGCGTCCGGTTTTCCCGTTTTGATGAAACGGATAAACGCGTCGTGCATCTTCCGGGCGAGCTCTGCGTGGGCAGGGGAACTGTCCAGGCCGGGCAGGTTGTCATCCTTTCCCATCAGGAACTGGGTTTCCGAAGTATGGCAGGCCTTATAGGGCTGCCGGTCCCAGTCCAGACGGTAGAGATAAATTTTCTGCCCGGCAGCGGCGCAGGCATCTGCCATGCGGACACAGGGCGCCCGGTAAATATATTCTGTTAAAAGATGGATGAAACTCTTATGGAAACTTTTTCCGGAAGGCAGCTTCCTGTAATCCTCCATTACCCGCGGCGCGCGGTTTCCGAACAGGCGGGCAGCGTGACTCTCCGTCAGTTCATGAAACCGGTAAATATACCAGTACAGGTTCATTTCATCCCGGTTGGTTCCCATCAGGACAGCCACATCGTTGCTGACACCGGCGTCAATCAGCTGCAGCGCGTCGTCTGCCCGGAAGGTGACGCCGTCAAAAACCGGTCCCACCGTATGGAGGTTCAGACCGGAGAACAGATTTTTCTGAGCTTCCAGAATCGTTTCCCAGGGAAGGGTCAGTAACTGTTCCGCGGACTTTTCCGTTAATCCCGCGTCTTGCATAAACAGGCGTGTCACAGCCCGCGCGGTAGCCCGGTCACGGATGCACTGGGCCGCCCCGCTGCACAGGACGGCCCGCCGGAACAGGCCTTTGGCCCCGGACGCGAGGGTAAGGCCCGCGCAAAGTTTGGCCCCGGCGCTTTGTCCCATGATCGTAATATTGTCGGGATCACCGCCAAAGGAAGCAATGTTTCGTTTTGTCCAGCGCAACGCTTCCAGGATATCCAGAACGCCGCTGTTGCCGCTTTGCCGGTACTCTTCGCCAAGGAATTCGCTGAAGTCCAGAAATCCCAAAGCGCCGACCCGGTAATTGGCGGCCGCTACCACCATGCCTTCTTTCGCGAAGGCGGCGGGATCCATTCCCATAGTGGCAGACCCTTTCTGGAACGCGCCGCCGTGGATCCAGAACAGGACGGGCAGCGCAGCGGATGCCCCGGGGCGTTTTGCCTGAAAAGATACGGGAGCAGAAGAAGAAGCTGCGTTATCTGTTGTTGCGGGATGCAGCCCGGGCACGGCGTACACAGGCGCCGTCACGTTCAGGTACAGGCAGTTTTCGTCAATGGTTTCCCCTTCCTGGAAACAGGTAAGGCCGGGCACCGGTATCTGGGGCGCGGCATGTCCGTAAGTTTTACAGGAACGGATCCCTTTCCAGGGCTTTGCGGAAACCGTGGGCCGGAAACGGTTTTTCCCTGACGGCGGTTCTGCGTAGGGGATGCCCCGGAACTGGCAGAGACCGTCGGATTCCAGTCCTTCCATGCTGCCGCAGGGTGCGTGTATGATCATTTCATCAGTCCTTTGCAAACCGGGCGAAGTTTTCCGGATCCGTTTCTCCCGCCGCCCGGTTATAAATTATCCCTTCTTCAAAATCGTTTCGATAATGTCGCCGGGCTGATATACATTCCCGGCTTTTTGCAGGCAACTGTTTTTTCCATTATAGCAAAACAGCCGCAGAAAAAATCCACGGCTGTTGAACTTTTTATAAAATTGTCGCTGCAAGCACCTGGCAGATCAGTCTTTCACGTACGTGCAGACCTTGCCCGGATTCAAAAGTCCTTTCGGATCGAATACAGCCTTGATACCCCGCATCAGATCCATCACGTCTTTACCGGCATAGTCTTCCAGGCGACGGACGGAAACGGCACCGATGCCGTGTTCACCGGAAATCAGGGCGTTCATTCCCTTGCCCCGGGCATAGATCAGGTCGAGGAATTTATCCGACCGGGCGCGGAACTCCTGTTCCTCCATGCCGTTGGCGCAGAGTTTGATATGGATGTTGCCGTCCCCGGCGTGTCCGTAGGTATGAATATCCAGGCCTACTTCCTCCGTCAGGCTCAGGGCATAGTCCACGACCTCCGCGATGTAGCTGGTGGGAACCACGATGTCACACTCCTCCACCTTGTCGTAGGTTTCGAGGATGGATTCCGGCACGGCCCTGCGCACATCCCAGGCCGCTTTCATCGAATTGGGATTATCAAACACGAGCACATCCAGCGCGCCGCCTTCCAGCATAACTTCAGCGGCTGCCTCCATGATCTCGTCCATCTCTTCTTCCCGGCGGCAGTCGAAGGTAGTGAGAAGATAGGCTCCCACGTCAGTCCCCTCGCTCTTGGCAGGATAGACCGTCTTTTCCATGAATTTCTCCGCCCGCACTACACCGGAGCGGGGCATAAATTCCAGGGACTGGGGGTCCAGTCCGGAGCCCTTGACCGCAGGCACGCAGCGGATGCAGGCCTCCAGATCCTCGAACATGCCCAGCAGGGAAACCTGGAATTTCGGTTTGGGGATAAGCTTCAGTCCGATTTCCGTGATGATTCCCAGGGTTCCCTCGGAACCAACCATCAGGTGCAGGAGGGAATAGCCGGAACTGTTTTTGCTGGGTTCGCCGCCCAGCTTCACCACACGGCCGTCGGGAAGCACCACTTTCAGGGTGCGGACATATTCCCGGGTGCAGCCGTATTTCACGGCCCGCATCCCGCCGGCGTTGGTGGCCACGTTGCCGCCTACCGCGGCGAACCGCTGGCCCGGGTCAGGCGGATAGAACATATCGCGTTCCAGGCAGGCGGCGGTCAGGTCAGCCAGCAGGACGCCGGCTTCAATGTGGACCAGGCCGTTTTCCAGATCCCAGCGCAGAATATGATTCATTTTGGTCAGATCGATGACAACGCCGCCGCAGATGGGCGCGCAGCCGCCGCTGAGCCCGGTTCCGGCCCCGCGGGGAATGATGGGGATGTTGTTCTCGTAGAGAATTTTGCAGGCTTTGGAAACATCCTCCGTAGACTGTGCCAGAACTACGGCGTCCGGCATGCGGAAACCGGCGGATATCATCTCATCGTGGGCATAGTCTTCGGTGAGCTGGTCTCCGCTCAGGACGCTCCCGGGGAGCGCGGCGTTAAGTTGTGCAAGTACTTCAGGGGTAAGGGATTGAAACGACATAGTATCCTCCTGGTCAAAGAATTTTTATCTTCGCGTGAAGATGTAATACTATACTTTTGTCAAATTTCATAGTAATTACCATCTTATAATCATTATTATTTTATCATACTCTGATTCTTTAACGCAACAAAAAATGAAACAGCCGCGGAAAAATCCGCGGCTGCTGAAGAAAAACGCGAACGGGTCAGTCAGTTATCCGATACTCCGTTTCCGCCGTACCGGATACCTTCCGTTAATGAAGAACGCCGCATTTTATTTCCGTTACTTTGCCATATTTAATTTCAATCTTTAACCCGATGCCCTGCAGCCCTTCGGCATAATAAATAAAATCTTCTTCGTGGATGAAGTCCGGTTCGCCGTAAGCGCTTTTTACCATATCCATACTGGCGCCCAGACCGATGCCGGCCTTTGTTTTGGCATCACTGAAATCATCGGCCTTGATTTTGGTTAATTTACCGTTTACAAATTCAAAATCCAGGGAGTTGCCGTATTCGTATTCTACTTTTTCCCCGTAGGATTTCATTTCTCGCTCGGATTTTCTGGGACGTCCATAAGCCTTTTCAACGGCGCTGATGGAAGCTCCGTACGGAATCCCTCCAAGTTCCAGCTGGTTTGCGGGTACCGTGGCAAAACAGGTTGAGCCTGCGAGAAGCGCAGCGCCTGTAATAACAGTTAACAACAGTTTTTTCATTTTCCTTTCCCTCCTGTAACTATTATTTAAAAACTACGGTTATACGATTCCCGTCCAAAGGGTGCACCGGGCAGTCGCCCGCCTCTCTGATGGCCGCGGGACACGGCAGGCAGCGCCTTGCGTAGGGGCAGCCTTCATGACCGTTCTGCCTGCGGATGTTTTTCAACACGGGCGAATGTTCCCAGTACTCCGTAATGGAACCGTACGTTTCCCGCGCGTCCAGATACGGGCACGGCGTGAAACTGCCGTCCGCCTGTACGGCGAAGAAATAACTCCCCGCCTCGCAGCCGCGCCCGATGCCCCGGTTGCCGTTTCTCTTTTCGTCCGCGCCGCCCATCACGGCACGCAGCGGCGAAAAGCAGCTTTCCACCGTAAGCTCCATGCGGCTTTTTGCGTCAGTGCCCGCCGTTTCCGTTGTCCCGGCCGCGGCGTCCGGCGCGCTGTTCTGCGGTTCGTTCGCTGCGCCGTCCTGCGGTTTGTTTGCAGTGTCGCCGTTCTGCGCTTCCTTCGCGGCGTCCTCCTGCGGTTCGTTTACTGCGTCGCCGTTCCGGAGGTTCTCTTTTTGCCACGCGTTTATTATTTCAGCCGCTGCGATAAGCTGTCCGCGGTCAGGATTTTCCCTGCGCAAACCGGTACTGCAGGGCTTCATGCCCGTGATGATGAGTTCCTGCGCGCCCGTTTCTCCGGCGCGACGGATGACGCGCGGCAGGTCCTGCGCGTTGCCCCGGTGCATGAACCAGCGGAGCCGGAACCCGGCAAAATCCAAAGCGCGGAGCGTTTCCGCATTCGCCGCCCAGCCGGTTTCCTCTTCCATGTCCATAAGGAAGCTGTCTGCTCCTGCGGCAATCATCTTTTCCAGCGCTTCCCGCGATACCGGTTCCGCCAGCGCGACTTCCGCGCGGATGCTGTTTTCCCTGCACACGCCCAGAAGGCGGTCAAACGCTTCATAGCCTTCAACGCCCATAAAACGTGCCCGGCGCAGGCGGTTTTCCCCGCACTGGGTGAGGAGCTGCAGGGCGCTGTCCGCGGGAAGCTCCCGTTCCCCGTCTTTCAGATAAAAATCCACGCGGCCGGGGAATTCATATGCGTCAAAATAGTGATGGTTGATATAGGGCGTCTGCTCCAGATAGGCTTTCGCTTCGGTAATTTTTCCGTCTTTGTAGTTCAGCTTGAAATAGTTGATCAGCGTCTGGCGGAAGGGGTCCGCATCGGGGCGGATGCGGATCCAGCGCCGCAGCGCTTCGCCTTTTTCCGGCAGGCACAGCCCCGCGTCTTCCAGGCGCATGATAAATTTATCGACGATAAGCGGATGCCGCCAGCGCGAGAAGACTTCGATGCCGATCTTGGGCAGCACGCCGTCCGCGCCGAGGTCGATATTGACGGCAATTTTCTGAGATTCCTTCCACGGCTCCAGCGCCGAGGCAAGTGCCGCCGTGTCGCCCTGCCAGCCGATGGCGGCCAGCCCCGGGAAAATGCTCTCCCAGAAAGGGAACAAAATCACGAGGCGCATGATGTCCAGTTCGCCCCGGCTCGTCATGGTGCCGATTTGCTTGATAAACGCTTTTTCGGGGAGACGCTCCGTCACCCTGTCCAGCGGAGCGCGCAGGCGTTTCGCCCGCTCTTCGCCCAGAAAGGCCGGCAGCACGTCATCCCAGAATGTCCGGTAATCTTCCTCACCCACGTTGGCAAAGAGGCACGGCCCGATTCGTTTGCCCGTTGCGGCGGCCCGGGAAAATTCCTCGTAGTCGATTTCGTACCAGAGCGATTTCACTTTGGGAATGTTTTCCTCGTCGATGTTCATGATGTAATCCACATACGCCGCGGGATTCCCCAGCCGCACTTCCAGCCCCGCGCCGTAGCTTTCCGTTTCACCGTACTGCGCCTCCACTGACGAGAGCGCAGCCATACACTCTGCCGAGACGATTTCCGGCATGGGGTGGCGGCGGAGATGCGCCAGCCAGTTTTTTACCGCGAGTTCCTTTTCTTCCATTTCGTTTGCCTTACCTCCGGGCCATTGTTTTTCCATCCGTTCTTTCGCGCGTTCCGCTTTGACAGCCGTTGCCGCCCGACTTCTGAAAATCCCGCTGTTCTATACGCATTATAACAAAACAGCCGCGGAAAAATCCACAGCTGCTGAACTAATTATGAATTTGTCAGTCTGTTGCCGAAGCCAGTAATACGACAAAACGGTTCCTGCGGCTGTCATATACGCTCCAGCACGACGCGCCCCACCATTCATGCCCGTCATCAAAAATATCCGACCAATCAGTTGTCCATTCATACGCTTCCAGGCCTTCCGCGCCGTCCGGAAACAGGACCGCGTTGATCCGCCGGAGGTCTTCCGGCCCGTAACCCGTCCCATGCGGCGGCTCCAGAAACGCATACCAGTACGGAATCTCTTTACCGCAGTTTTCATCGTTGGGAACCCAGTCACTGTCATATTTCTTATTTCCGTAACGGTCTTTGCGCAATACGTCCGGAACAAAAAGAAGCTCTCCGGGGTCAAGACGTTTTGCTTCCGCTTTGCTGCTGTCACAGGTAAACAGATGCAGCCGGTCCGCGTACTCTTTCCCGAAAAATTCTTCCGCTTTTTTTATCGTCTGCTTTTCGTTTTCATTTACCAAATGCACGGCAAAAAGAAGGGCGGCCCTGTGTGATTCTATTCCATTGTACGGTCTTTCATCCGCCATAAGAAAGAACTCCACGCCTTCCGGCTCTTCTTTCTCTATGATTTTACCGAGTTCGTCAATTTTCAGCTCATACATATCGTTCACCTGCAAATCCCTGTTTCACTGACTAGCTTCCCAGCCCTTTCAGCAAAATCTTCAGGAACGTAACGTACTGTGAAGCAAAGTCCCGGGTCCCCCGCCCCACGTCCGGGAAAATTTCTATATGCTGGCTGCTTTTATATTCCAGGCTTGCGGGATACAGGGTCAGGGCATAACAGCTTTCGCATTCCACAAAATAATACGCCTGCTCCGGGGTAAACGCCGGAAACAGTTTCTGTACCAGCGCGGTCAGTTCGGCAGAGGCCCGGCTCATTTCCAGACGGAAACGCCTGTGCATTTCGGAAGAGGCGTCTTTCAGTATCACCGTGTTCGTGATGCTGAACAGGGCCAGCATCCGCCGGTGCCGGAGCAGCAGTTCCGCCCAGGCATGGCAGAAGGCGTCACGGTCTGTCACAACCTCGGAAAAGGTTTTTTGGGCATCTTCGACCATCTTCCGCCGGTCCTGCAGCAGAAGGGTAAGGAAGATATCTTCTTTGCAGTGGTAATATGTGTACAGATTCAGGCGGGAAAAACTTACCTTCCTGCCGATCTGCGAGAACGTAACTTTATCATAGCCTACTTCTTCGTAAAGCGAAGCCGCGGCGTCTATGATCTGCTGTATCCTGACCTGTTTCTGTTCTTCGCTCCGCGCCCTGATAAAACCCATAGCGTTATCTTCTCCATTGGTTTTTTATTATTTTACCATATCCTGTCTTGCTTTTGGTGTTTTTATTTATAAAGGTTCACCGGCAAAACAGATGCAACCGAACCGCGGGGGTTCCGTTTTGGCAGATCCCGTTCATGCGCCTTACAGAAGTCTGCCGAAGTAATTGTTCTTCATCTGATAATACGCCGCGTCCTCCCGGTACTTCTGCAGGCCCGCATTCAGTTTGTCCGCCAGTTCCTTATTGCCTTTGGCGACGGCAATGCCTGCGCGGGTGCCTGTATCGTCCTGCAGTTCCGCCACGATGCTCAGCTTACCTTTGTAAAAATTGGTGATATAAAAACGTGCGGTGTAATTATCCAGGATGGCAAAGTCGGCTTTTTTATCTGCGATCATCTTTAATGCTTCTTCCGCCCCGCCGCATTCCATGACGGTGCCGGAATACTGCCCGGCCTGTTTTACGTGGATGCTGCCGGCTTCCGCCGCGATGCGTTTGCCTTTCAGGGCGCCTGCGCTGCGGGTGGCCGCGTCAGAGGACCCGACCGCCACATTCGCGCTGACAAGATAGGGCTGCGTGAAGTCAACTTCTTTCTTGCGTTCCTCCGTCACCGTCAGGCAGGAGATCACGGCGTCCACCTTCCCGTCCTTCAGGGACGGCAGCAGTTTGCCGAACTCCATGTCCACGAATTCCACCCGGGTGTAGCCTGCTTCTCTGGCCACGCCCTGCATAAGCTCGATATCAAAACCGATGAAAGTTTTGGACGCTTCCTGATAATACTCAAAGGGCGGGTAGTTCGCGTTGGTGCCCACCCGCAGCACTTTTTCCGCGGCGGCCTTCTGACCGGCGGGCGCCTCCGCTTTTTTTGTTCCGCCGCCGCAGCCCGCAACGGCAAGCAGACAAATCACTGTTAATACAAAGCACAATAATTTTTTCATGGCTTATCCTCCTTCTGTCTGCCTGAAGCTGCAGACGCCGCTGTTTCCTGTTTTCCGGTAACACCGGTTAAACCGGCAGTGTATTTTAAAAAAAAATTAAAGAAAAACTGATAAGCAACACGTTGTTGCTTATTGTTCGCGGTCATCATATCATAAAAAAAGATAAGTGACAACATGTTGCTTATCTTTTTTTATGCTGCTTTACAAAAAAAATAATTTTTTGTGTAAAAATCTGTGCGGTAAACACAAAAAAGTGTATTATCAAAATTTTGCTCAGCAAAACTACGGTTTATTTCATTATTATTGTTGTTACATGTCATCACATTATCACGGCAATTTTTTACAGCACACACCTGCAGCAGTTCCTCCTGACGCATCTTTTGCAATGAAACTTCCAATATTCTTTCCGGTGTCTTGACACAGGAAAAGTGAGATACTATGCTATAATTGTAAGAAAATTCTTTAAGAGGTGCGCGGCCGTGGGAATGTATGAGGAAAACGAAAAAAGGGTACAAACCATTTTAGAACGGGGCGTCGGAATCCTGGCCCGGAATTACGGCGTGCGGAAACTGGACGCAGGTGGTTTTTCCGCCCCGGTAACGCTCAATACACAGTTCCGCATCGCCCATTATGAAATCGAAAACGTGGGGCACCTGATGACGATGTATACGGAAAACAATCCGCAGCTGCTGATGGCTACGTATACGCTGACCCCCTATTATAAAAAGCTGCCCCTGATCAGTTCCGACTTCATTTTCAACGGGGACGGCGGCATGTTCCTGATCGAGATTTATGAACTGGTCAAAAACAGGGAAGCTGCCCCCTTCCAGGCATGGATCCGGAAATACGCGGAACGCTTCCGGGATCTGGCGGAATTCGGGGACATCCCGACGGAACCCTGCTTCTATGACCCGGTCCGCCCGGTTTATGTGTGCAAAAAGAGATTCCCCGGCCGGGACCAGGATGCTATTCAAAATCTGATTGACGTTATGAAAATTTTTATTGCACAGGAAAAATCGGAGAAACGGCTGGAAAAAGCGGACGCGGCGGAACAGGAAGCGATCCAGCGGAAATTTGTGGATGACCTGATCGACTTAAACGGTGTTTCCACAAGGGTCTGGGTGAAAGAACACGGCGCGGACTACGTACGACGGTTTTTCCATGAGATATTTTTCGGCGTATAAATTTTTCGGCGTACAGGAGAGGAGAAGCAGATGAAAAAAGACATCTTGATCGTGGGAGCGGGCCCCGCCGGCCTGATGGCGGCGCTGAAGCTGGCGGAACGGGGCATAACGCCCACCGTAATTGAGATGAAGAACAACATGGATAAGCTCAACAGGGCCTGCTCCATGCAGTTTATCATCGACGACGAATACGAAGGTGACGTCCTCAAAATCGAAGGACAGAAGCTGGTCTTTACGAAATGCGGGCTGGAGGTTCCGTATACCGGGAAGCTGGTCCCGCTTTACAATAAGTATTATCATTCGCCCAAGGATCACATCATCCGCTTTACGAGAAACAACGGGAAGGATCCTTTTTCCTATAAGTTTGACAAACAGTTTTTATTGAAGAGCCTCTTTGACGCCTGCGCCGCAAAGGGCGTCGAGTTCATGATGGGAACCCTGGTCATCGGCGGAAAAGACAAAGGGGACAGTGTGGAGCTTACCCTCCGGCAAAAGGGGAAAAAGTTCCCCCTCACCTGCGATAAGCTGCTTATTGCCGAGGGCGTGAACGCATCGGTCTGCGGCAAATTCGGTTTGAACAGGCAGCGCCTGGGACAGGCCGGGGATAAAGTGCTGGATATGGGCATGGCCTACAGCATGAAATATCTCATGGAAGGAATTACGGGGGTTGAGAACAACAGCTGGAACCTGTACTACGGCAACGCGTACCATTCCCGGACAGCCTGCATCATCGGCCCCAGCCTGGAGGGGGACGGCATCTTTGAAGTGACCGTTACCGGTTCCCCGGGCCTGATGCCAACGAAGATATTTGAAGAATTCACCACCGCGAGCCCCATGGCTGAAAATTTCAAAAACGCGAAGCTGATCAAGAAAAACGGCTGCGGGCTGAAACCTTTCATGGCCATGAAAGAACCCTGCCGCGGCAATGTCATGGCCATCGGCGACTGCGCCGCCATGGTCGAAGTGGAAACCCAGGGGGGACTCCTGTGCGGATACCGGGCCGCGAAAGCCGTTGCGAAAGAACTGGAAGGCAGGAATGGTTTTGCAGAGTATACGAAATGGTGGCAGGATTCCTTTGAGTTTAACAGCGACGATTACATGGAGGTGAGCAAGGGTTACGCGCTGGCTTTTGTCTATACGGACGATGAGCTGGATTATCTCTTCTCCCTCTGCGAAGGACATAACCTGCACGGCACCTACAGCCAGTACCTGACCCCGAAGCTGATCTGGGACTGCATCCGGCTTTCTTCGGAAAAGATCAGGACGGAGCAGCCGAAAATCTATGCGAAGATGCATATGATGGGACAGATTTAATTACGGAGACAAAGATTTATGTGATGACCGATGCTTTTGTGTCGAGCGAAGATTTATGCGATGACCGGAATTTTTTGCGTTAAACGAAAACTTATGAAATGAACGAAGATTTTGCGTTGGACAACGATTTATGCGATGACCGAGGAGGAATTTATCATGGCTCATGTTATCTCTGATGAATGTGTCGGCTGCGGCACCTGCGCGACGTTCTGCCCGGTGGGGGCGATTTCCCAGGGGGAAGACGGCTATTACGATGTAGACCCCGCTGCCTGTGTGGACTGCGGAAGCTGCGAAAAAGCCTGCCCTGTCCAGGCCATCGCGGCGGAAGAGAAAGGATGAGGGCGCGGCCATGATGAAAGATCTTCTGATCGTGGGCGCGGGCCCCGCCGGACTCCTGGCAGGGTATACCGCCGCGCAAAAAGGCCTGCACGTAACCATCGTCGATATGAAGCGGGATATCACGACGGTCAACCGGGCCTGTTCCGCCCAGTTCGTGCTGGACGAAGGGTACGAAGGGGAAACGCTGAAGACCGGGGACGGGAAGCTGGTCTTCACCAGGAACGGGTTCGAAGTTCCGTACCGGGGAAAACTGGTCCCGATCCTTCATAACTACATGTATTCCCCGAAGGGTCACCGGGTCGCCTTTGAATATGAAGACCTGCGTCCCACGGCGCTTAAGTTCGATAAAAAAGAACTTTTGCGTGGCCTTTTGGAACAGTGCGAAAAGGCGGGCGTTGAGATCCGCGCCAATACCATGGCCCTCAAAGGACGGGATAACGGGAACTCCGTCGTACTGACCGTCCGCGGAGCCAAAGGGCAATACGAGCTGGAAGCGAAAAAACTGATTATCGCGGAAGGCGTGAACCGCAGGCTCACGGCCATCTTCGGCCTGAACAAGGGTTACCAGTGCATGGGCATCCCCCTGACCTGCGAATACACGCTGGAAGGAACGGAGGACATCCCCCACAACAGCTGGATCCAGTATTACGGCGATGTCTATCATCCGTTCATGGAGATCATGGTGGGCGAAAGCACCGAAAGCGACGACGCCCTCGAGTTTACCGTGATGGGGCTGGGTGACATGAAGCCCGCCGCCTTTTTCGAAAAACTGGTAAAAAACAGCCCTCTGACGCCGAACCTCCGGAACGCCCGGATCATCCAGCGCAAGGGCTGCGGCTGCTGTAATTATCTGTCCCTTTCCAAACCGTATCACGGCAACGTGCTGGCCATCGGCGACAGCGCGGCCCACATCGAGGTCATCAACCAGGGCGCCATGATGTGCGGGTATCACGCGGGGAATGCCGTCGCGGACGAACTGAATGGAAAGAATGGTTTCGAAGCGTACGCGAAATGGTGGAACGGCGCCTTTGAATTTAACTGCGAAGAGCCCATGGAGCAGTTAAAACTGTACGGCGCCCTCAGCATCAAGCGGACCCTGGCGGACGATGAGATCGATTATCTCTTCGCCATGCTGGCGGATGAAAAACATTGCGGTCACTTCAACCAGTATGAGGTTCCCAAAAATTTCTGGACGGACGTCCTGAAACACGATGAAGAGATCCGGAAAGACCGGCCTGCGCTCTATGACAAACTGGCGGCTATAAGAGCTTACAAGGAGCAGGGAAAGTTTTAAAAAAGAATTGAATATAATTATAAAAACACAGCGCGGTCTGCATTTGTTTTGCAAGCCGCGCTGTGTGCGTTAGTAATCTGTGTACTTTATTTTTTTATGAATATTTGTGCGTGATGAATCAAAGAAATGAATTACGCTCATTCCTTACGCATTCCTCTTCCTGATTTTTTCTTCCATTAAGTAAGGTATCAGGCCGCCGCGTTCCATGATGCCCACGATATGGGCCGGAATTTTATTGCTTGGATAAGTTTCCCCTGTCGTCCGGTTATAAATCTTTCCTCCCTCAAAATCCACTTCGATGATATCGCCTTTGCGGATCTTGTCCGTGTCCGGGCACTCCACGGGAATCATGCCCACGTTGATGCAGTTGCGGTAAAAAATCCGGGCGTAATCCATGGCCACCAGCACCCGGACGCCCAGTTCCTTCAGCATCAGGGGCGCCGTTTCCCGGCTGGACCCGGAGCCCAGGTTATGTTCGGCCACAAAGATATCGCCGGGCTGATACGCCCCGGCAAACTCCGGATCCACGTTCCGCATGGACCAGGCCGCCGCTTCCTTCACGCTCAGCTCGATGGATTCCGGGGGAGCAATGATATCCGTGTTGATGTTGTTTCCGTACTTCCATACTTTTCCTTTCACCATGGTTCATGCTCCTTTCAGAAATTCCCGCGGGTCTGTAATATAACCGGTTACAGCAGAAGCCGCCGCCGTCAGCGGCGATGCCAGATAGACTCCGGACGATTTGCTGCCCATGCGTCCCAGGAAGTTGCGGTTGGTGGTAGCCACGCAAACCTCGTTGTCCCCGATGTTGCCGGAGTGGACGCCCAGGCATGCCCCGCAGGTGGAACACAAGATCGTGCAGCCGGCTTCCGCCAGGGTTTCCAGAATCCCCTCCCGCATGCAGCGGTTGTAAATGTCGCGGGATGCCGGCGAAACCAGGACGCGGATGCCGGTTGCCACCGTATGGCCCCGCAGCAGGTCCGCCGCCATCTTCAGATCGTAATACCGCCCGCCGGTGCAGGAGCCCAGATACACCTGGTCCACCCGGACCCGGTCAATGGCGTCAATGTCAAACACGTTATCCACTTCATGGGGGCAGGCCACCTGGGGTACCAGTTCCGATGCGTCAAACTGGAGGTCCCCGCAGTACACTGCATCTTCATCCGCATTGAACCGGCTGAAATCTTCCGTGATATTGAAGTTTTCTTTCAGATACGCTGCCGTCACGTCATCACAGCCGATCAGCCCAGCCTTGGCCCCGGTCTCCACCGCCATATTGGTCAGGCACATGCGCTCGTCCATGTTCAGCGAGTGAATGGCCTCGCCGCAGTATTCCATGGTTTTATAGGTGGCGCCGGAATGGCCAATCTTCTGAATCGTCTTCAGGGAGATATCCTTCGCCATCACACCGGTCCGCAGGGTTTCGTCCCAGCGGATGCGGATGCTTTCCGGAACTTTCAGCCAGATCTCCCCGGTAGCCAGCACGCCGGACATTTCCGTGGACCCGATGCCGGTGCCGAAACTGCAGAGGGCGCCGTAAGTGGTGCTGTGGGAATCGGTGCCCACCACCAACGTGCCCGGCAGCACATGGCCTTTGTCCATCATCACCTGATGGCAGGGGCCCGCGAACTCATAATAGTTGCGGATGCCGTTGGCCGCCGCCCAGTCCCGGGTGTATTTCACGATGTTGGCCTGTTTGATGTTGGCCGGCGGCGTATAGTGGTCGGAAATGATGACCACCTTCTCCGGGTCCCAGACCGGAACGCCCATCTTTTCCAGATTGTCGGCGATTTCCACCCGGGGCCCCAGCAGGTCGTCCATCATGGCGCAATCCACTTTCGCCCAGATGATCTCGCCGGCCTGCACGCATTCCCTTCCGGAAGCGTGCGCCAGGATTTTTTCGCTGATTGTCATGCCCATGGCCAGATCCCCCCTCTGCAAGAATAATAAAAATTCAATTTACTCAAGTACGAGTCAGGCGTACTTCACCTGTTGAATCAGCACAAATTCATCTTCGCGTTTCATTATCTCATTCCGGATATCAATATCACTCTGCAGGTTCAGAAAATAAGCGTCCGATACGCCGAAATAACGCCCCAGCCGTATAGATGTATCTGCCGTAATCTTCCGTCTGTCATGCAAAATTTCCAAAATACGGGAAGTGGGAACATGAATATCCATTGCCAGGCGGTAAGCCGAAATCTGTAACGGATTCATAAATTCTTCCAGAAGGATTTCGCTGATTTTGGGTGTAGAAATCATTTCAGTCATAACAGTTTCCTCCATTTTTAATGATAATCGACAATTTCAACGTTCATAACATCCCTGCCGGAAAGAGAAAAACAAATCCGAAACTGTTCATTGATACGGATGCTGTATTGCCCTTCCCGTTCTCCATGCAGCAATTCCAAATGATTTGCCGGTGGTACTCTTAAATCCTCCAGACTTTCGGCATTGTCAATCATAATCAGTTTGCGTAACGCAATTTTCTGAATTGCATGCGGTAACTTTTTGGAAAATTGTTGATGATAAACTTTTTCTGTTTCTTTATCAGCAAATGATTTTATCATGGTTTTATTATATCTGTTTTGCGTATATATGTCAATCAGATATGTTTTGCTGAAAAGAAAAACGGAGCATTCGTATGGAATGCTCCGTAAAATAGTCAGCCCTTTTTTAATTGACCCGGGAATCAGTTGCCGCCTTTTTAACCAGTTTCCACTTCTGGTCTATCTCTCTTTTTGTAATGTCCGTTGCGATTGCCTCATAACCTCTTTCGTCAAAAATCCGTTTCGCGGTATCAATCAGTTCCGCTGCGGTATCCAGGTAGAGAGAGCCTAACCGGTAGCAGGCCCGCCAGTAATAATCATCCATTTCGTAATAGGGAGACCGGTCCGTCGCAATGCCGGTATAATAGTCCCACGCCTTTTGCACATCCTGTTCCACATAAAGACCCTGCCGGTACATTTCGCCCAAGGCGTACCTGGTGCAGAAGGATTTGTTGCCGTCGTCTTTGGTAAAATACGCATATGCTTTTTCATAATCTGCGGGGACTTCGGTGCCGTTAAAATAGATCATGCCTATGCATTCATTGCCGAATTTTGTCCCCGCCTTAGCTGCTTTTTTATACCAGTGGATTGCCTTTTTTATATCTTTCTTTACGCCGGTCCCTTTTGCATACGCGTCACCCATAAAAATGCACTTGTATTTATAGCGTTTAATCTTTGCGAGCTTTTTTATGTACGTCAGCTGGCGTTGCAGCATTTCGTCATCCGGATCCTCTCCCGCAAGCCCGTTGTAATTAATGGTCTGCACCGCGTCATACATGGCTTTGACATTTCCGGAGTCAGCCTTCTTCAACAGCTTGCGGAAATCACAGGGTTTGTCATTTTTATAGTTTTTAACTTCCGCCTGTTGTTCCAGTATCTCTTTTAATTTCATTATGTGCCTCCTGCTTTTCTGTAAATCCTACGCCAACAGTTGCCTCGTTTTCTCATTATGGCCTGCGTATCATCGGGGCAATAAATTTTTTCCACCGTCTGAGCACGTCTTTCAACGGTTCATCCAGATAGGAATACGCCTGATCTTTAATGTCCTTAGGAATGCCGTAGGCCGCCTCGGCTATACTGCCGGTGATGGCCGCCAGCGTATCGCTGTCACCGCCAAGGGATATCGCGTTCCGTATGGCGTCTTCAAAACCGGTGCTTTCCAAAAACGCAGTGATGGCCTGCGGCACTGTATCCTGGCAGGTCTCATTGAACCGGTATGTCGGACGGATCTCATCCAGTGTCCGTGACAGGTCGTAGCCGAATTCCCTCTCAATGTGTTCCCGGATGCGCTTTTTACACTCTGCCGGATTGTCATTGATGGGTTCCTCGTAGTCGCAGGCCCAGCCGCCAAAGTAAAAACGGCACAGGAAGATGGCGTCGGCAGTTGCCAGCGCCCCTTTGATTCCCTCCGGATGGTTATGGGTGACCGCCGCAGACAATTCCGCCATGTTCCTGCCAACGTACGGAGCCAGGCCCGTCCTGCCGTAAAATCCGCAGTTCATTATCCAGCTGCAGGGAGAGACACGCATGGCCGAACCGTTGCCAAAGCTGTTGTAAGGTTCCCTGTCATCGTTGAACAGCCAGCCTGCGAACCGGATCCCATACCCGGCGTCCGGGTACATCCTGCCGTATTTTTTCATGGCATCGATGAAATCGTCTTTCTTTCCGCCATTCATGACCGCTTCCGCAACCGCGCAGGTCATCACGGTATCATCCGTGAAAAAACAGTCCTTCCGGAATAAAGGGAAATCTTTTGTTTTAATGTTGTTCCATTCGTATACGGAACCGACGATATCGCCAACAATTGCTCCCAGCATCTGCATCCTCCCCTTTTCACGAACATGAACTACCGGAATGAATTTCCCTCCAGTAATGCCATCGCCTTTTTATATTTTTCTAACCGTTCTCTTGTTTCGTCATCAACCTCGCCAATCCGGGATAAATCGGAATTGTGTGCCAGGTCAGCCAGTTTTACCGCTCTCGCGATGGGGTTGTCTTTGAGCTTCGCAACGTAATCCAGATACGGTACGTCATCTTCGTGGGTCATCAGCGCCACTGCTTCCAGAATTTCTTTTCCGAAACCTTCGGCAGCAATATCTTCCAGCGTGTAATCCGTGTCTTCCACCACGTCATGCAGCAACGCAACGATTGTAGTCGCTTCATCTTTCATTTGTTCCGCCACATGAGCAGGATGAAAAACATAAGGCAGTCCGCTCTTATCCACCTGGCC
The DNA here is from genome assembly GCA_017405945.1 of Acidaminococcaceae bacterium. GTDB lineage: Bacteria > Bacillota > Negativicutes > Acidaminococcales > Acidaminococcaceae > Succiniclasticum. The sequence goes on from JAFQZL010000044.1 coordinate 116,109, forward strand.
CTTGTGTGCTTCATAGCAAAGTTTCATGGCTTTTTTGGTTTTGTCTGTATAAATCATTGGTATGCCTCCTGTATTCCAGCATAAAACTATATTTTCTGATTTGTTCATGAGGTTATTTTTAAACCGGGATTAAACATACGAATCAAATCTTGCTTCAATCCCGTGACTTGCGCAAAATGATCTGATGCCGCTGAAAGCACCTGCTCCATGAAATCTTTTCTGCAGTACATCCAGCGGATCTTCATCCGGACTGTTTGCGCAAATCAGTTTAAAAAACTTTTCAGCAGACGCGGGAGGAAGTGTCAGCCAGTATTCGTAATCACTGTCTCCCCAAAAATCTTCCGCTGCTTTACCGATATCCTGCCCCGAAATCGTGAGTTCACCGTCATGCAGTGATGCGTCAACGTAAATAGAAACATAAGAACCTTTCTGTGCACATAACGAAATCTCCTGTTTGCTCATGGATTCCCCTCCCCTCCATCACACACATAAAACAATCTTTCATTTCGCCGTTTGTTCAGGGCTTTACGATTTGGTAATCTCATGCAGCCTCGCGCTTAATGCTTCCAGCGTTCCGTCGTTCAACGCGTCTTCTATCGTTCCGTCACAGAACCGTTCTGCCCGGATCAGAAATGTCATCCGGGTCAGGATTTCATCCCGGGTCAGTTCCGGAACCGGTTTTCCCTTGATTTTCTCCATATTCTCAAAATAATTTTTATCCGTCAGGTCCAGATCATACATCGCTTGAATCCAATCAGTGACTGCTTGTGAATATATCGGAAAGGGAAACTGTGATGTGCCGTCCGGCTGCAACCCGCCTCCCCACGGGCTGCACTGTGTTTTTATCATGGGCAGTTTCCGGCATTTTTCATTGATATCCAATTCCGTCACCTCCGCTTTGGCATCTGTTTAATTCCGGTTGTTTTACGGTTTAAGCACATTATTCTCTCTACCTTAATTATATAAGATATACGATTAAAGCGGTCGCCCGAAAAGCGACAATTCACGTATATCGCCGTCATGGTTTCGCCGTCGTTCACCATATAAATTTTACCATATTTATATGTCCGTTTGTCTGGACTTGGAGGGATGCTGCAAGTCACTGTTCAAGCGGGATCCGGACGATAACTGTTAAACCGGAAGTATGGGCGCAGATTAAATCAGCGCGGTCTGCATTTATTTGCAAACCGCGCTGTGTGTGTTATTTTTTCTGTTTTTTCTTTTTCTTTTAAAAACGACTATCTGACATCGGGAATCAGGCCGGCTACACTTACTTCCAGTGTTTCAGCAATACCCATCAACAGCATAAGACTGGGCGTTTGTTTCCCGGTTTCAATACGGCTGAGATATTGATAAGATACACCGACCCTGTCGGCCAGTTCCGACTGGTTCATACCGGAAATAGTGCGATAGTATTTAACCTTTGCGCCTATAAGACGGGTTTGTTTCCTTAACATCCCTTTTGTCATTGTTTTTCACTCCTTAATAAAAAATCTTTATTTGCCGTACCGGCAATAAACTGCCGGTGCAACGAAGCTGTCTCATATGATAGCACTTACAATAAGAATTTGCAATACTTATTTTTTAATTTTCACCCTATTTTTTCGTAAAATCTTTATCGGCCCTGTATCAGGACTCCAGCAACCGTTTCAATACCTGTTCCCTGTGATTGATGAACATCTCCGATATACGGTAGCTCTCCGTGTCCTCATATTCGATTTTGTGCAGGCTGCCGTTATCAAAGCTTAAAATTGCCGCCCCGGGCAGCGTCAGCAATACCGGCGAATGGGTCACGATAAAAAACTGCGAATTGTCCCGGGCGCTTTCCGCGATTTTCAGGAGCAGGGTCATCTGGCGCTGGGGCGACAAGGCCGCTTCCGGTTCATCGAGGAAGAAGAGGCCGTTCGATTTAAAGTATTCGTTGATAATGGTAAGAAAGCTTTCGCCGTGGGATTTTTTGTGCAGGTTCAGGGGAACGCCGCCCGGCATTTTTCCGTACTCGTCTTCTTTTGTCGCCACGTTATAAAAACTTTCCGCCCGGAGAAAGTAACCGCAATGTACTTTCTTAAAACTTTTGGACAGGGTGACCGCGTCCCATAACTCGCTGTGGGAATCGTAGGTGGAAAAACTGTAATTGACAGTCCCGCCCTCCGGGTTGAAACCGTACGCCACCGCCATCGCTTCCAATAATGTTGACTTGCCGGTGCCGTTTTCCCCCACGAAAAAAGTAATGGGGGAATGAAACGCCAGGCGGTTTATGCCGGCAATGGTTTTGATGCTGCGCAGGTAGCTGCCGGGGGCAATGGCGTCCCAGTCTATCTTCAGTTCCTTAACAAACAGATCTTTTTTCTTTAACGCTGACATCGTACTCCTCCGCTGAAAGGATTTGTTTCGAGTTGCAAAACAGGTTTTCTTCTTATTTATGTGTTATTAATTATGTCTCCAATTATATCTCTTTTTTCTGCCCGAATTTCTTTTCAAATTTTTCCGCTATTATAAGTAGATTGTCGTCCAAAAACGCCAGCGCCCGTTCCATGATAGCGGACGGTATGCCGTAATACGCTTCGGCCATGCTGCCTGTAATGGCCGCGATGGTATCGCTGTCCCCGCCGATGGAAACAGCGTTGCGGACGGCATCTTCAAAACCGGTGGATTCGAAAAAGGCTTCGAAGGCCTGGGGCACGCTGCCCTGACAGGTCACGTCAAACGTATAGGTGGGGCGGATCTGATCTAATGTAAAATTAATTTTATAATATTTTTTCTCGATGTGCTCTCTGATTTCGGCCAGCTTTTTGCCGCTTCTCGCCATAAAGATTGCCACCGTCACCGCTTCGGCCGCTTTCATTCCTTCACGGTGGTTGTGGGTGACTTTTGTGACCGCCTTAGCCAAAGCGATGGCCTCTTCCATCGTTCCGGCCGCAAAACCGCAGGGGCTTACCCGCATGGCCGCGCCGTTGCCGAAACTGTGATAGGGTTTCGGGTTTTCTTCAAAAAGCCAGTCGTAAAACCGTGTGCCATATCCGGCCATCGGATATAAACGCCCTAACATTTGCATATTCTTTATGACTTTGTCTTCTATATCTGCATAATCCCCGTTGCATTCAAGAATCGTTTTGGCGATTGCCAGCGTCATGATACTGTCGTCTGTCGGGAAGCATTCTTCGTTGAGCAGTTCGAAATTTTTAGTTTTTATATTGTCCCACTCAAACCGGGAGCCGGACATATCACCGATAATTGCGCCTAACATCGTATATTCCTCCTTATTATCTGCAAACTGATTTATAAGTATTTATTTCCAATATTATTTTAGTAGATTTTGCAAAAATTGTGGTCGCGTCCCGGGCGACAAATTTCTGCGGTTTCAGGTAAGCCGGATACAGTATTACGATTGCAATTAACTGTTTTGTTGCAATAACTTTTTCATTTAAAGTATTTAACTGTTCTGCCAGATTAATTTTATCACACTTATATGTACATTTGTACGGACCTGGAAAAACGTTGCAGGCACTGTCAGGAAATAGATTTTTAAAAGTACGGATACCGGATTTAAGTCATTCAGTTCTGAATCAAACAACACAGGAAATCTTCCCGCTAAAATTTAAGCTTCGCAATATAATTATGATATAATTAAGAAAAATAATTATAAAAGAGGAGGATTTCCATCATGCTGATCGACAAAACCAAATGCGTCAACTGCGGTCAGTGCATTCCGTACTGCCCCATGGCCTGCATTCAGAAAAAAGATGGCATCGTCCAGATTGATCTCGACGAATGCGTGGAATGCGAAGCCTGCCGGAACGCCCGCGTCTGCCCGCGGGACGCCCTGTACATGCAGAAGCTGGAAGGAACCCGCATCCTGCGCAGCCAGTTTTCCAACCCCCTCATCACCCATCCGAAGACCGGTGTGCCGGGACGCGGCACCGAGGAAATGAAGACAAACGACGTGACGGGCCGCTTCAAGAGAGGACGGGCCGGCGTCTGCATCGAACTGGGACGGCCGGGCACCGGCACGAGACTGAAAGATGTGCAGACCGTTGCCATGGCGGTGGCCCCTTACGCCAAATACGGGTTTGAACCCCATAATCCCGTCACGGCGCTGATGGTGGACGCGACCGGCAAACTCCGGGAAGACGTGCTGCAGGAAAAAACCTTGTCCGCCATTGTGGAAATCGAAGTGGACCAGAAGGATATCGGCGCGGTACTGGACGCCATCAGCAAGGTCCAGAAAGATGTCGACACGGTGTTCAGCGTGGATTTTGCCGGGCGGCTTGAGCGCGATGAAAGCTTCCCGGCCAAAATTGTTGCCCAGAAGGCCGGTTACAAGCTGTCACCAAATGGAAAAACCAACGTCGGACTCGGAAAACCGCTTGCAAAGGAGGAATAGATCATGTCTCACACGTTACATCGCTACGGCATCAACGAGGCGGACTTGCAGGATGATTACGTGGTCTTTGCCATTGCGGCGCAAACGGTCAACGCGAAGGGCATCCATCCCCAGTTCCGCGAATTTGAGAAAATCGTTATGAAATACAATCCCGTGAACTACGGCGATATGCGCACAGGCAACAAGTTCAATGTGGGCATGGAAACCGTGGGCAGCAGTTACCACGACAACAGCATCGTCCATGCGGTGTTTACCGATGAGGCGACGGTGACCAAAGTCCTGAAAGACCTGTATGAGGCCAACCTGGATCTTTCCATCGTGGTTTCCGGCCTGACGGACCATACGGCAGCCTGCTGTCACGGCGCGGGCATCGCTCCCCATACGGTGGAACATTCCATGGGCATCTGGGGCAAAACGGACCGTCTTCCTTCCGAGGACGTGCTGCGGGTCAGCACGATGTGCGGGCACGGAATGCTTTCCTTTAACCTGATCAAAGACCTGGCCCAAAAAGTGGCGAAGAAACGGATGACCTCCCAGCAGGCCGCCGAAAAGCTGGCTGGTCTCTGCCATTGCGGCGTCTTCAACCCGGTGCGGGCCGTCCGCATCATTGATAAAATCGCCGCGGATATTAACGCGGGTGTGGAAATTAAATAAAACCTGCCGCGGATATAGCGGATATAAATGTAAGCAAAAAGGTAAACTGGTAATCACCACGGTAACTAACGCGGGCGCAAAGGTAAAATTAAAACTGCCGCAGTATAATCTGCGGCTTTGAGAAAAATACGTCAACAAAAAAGTGCCGGTCAGGGAAAGAACAGAGCAAAACATTGGAACAGTTTTGCGAATTCTTTTCCTGGCCGGCGTTGTTTTTGTTACGATGCCCTTGTTTCTTTTACGCTACGATGTCCTTGTACCGGTCCCGGTTCAGGATGTCCATCATGCAGGCGTAGGGAGACAGGTTGCCCCCTGCCAGCATCTCGAAGAGACGCGGGGTACACCCGCTGACCAGGGCCACGCCCTGCTGGTTTTTTGTTACCGGCTGCTGCTGATGGCGGCTGGCTACGTTCCAGAACACCACTTCCGGCAGTTTGTATCCGGCCTCCCGGTACATCCGTTCCATGTTCTGGAAGTTGGTCAGGTCCGCATTTTCCGCACAGTAATCGAACTCCATGTCGGAGACGATGTAGATGCGGGAAGGCATCTCTTCCTGCGGCACCTGATGCTTTTTTGCTACGGCAAGGATCAGGCGGAAGACTGCTTCGATGTCCGTATTGGCGCATTCGTTGTAGCTTTCGCAGTACATGACTTTGTCAACGATGTCCTTCCCTTTGATCTGTACCAGCCGCGGACGTTCGGAGAACGTGATGAAGTGGTTGCGGAACTGACCCCGGTTGCGTTCCGCGTAGTAGATGCCCAGGGACAGGGCCACGGCTGCGGGCATGGGGTCGCCGTAACCGTACATGGAACCGGAACCGTCCACTACTACCAGCGCGTTTTCCCCGCATGTGTAGTCCGGCAGCGCCTTCCAGGTCACGTCCAGCGCTTTGCGTTCTTCTTCATTCGCCGCCTTGATGTCCCGTTTCCAGCGGGAGGAATTGTCAAGCACGGACGCAACGATGTCGTACGGAGTCAGGCTGTCCGTATTCATCTGCGCCTCGCCTTTTTCCACTTTGCCCAGGAACTCCTGATACCGCTTCCCGTCGTTCCGCAGAAAGGCTTTACGGTATTTGTACATGGCTTTGGACGGAAGTTTTGCGTAGTCGAAGCTGTATTCTTTTACCCGCAGATCGTTTTCCAGAATGTGGATGCGTTCGCGCAGCGCGGTCAACGCCTTGCGGTATTCCGCAGGGCGGAGTTTCAGATGCTTTGCAACTTTTTTCGCCAGCGCGACGGTTTTTGCGCCGGACGCGTTGACAGAAGGAAGCCATTTACCCAGCAGGGACACAGGTTCCCCAGTCTGCAGCGCTTCCATGTCTTTCTTCCACTGTGCCGCGATGAAGCGCAGCACATCGGCTTCACAGGAGGTGGACAGCAGGCTCAGCAGGTCGTCGTAGCGACCGTATTCCGGGATATTGCTGATGTTTTTGACAACGGAGGTATGGGCGTAGTCTGCCAGCCAGCGGGTGATGGCCCGGAAGGCGCGGCGTTCCCCCAGCCCGCCCCGCACGTCGCGGGCGAAGAAGAGGATCTTCATGGCGATGTCCCGGTTTTCCGCCCAGGCGCGCTGGAAGCGCAGGCAGATTTCCTCTTCGGAAACATGGCGCAGCGCGCCGATGGTTGCGAACAGGTCCAGGCAGCAGTCCCCAGTTGTTTCCAGGGTCACGGCTCCGTTTTCGGTATGGGTTTTATTGGCAGCTGCTTCGATGGCGTGTAATAAGTCCATGATTTTCCTCCTGATTACATCAAACATTTATTCCTTGGAGAGCAAGGATTTTATTCAACATCATAGCTAAAGGAAACACGGATTAAACGCGTTTCCCCAAAGGTTCCCGAGAAAGAAAAGTGCGGGAGGGAATCCGCCCGCACTTTTTTACAAGGCGCGTATTTGCAAGCGTTCCGGAGAACGCCGAACCGTTCCTCTGAAAAACAGGGCCAGATATAGGCAATGATTGCTGTTAGCGCCTTTACATACAGTGACATTCCACAAGGCACCGTCCAAGGTATCAGGGCCGGTCCGCAGACACGTTGCCGTGACATTCTAAATGTATCTGGAAGATTGCTGTTCGTGCCTTTCTAAATCTCACTATGGTGATTATAGCAATTGTTTTTTGTTTTGTCAAGCATTTATTTTAGAATTTATATTTTTTATTTGTTTTGTTGTTTAATATTTGCGTTTTCTTCTTTTGTTTTCGTTCAAATTATATAAATGCTCTTTTTGTGAAGCCGCAAATTGCGGCTTCACGATGGCAACGTCATACATCAGGCAACAAATCTTCATCCGCTTCTTCCGGTTCCCCTTCAACAGCGTATTGGACCGTATAGCAGGCAGTATCTTTTTCAGCAGCCTTTGCCAGCTGGAACGCAAGCACTTTATTCATGATTTCATTTTCAAAATGCCGGGACGCATACTCGGACAGCAGTGTTTCAAACTGCCCTGACCGGCGCAGAAGATCCGCTTTTATCAGCAATAAATTATCTTTTTTATCGCTGTCATCCTCGCAGCCATCCTCTTCCGGATCACCCTGTGCGGAAATCAGTTCTTCTGTCACCTGGTTGAGCAGAGGAATTGCCATGCTTCTGCAGCGAACCGCGTTTGCTGTATCTTCACAATCATCACACGCCCAGGCTGCGTGCAATAAAGCAAAAAACGCCCTTTCTGTACTTTCGTTTAAAAGACTGATTTTATAAAACTTATAGAACTGATCCGCTAATCCGGACCTGAAATCCAAACCGTCACTACAGGTATAGGCCTTCGACTTCAGCCATTTCTTCGTAACTTTGCCCGGATCATTATCAATCCTGCCGGAAACATATCCACACGCGGGGCATTGCTGGATCCATTCACCCATGGTGCCCCGCTGCATCTGAGGCGGACGCAGGTCCAGATCAGGGGACCCGAACGAATTCGTGCTGCCAATCTCATAATATGTTTCCATTTCACCGCACACAGCACATTTGCGACTTTGTTCATACATTGTGGTCATTATTGTTTTCCTCCTTTTAATCCTTTAACCTTTGTTTTCTTCTTCACGCAGCTTCAGGTTTTTCTCTGCCAGCTTTTCCCTGACTTCCGCCAGGCATTTCTGCCCGAAGTTCCGGATCATGCTCAGTTCGCCTGCCGTTTTTGCCGTCAGTTGCCCGACGGTTTCGATTCCGACGCGGTGCAGGCAGTTTTCGGCACGCAATGAAAGCCCCAGCTCCTCAATGCAAGCTTTCGACAACAGATCTTCCTGCTGCGTTTCTCTTTCCGGAATCTTTTCCGGCAATGGGCCGGCAGTCTCTTCTTTGTTCACAGTCTCTTCTTTGTTCACAGTCTCTTCTTTGTTCAGTGAGTAGTTCCGGTGTTCCCGTTCCGGCAGATATTTTTCTTTCAGCTCATACCACATTACATGACGTTCGGGGCGGTGCCGGAATGTTGCGTCGGCTGTAATCTGAACCGGACGGTTCAATTCTTCCCATTTAATGAAACCGATCATCTCCCGCACAAGCGTGCCCGAAACCGTCATCTTCTCTGCCGCTTCCTGCAGCCTGCCTTTTCTGAAATCCGCCAGCGCTTCTTCCAGAAAACGCCTTGCTGCCTCTGTTTTGTCTGTCAAGTCTGTCTGTAATAAATCCTGTTGCACTTCCACCTTACCTCCTTGCGGCAACCGTTCCCGCCTTTCAAATTCATTGTACTGCATACCGGAAAACAGTGGTCGCCTCCCGGACGACAAAGGATCTTACAGCAGGGAGACGCTGTCCGGATGCGTTCCTTACTGTTCTATATATCCCCCAGCCCACGGGCTCTCAGCACACGGTTCACCTCCCATACTGTCCCCCTGTTCCGGGCGATACAATCAGAAATCACACAGTCTTTCTGGATGCTGCGGGACAACGCGAAGCCGGCAGCTTCCAGCAATGCTTTCGTTTCTTCCAGGGAAAGCCGCAGTCCCAGCGCAAGCCGTACCGCTGTGCCTTTCTTCGGCTGGTAATCCTTTTGTTTCAGAATTTTGTAAATCAGTTTGCGGTCTATGACGGCATCTTTATACAGCCCGGACCGGGTGATTTTCCGTTCCTCCATAAAGCGAAGCAGCATCTGTGTGAAAGTTTCTTCCATGGTCAAATCACTCCTTTCAATACTTTGGGGACAAAAGAAAGCCCATCATAATGACGGGCTTTTGTAAATACAAAGGCCCATCGGAATGATGGGCTGAACTCTCAATCTCCCATCATACAAGCTTTAGCACCTTAACCGTATTACGGCCAGGTTGCTGTGCGGTCAAAGAGCTTGTCTCTCGCGCACTCTCTATGGTCAATTGCTTTCCGTTTCCGGAACCAATATTAAAGAAAGAAAATGCAATCCTGATTGCTCTTTTATAATGCCATACGTTACTCCGTTTCCC
>JAFQZL010000045.1 GCA_017405945.1 Acidaminococcaceae bacterium
ATTTCCTTACTGTTACCGCCTGTCTGCGCCCTGATCGGTATGCTGATGTTAGGTAACCTGTATAAGGAAGCCGGCTGCCTGGACCGTCTGAGCGACACTGCCCAGAACGCATTGATGAACATCGTAACGATTTTCCTGTCCGTTGGTACCGGTCTGACCATGGAAGCGGATAAGTTCCTGAAATATCAGACCATCCTGATCATCTGCTTAGGTCTGGTTGCTTTCGCAGCCGGCACGGCTATGGGTTGTCTCTTTGGCCAGCTGATGAAGATCACTTCCGGCGGCAAAGTCAATCCGCTGATCGGTTCCGCGGGCGTATCCGCCGTTCCGATGGCTGCGCGTGTATCCCAGGTTGTAGGTCAGAAGGCTAATCCTTCCAACTTCCTGCTGATGCATGCTATGGGCCCCAACGTAGCAGGCGTTATCGGTACCGCTGTTGCAGCGGGTACCATGCTGGCTATGATCGGACCTGCCGGCAAATAACCGTTGCCGCGCAGTTTCTCATTTCCCACCCCCGGCTGCAACAATAGCCGGGTCCTTTCAATAATAACCATGCCGCAGCGGGCATGGTTGTTATAAGGGCGGCCTGTGAAACCTGTTTCGCACCGTTGTCCTTTAACTTCACTCCTCCTCTTGCCGTAAGGACGTGAGACACCCTTGCGGTATGCGGTTTTAGAGCTTCCGCCGTCAGTGAAGTTAAAAATAAACACCCTGCGCATTTTCATTTTTTGAGAATGCGTCAGGGTGTTTTTCTTTTTTACAATACAACTACTCTCCCGCTTTTTTATGCTGAAGAAACAGCCAGAATGTGCCGGCCAGCAAAATTGATGTATAAGTGCCGCTGCAACAACCAACCAACATAGCGAAGGAAAAATTATGGATGGATTCCCCACCGAAGAGGAAGATGGCCACAATGGCGAACAGAGTGGTCAGCGTGGTATAGACGGTCCGGGTCAGAGTGGATTTGATACTGTTGTCAATCATATCTGTTACCGTTTCACTGCGGCGATGAACTCTCATGTTTTCACGGATGCGGTCAAAAATAACAATGGTTCCGTTGACAGAGTAACCCACAACAGTAAGCAGGGCAGCTACGAAGGTAGAATCAATTTCTAACTGCAGCAGAGAGAACCAGCTTAATGTTACCGACACATCAATCATCAGCGCGAAAATCGCCGCCAGGGCAAAATTCAACTGGAAGCGCATGGTAATATACAAAATCATCAGCACCCAGGAAAGAAAAATGGCAATGGCCGCCTGCATGATCAGCTCACGACCAATAGTCGCACCGACGTTCTCAACCCTGCGGATTTCAAATTTTCCCAAAGACTGCTCCATGTCCGACATAATCCTGGTACGTTCCTTGTCTGCAATAACCGGGGTTCTGATTAGCACACCCTGAGAAGAAGTCACCGTTGAATCACTGCCTTCCAGCTGGATTACAGCAGCCCCCAAATCATGCCGGCTCATCACTTCCCGGACCTGTGCCACCTGAGCCGGTTTTTCAAACTTCAGGTCCATAAAGCTGCCGCCGGTAAAATCGATGCCGAGATTAAAACCCCGAAAGATCATAGATCCGTAGCCAATCATAAGGAAGACGAAAGTAATCGCAAAGAATACTTTCCAGTTTTTTACAATAGAGAAATTTTTCATTTAAACCCTTCTGTTAGTATATGTTTTCCAGAATCTGTTCTGCCTGTAATATTTCTTCCAGCCGTTTCAGTATGTCCTGATTATAATGGTTTATCCCGGATTCCTGTTTCAGGACAGCCAGCGACCTTTCCCTGTCAGAGTTTTCTTCAAATAGTTCTGCGTAACGGATAACCAGCTGCGCAAGTTCTGCAACCTCCAAACAGTTTTTTGTCACCAATTCGGAACGTAATTCTTCTTTGCCGCCCTCCGGTGAATTTAAAAAGCGGAGCACCGGTTCCAGCCAGGTTCCCATCCGCAGGTTGCCGGCAAGGGAAATGATCTGCTCCGGGAGCAGTCCACTTCGATTTGCCATTTCTGCAGGTGAGGGAAACAGCAATGTTATACGGGCCCTGTCAGCCGTAACAGTATCCCAGTTCAGGGACTCTATCAGTTTGTTACAGTAAATCATGCTGAGGCTGTCTTTGTTGACAGGCTTCCCCGCCTGTAATCTGCAAAATGCCTGTAGTGTTGAAACGACATCGAGACCGTTTTCCAATGTGTCCCTGTATAACTTATCGGCCAGCGACTTTTGGATAATCGCTTTCACTTCATTGTAATTAACGGGCTTTACCAAAAAGTTGTCTGCGCCGACATTATATCCGTAGATGCGGCTCTCCAAATCTTCCAGCGCGGTAAACATGATTACCGTGACAGACTGCGTCCGGATATCACCCTTTAATACGCTGCACACCTCATAGCCGGACATACCGGGCAACATGATATCCAGCATAATAACGTCAGGCAGCCTGCTTTGCGCGGTTTCCAGTCCGGAATGTCCATCCGTTTCCGTTAACACTGCATAGCCCCAGCTCTCCAATACATCTTTCAGCATACTGTTCAGTTTTTCATTATCTTCAACCACCAAAACAACCGGTTTCATATATGTTTCCTTATATTTCATGACTGTTCTTTATTCTCCTCATCAATTATATCCGTCATTATACTTTCATCGTAATACCTGGCAACAATCTGCATTCTTCCTTTCAGATCCAGCTTGGAAAGGATATTGCTGATATGGGTTTTCACAGTAGCCGGGCTGATAAAAAGCCGGCGCGCAATTTCTTTATTGGAATATCCTTTGCAGATCAGCCGGACAATGTCACTTTCGCGTTTACTGATATGGTCATCCCTCATACGCTTGGAAAACGGACTTTCTTTTTTCAAAACGTCATTGTTGTCAATAGAAGCATTCATATCCAGCAGACGCAGCATGCTGTCCAGCAGTGTCATGATTTCCTTCATTTTATCAGCGCTGTAACTGTTAATATGGAAACGGTCTTTCAAATTCCCGGGAATAGAATTGTTCTCAAAGGCTATTCCGCCAACAGTGGCGAACGCTATGGCACAGTTGTTAAAAAATACGGGAATATACAGGCAGGCAATTCCAAAGGGGCACACATGGACAAAAGGTTTCCTCTCCTGCATGGTTTCCCTGTCGCTTTGGAAATTTTCCTGACATCGGTCAGCGTGTTCATTTTCAATCATGAAACAGAACAGGGAATTCTGGGAACCTACCGTCAAAGGATAACCGTTCATATCCAAAAAAATCATACTTACCCCATATGTTTTGGCAAAATTGTCCTGAAATGACTGTAACCTGTCTTTTCCCACAAATTTAAGCCATTGTTGTACTGATTTTTTTTGCATTTCATTAATACCCTCAATAAAAGACACGGTAAAAGCGAGTTTTCTTTCACAAGTATATGAATTAGTTGCAGATTACGCAATACACAAAGGGATTGAAGATTTTTCCAGCTTTTTAACCAAAAGAGACACACTACTACCAAATTCCTAATAACAGAAATATATCAACAAATATAATGCAGGCCGGGTCACCCGTCGGCTATTGGTCGTAGTACAAAGTTGTATCCTCAAAAATAATTACGAATTCCGGCGACTGTAGAAACAAAACGGAATATGCTACATTGAGACTGCAACTGTGAGACTCAAAACGGAACTGCGGTTCAGTGCTGCGGTACGGTGGTCATTGACAACGTATAGTAGAAATGATCAGTGATTCCGTCTCTGTGAGACTCATAAGAAAAGGAGGAGTTATTATGGCTCAGTCCACAAAGTGTCTAATTTTGTTAGCAGTAATTGCCTTATTCTTCGTTACCGAAATCATTCCTCTGGCAGTTACCGCTATGGCCGGTTCCATTGCCTGCGGCCTGCTGGGATTTATCCCGGCCAAGCAGGTATTCAGCGGCCTGTCCAACTCCACCGTTGTTCTGTTCGCCGGCATGTTCGTTGTAGGCGCTGCTATGTTCTACACCGGCCTGGCCCAGAAAATCGGTGAAACCGTTGTTAAACTCACCGGTACCGGTGAAAACAGCCTGATGATCGGCATCATGCTGGTTGGCGCGGGGTTATCCTCCGTTCTGTCCAATACCGGTACGGCTGCCTGCCTGATGCCTGTAGTATTGGGCGTGTGCGCGGCAGCAAAGATTCCTGCTTCTACCGAGTTAATGCCTCTGGCATTCGCCTGCGGCTTGGGCGGTATCATCACCCTGGTTGGTACGCCTCCTAACATCATCGCTTCCGGCGCGCTGGCTCAGGCCGGTTATCAGCCCTTCGGTTTCTTCGAATTCTCAAAAATCGGTATCCCTCTGAGCTTGGCAGGCCTAGTGTACATGATGTTCATCGGCAAGCACCTGATCCCGAAACGGGAACTGGATGCTAATCAGGAAATCGAACAGGAAGTGGAAGCTACTTCTACTTCTTCCAGCAAGATGATTGTTTCCGGCATTATTCTGTTAGCGGTAGTCCTGACTATGGCTCTGGGTATCAAAGGCATTACTCTGGAAATGGCAGCTATCACCGGTGCCATCGTTTGCGTGCTGACCGGCTGCTTAACTGAAAAACAGGCTTATGCCTCCATCGACTGGGTAACCATTTTCCTGTTTGCGGGTATGATGCCTGTATCCAGTGCAATGGACAAAACCGGCGCAGGCAAGGTTATAGCCCAGTGGGCAGTCAGCATGATGGGTGGTTCCCCGTCTCCGATGGTTGTGACCGTTGTACTGTTCATCCTGTCCTGCGGCCTGACCCAGTTCATGTCCAACACCGCGTCCGCAGCATTGCTGTGCCCCATCGGCATTGCAATTTCCAAACAGCTGGGCGCTTCTCCGGCAGCTGTTCTGATGGCTATCGCCGTTGCGGCATCCTGCGCATTCGCGACTCCGGTAGGTACGCCTCCTAACACACTGGTATTAGGCCCTGGCGGCTACAAATTCATGGACTATGTAAAGGCAGGTACCGGCCTAGTAATCGTCTGCTTTATTATTTCCGTAATCCTGATTCCTATGTTCTGGCCTTTCTTCCCCGGCAAATAACCGTTTGGATATAAATACGCCAGTTCAAAAAGCATTATCCGGCTGCCGTGGCTCACAGGCGGCAGCCGGACTTCATGGTTTTAGCTGCCGAAACGGCTAAGGGAGAACACGATTCGGCAGAAAGAACCGTGAAACGGTTTTGCAGTTGCAATTGTTTTTTACCTGTTCTTCGCAAATGATTATCCAATTGTCTTTATTTAAGGAAATGCGGATTCATTCGTTTCCTTAAAACAAATTCATTTTCTTAAGAAACGAGGACGTTATTATGGATGCACTTATCGTATCGTTGCAGTCTGTCTGGAACGACTCTGGCTTTGAGGGTCTGACCAGCGGCAACGTAATCATGCTGATCGTCGGACTGGTACTACTGTATCTGGCTATCGGCAAAGGGTTTGAGCCCCTGCTGCTGGCAAATATTGCCTTTGGCTGCCTGCTGGGCAACATTCCCAAAACCGGTTTCACTACCGAACCCGGTGTTATGCAGGTTATCCTGTACGGTATCAACAACGAAGTATTCCCCCCATTGATTTTCTTAGGCGTTGGCGCCATGACAGACTTCGGTCCGCTGATTGCCAACCCCAAGACCCTGTTGCTGGGCGCTGCTGCCCAGGGCGGCGTGTTCATCGCCCTGATCGGCGCCATGCTGTTAGGTTTCGATCTGCGTGAAGCAGCAGCCATCGGTATCATCGGCGGCGCCGACGGCCCGACCGCTATTTACCTGACCATGAAGATGGCTCCTCATCTGCTGGGTGCTATCGCCGTGGCTGCTTACTCCTACATGTCTCTGGTTCCGCTGATCCAGCCGCCTATCATGACGCTGTTCACCAGTAAGGCAGACCGTCAGATCAAAATGGACCAGCTGCGCAACGTAACCAAGTTCGAGCGTATCATTTTCCCGATTTTCTCCACGATTTTCATTTCCCTGCTGTTACCGCCTGTATGCTCTTTGATTGGCATGCTGATGTTAGGTAACCTGTACAAAGAAGCCGGCTGCCTGGACCGTCTCAACGACACCGCGCAGAATGCTTTGATGAACATTGTAACCATCATGCTGTCTGTTGGTACCGGTTTAACCATGGAAGCAGAAAAGTTCCTGAAGTATGACACCATCCTGATCATCTGCTTAGGTTTGGTAGCATTTGCGGCAGGTACTGCCATGGGTGTAGCCTTCGGGCAGTTAATGAAGATCTCTTCCGGCGGCAAAGTCAATCCGCTGATTGGTTCCGCAGGCGTATCCGCCGTTCCCATGGCGGCCCGCGTATCCCAGATTGTCGGGCAGAAAGCCAATCCGGCTAACTTCCTGCTGATGCACGCCATGGGCCCCAATGTGGCAGGCGTAATCGGTACCGCTGTCGCAGCCGGTACCATGCTGGCTATGATCGGACCTGCCGGCAAATAACTGTTGCCGCGCAGTTTCTCATTTCCCACCCCCGGCTGTTACAATGGCCGGGTCCTTTCAATAATAACCATGCCGCAGCGGGCATGGTTATTATAAGGGCAGCCTGCGGAACCTGTTTCGCAGTGTTGTCCTTTAACTTCACTCCTCCTCTTGCCGTGAGGACGTGAGACACCCTTGCGGTATGCGGTCTTAGAGCTTCCGCCGTCAGTGAAGTTATAAAAGAATACCCTGTACGTTTCCGTTAATCCGGAAAACGTACAGGGTATTTTATTTTAATGAGCCGGTGAATTATTTACTGCTCCTGAACATCATGTAAATCAGGCCTGTCAGGGTCATATCAAAACCAGTTTACCGTTTCCTAATGACGTATACAAAAGTTCCGTGCGTAGTCCGCCGAATATGATATAATAAGTGTTGTAGTTATATTAGTTATAAATATAAGCAGATTTGAGATTATAACGCAATGACTAAATGTAAGGAACAGGAGTTGTACAACATGATCAGTTTGCAAAACGATTACAGCGAAGGCGCCCATCCGCAAATTCTGAAACGGCTGGCAGAAATCAATCTGGAACAAAATCCCGGCTACTGCAGTGATACATACTGCGCCGGCGCAGCGGAAAAAATCCGTAAGGCTTGCGCCTGCCCGGAAGCCGAAGTATTCTTCTTAGTGGGCGGGACCCAGACCAACCAGGTTGTTATTGATACCATGCTGGCACCCTACGAAGGGGTCGTGGCAGCCCGCACGGGACATGTAAGCACCCACGAAGCCGGGGCCATTGAATTTACCGGTCATAAAGTGCTGGAACTGCCCCAGCATGAAGGAAAGATACAGGTGGCAGAACTCCGGGAACTTGTCAGCGGGTTCTGGCAGGACGGCAACCATGAACACATGGTTTTCCCCGGCATGGTCTATATCTCCCACCCGACCGAATATGGCACGCTGTACAGTAAAGAGGAACTGGAAGCCATATCGCAGACCTGCCGTGAGTATAAAATGCCTTTATATATGGACGGCGCCCGTCTGGCTTACGGCCTGACAGCTCCCGGTACGGATGTTACTTTACAGGACATTGCCCGCCTTTGTGATGTGTTTTATATCGGCGGTACCAAATGCGGCGCGTTTTTCGGGGAAGCCGTCGTATTTACCAAAAACAATATGCCCGCCCGTTTCCTGACCCGGGTTAAACAGCATGGGGCATTGCTGGCCAAAGGGCATATGCTGGGAATCCAGTTTGATACCCTGTTTACAGACAACCTGTATTATGAAATCGGCGCCCATGCCATCCGGCTTGCGCAGATTATGCAACAGGGTTTTCTGGACGCAGGTTTGCAACTCTGTGTCAACTCTCCTACCAACCAGCAATTCGTGGAATTGCCGGATGCAGTTCTGCCAAAGCTGGACGAAAAAGGCGTCGTTTACCGGTTCTGGGAGAAAAAGTCACCTGACAAAACCGTGGTACGTTTTGTCACCAGCTGGGCTTCAAAAGAAGAAACCGTAAGGGAACTGGTCAGGATTTTGAAAGAAGTACTATGATTTAAAACCTTGCGAAAAACGGTACATAATTAATACAGAACCAGCCCAAAGCTGTTACCAGAATCACATTGAGAACGGTCAACCGCAGGCCCTGCCGGATCTGCAAGCCGGCATCCAGTCCGTAAGATACCGGAATTGCGCGGGTGGACACCGGCAGAACGTAAGCACAGTTCACTGCCACTACCGTAAGCAGCATATATGGCACCGGGTTCAGTCCGATAGCCTGGGTAATGCTGATAACTACCGGCAGCGCAATAGATGCGGCCGCCGTATTGCTGGACAGTTCCGTAAGAAAACAACCGAATGCTGCAAACAGCGCAACGGTTCCCAGTCCGCCGGAAGGCCCGCTTGCGGCAATCAAAATCGTCAACTGCTTTACCGCCCCGGTTTCAATCAGCATGCGCCCCAGTGCCATGCCGCTGGCAAAAAGGAACATCATACCCCACATGACATGGCTCTCCGCATATTTCCAGTCCATCATCACTTCGTCATTCTCATCACGCAGCACAAACATCAGCAAGCCCAACGTCAGAAATGAATAAGCAGGCTTCAGCCCGGGCAACAGGTCCGAGTAAAGAGGACGCAGGAACGCCAGAAGTGTAGCCAGAGCAAATAACGTCAGCCCTATTTTTTCGCCCCGCTTCAGCGGTCCGAACTCTTCACTTAACTTTTTAAAATAAGAAGCTGAACCGTTTAAATCCTGTGTAGTGCGATTGATCTGCCAAAGAAAAAACAGGTTTAAAAGAAAAACCAGAAACAGGATCGGCACGAACCGCAGCACCCAGTCCACATACATGAATTCATGTCCCGTAAGCTGCTCCATGTAGGCAATGGCCACCAGATTCGCCGCGCCGCCGATGGGAGAACCGAAGCCGCCGATGCCACTGCCCCAGCCAATCGCCAGCAGAATCGGCGCGGATTGCCGGACATCCGGTTCTTCCCCGCCGTTCACAAACTTCAGCATGGCTGCCGCAATGGGGCAAAGAATCGCCGCTACTACCACATTAGGCAGAAATACGGAGAGAACTACAGAAGCTCCCAGCCACGCCACAATCTGCTGCCGCATGGACGTGCCGATACCGCATAACGCTTTCACGGCCACACGCCGGTCCAGACCGGTACGGCTCCAGGTCAGACAAATCAGGTCAGCCCCCAGCAGCAGCACTACGATTTCCGAAAAATAATTACTGATTACGTGCCCGCTGGGAATCAGATTCAATATTGCATTGACGGCAATCGGCAACAGCGCCGTCACCGCAATTCCCACCGGACGGAATACCCACCACAGGGCCATCCAGGCCGCCATTCCCAAGGCGCTTGCCGCCGCGTTGCCAAAGGATTGCGCCGTGAACCGCAACAGCAAAAACGCCAGCGGTCCTGACAGCAATACAAAATTCCGTTTTATTTCCGAACTCATAGCTATCGCCTCCAAAGCGTTACGGAAAGACAGATTCATTCGTTTACTTATCCGCCCGATTCTTCCAAAATCTTCACAAAAACAAAAACCGCTGGCTTTTAACCAACGTTTCTTTCAGGCTATCGTATTTGTTTTTCTTTATTATAAACCCTGAATATGCAGATTTCAAGCTGAAATGAGAGACCTGCTGTAAATAACCAGGCCGGCCTCAATTTCATTCGTAATGGCTATGATTATACGCTATATTGATTGATAAACAATACTTACGTTGTAGTAGTTAAGGAGGATAGATATGTCAAAATTAGTTGTAATCGTACAATGCGAACTGGTGACCCGTCGTTGTTCCGGCTATAATTGCATGAAAGCGTTTACCCAACGCAGTGGGAAAATGGAGGGATATCCGGAAGGGACGCGTTACATGGCCATTAACTGCGGTGGTTGTTGCGGAGCGGGTATCGACGTGAAAATCGAAAACCTGGAAAAACGGCTGCTGGCCAACGAAGAGAAGAAAGAAGACGTGGTGATCCATCTGTCCACCTGCATCTGCACGGAAAACCATCACCGCCTGCCCTGTCCCTTTAAGAACTACCTTAAAAAGACGATTGAGCGCCGGGGCTTCACTGTAATTCAGGGAACCTACATTTCCCAAAAGGCAACCCAACGAAGAGCCGAAGGCTTTTACCAGCCTTTTGAATAATAATCTACGGAAGTCATGCAATCTCGTCAGGCAGTACAGGGATTCTCCTTAAAAAATTGTTGTTAATTAATGACATAAGAATATGCCGCCAATCATCGCAGTGATGGTTGGCGGCATTTTTTATGCGTTGCAGTTAGTTTATCTCCTCCACATCATAATAAAAGTCCAGTGGGTTCAATTTTACCATTTTTTTCTTGCTTACACGGTTGTGCAGCGGGTTTCCGTACACGATGACCGCATAATCTTTATCAAGGATATCCTGCATCTCCTGGAGAGATTTTGCATTGTCGAAGGAAGGATTGTTGTATCTGGTATGATTTTCCGGGCTTTTGCTGTCAAAGTAAAGGCGGTAATAATTCTCCACAGTACCGCTCTGGATGTTGGTTGTAGACGAAAGAACAAGGTCATAATCGCCGCTCACTTCCACGTCGCGCAGCGCGTTCACATGTACCGACTGCAGTTTGATGTCGATGCCTGCCTTTTTGGCCTGGAGCTGGGTGGCTTCCGCAATTATTTTGAATTCCGGCCGGCTTTCGTAGAACACCATCTTCAGTGTGACCGGCTTATCTGCTTTTACCGGATTATAAATCCGATTGGATTTTGTATAGCGGGAATAGTCAGGATTGCAGACCACATAACCCCGCAGCGGTTTTTCCATATCCTGCAGGTTGATGCACTCTGCCAGAATTTTGCGAAGCTTCGGATTGCTTAACGGCCGGCCCGGCGCCATGTTCATCCGGCTCATGATGGTACGGGCTCCGCCGACTTCTTCATGCTCGCGTCCTTTGTAATACTGCGGGTCAACATCGAATACCACGTCTACATCTCCCGTTTCAATAGCCATGCCCCGGGTAGCATTATGGCCTATGGCAAGGTATTCATATTTTTTTCCGTTACGCTCTACCACCGCTTTCTCGGCGGAATAGGAAATTACCTTGCCGCCGGTATACACGTTGCCGCCTTTGGCGATGCAGAACACCGGATCGGTAAGGACAGACTTCTCGCCATTATATTCAAACTTGTTGTCCGTCAGCACTTTCCAGCTGCTTTTCTTCATCACTTCTCTGGCACGGACGTTCTTTGCGCAGGAATC
>JAFQZL010000046.1 GCA_017405945.1 Acidaminococcaceae bacterium
ATCAAATGAATCTGGAAAATGTACTGCCAATGGATATCGAAAAGCGCAGTTTTGAAATTATTACAGAAGAATTAGGCGAGTTAAAATTGGATCCGGATAAAGAAAGCATCATCAAAAGATGCATCCACACTGCAGCGGATTTTGATTACGCCCGCACCATGCGGTTCAGTGACAACGTGGTAGCGGATACACTGGCCATTATGAAAAATGGCGGTTTTACCATTGTGACGGATACCAAGATGGCCCAGACGGGTATCAATAAAGCCGCACTGGCCAAACTGAACGGGAACGCTGTATGCTTTATGAGTGATCCGGACGTGGCAGCCCGCGCCAAAGAAGCGGGCAGCACCCGCGCCGCGGCCTGCATGGAAAAAGCGGCGAATCTGGAGGGGCCGGTAATCATTGCGATAGGGAACGCGCCTACTGCGCTGGTGCGTCTGGATGAACTGGTCAAAGAAGGAAAAATCAAACCGGCTCTGGTCATCGGCGTGCCGGTAGGATTTGTTAACGTGGTGCAGTCTAAAGAAATCATTATGGCCAGTGGTGTTCCATATATCGTGGCGGTTGGCCGCAAAGGCGGGAGCAACGTGGCGGCCGCTATCTGTAATGCGCTGATGTATAAGCTGACCAGCGGGCAGACGAACAGGAAATAAATAGTAACTCATCAGGAAGGTCCTGTGGAAAATGTAAAATTTTCTGTTAAAAAGAAGCACGAATGGGGGATTTTGTCATGAACATCAAAGCGGAACAATTCAATGCATTTCTGGAGGAACAGAATATAAAAGTGTTCCAGTTGGAAGAACTTGAAGGAAACGAACAACATGCGGTTGTATTCCGTTCTTTTCTCGGCGTGGAAGGACAGCAGCTTCCAACGATAGTTATTATTGACGACAGTATATTTTCCATCATCCGTGTATTGGTTGTCCCGCTGGCTTTGAAAGAAGTGAATGCCGCGGATCTTCTGAAGCTCGTTAACGGGCAAAATGCGATGTACAAACCTTTTAAGCTGTTCTTTGATGAACAGGGCAATCTGATGCTTGATGTCTGCCTGATAACGGACAAGGATAAGTTTGACGGGAATGACGTGTATCAGATATTCAGTATAATCATTAATTATCTGGACGAGAATTATCGTAATATCATGAAAGCAGTATGGGGATAATATCTTACAGAAAAAGATTGCAGATTATGACAGTCGTGGAGTTTTTTAATTTCACGGCTGTTTTATTCTCTTACGTACAATTTTTGCTGTAAAACATAACCGAAGCAGAGACTTTATGAGATTTTTTCCGCTTTTTGAGTAGCTTTTTTCCCGGGATGTGGTATAATACAAGATATCTTTTTTTCTTTCATTGAAAGCGGAAGAGAGAGTTCCTAGTGTCTGGAGGGTTAACAGAGTGCCGGTATTGGATTTAATAAAAGTTGATCAGAATAAATGTGTTAAATGCGGGCTGTGTGTGGCAGACTGTCCTGCCTGTATCCTGGATATGGGGGAGAACGGTCCGGAATGCAATGTGGACCGGGGGTGCATGAGCTGCGGTCACTGCGTCGCGATCTGTCCCACGGGTGCTATGGATAATAAATATACGCCACGGGAAGATATGGTTCCGGTTCCCGCGTCAACCATTTCGGAACAGCAGGCTTACGACTTTCTCCGTTCCCGCCGCAGCGTGCGCCTGTTCAAACCCCGGCCGCCGAAACAGGACGATGTGTTAAAGTTGCTGGATATCTGCCGGTACGCGCCCACTGCGGGTAACAGCCAGAGCATGTATTTTACGGCAATCTCCAACCCGGATACGCTGGCCGCGATCCGCAGGGTGACTGCGGAATGGATGGCGGAAGAAGTAGAAAAAGAAACGGTAAACAAACGGTATTTTAAAGCGGTATTGCATACATTTCATGAAAAAAAAGTGGATATTATCGGGCGTAATGCGCCGATGCTCGTCTTTGTATCAACAAGGCGCCTTAATGTGACGGGAGTAAGCAACAGTGAGCAGTGCCTGGCCTATGCGGAACTCTTTGCTCCTGCCATTGGCCTGGGAACGACTATTGCCGGATTCATCCAGGCCTGCGGTATTGCCGGATACAAACCGTTGCTGGATTTGGTGGGAATTCCGTCGAAACAGAAACTGGTGGGGTGTATGATGGTCGGTTATCCGCGGGTTAAGTATAAACTGATGCCGGAACGCCAGCATTTAAAATGTGAATTCAAAGAATAGAAAACAGAGAAAATTGAAAACAGAGAACAACAGTTTGTACTTTAAAAAAGGTACAGGCTGTTTTTTCATTTGAATTAATATTTGAGATATTGGCGTTGAAGTGTTATAATCAAAGCATAAAAGAACTTGCGGTTCGTAATTAGTGCAAGTTTTATTGTTTGTTAAAAATGGGAGGAAGAGAGAATGAAAAAATCAGTAGCATTTTTAGCAACAGCATTATTGTCACTGTCCATGTTATTCAGCGGCTGCGGCGGCGGTGACAAAAAGGCTGAAGGTCCGAAACCGGATAACGCGGCAAAAGAACTGACTGTATATACTGCCCGTGCCGAAAGCCTGAATAATGCCGTAATCAAGAATTTTGAAAAGGATACCGGTATTAAAGTAAATGTTGTGGTAGCGGGCACCGGCGAAGTAGTAAAACGTGTAGCATCCGAAAAAGCGAACCCGCTGGGCGACGTTTTATGGGCCGGCAGTGAAGCAATGCTGGCTTCCAAAAAAGATCTTTTTATGGAATATGTTTCCAAAGAAGACCCGAACATGATGGACGAGTTCCGGAACACAACAAAATTCTTCACACCGGCATTCTCTGATCCGACAGTCATGGTCGTAAACAAGAAGATGAAAGGCGATATGAAGATTGAAGGCTTTGGCGATCTGCTGAATCCGGCGCTGAAAGATAAAATTGCCTTCGGCGATCCGGTAAACTCTTCATCTGCTTTCCAGTCCCTGGTCGTTATGCTGTATGATATGGGCAACGGAGATCCTTTCAGCAAAGAAGCCTGGGATTATTGCGATAAATTCCTGAAACAGCTGAACGGCAAGATGATGAACAGCTCCAGCCAGGTCTATAAAGGCGTTGCAGGCGGCGAATATATCGTAGGCCTGACCTGGGAAGATCCGGCAGCGACTTTGGTTAAGAGCGGCGCTCCGGTAGAAGTTGTGTTCCCGAAAGAAGGCGCTTTGTATGCTCCCCAGTCTGTACAGATTATCAAAAACTGCAAGCATCCTGAAAACGCAAAGAAATTTGTTGACTATATGCTGAGTGAAAAGATCCAGAACCTGGTTGGCACCACGCTGACGGTTCGCCCGCTGCGGAAGAACGCCAAACTGGCTGACTACATGACTCCTGCCAGCAAGATTAAAATCGCTCCGAAATTCAACGAAAAATGGGTATCCGAAAACAAAGAAAAATTCACCAAGGAATTCACCAAACACCTGGAAAAATCCATGTAACTGCAAAACGGCATAAGGAACTGCGGGGTCATTCCGTAATCAATTTGTGCTGAAGCTATGAATGGCGCCAATAAACAAATTGGCGCCATTTTGTTATACAAAGGAGAATTCTGATGAGCGTTTCCATTGATATTGATAATGTAATTAAAAAATATGAGGATACGACCGTAATCAACGGGTTATCTCTGAGAATCCATCCGGGGGAATTTTTTACGTTATTGGGCCCCTCCGGTTGCGGAAAAACAACGTTATTGCGCATGATTATCGGCTTTAATTCCATTGAAGGCGGAACGATAAAAGTTGACAATAAGGTAATTAACAACATCCCGGTCAATAAACGTAATATGGGCATGGTGTTCCAAAATTACGCGATCTTTCCCCATATGTCCGTTTTTGACAACGTGGCTTTCGGTCTGAAGCAGCGTCAGGTGCCGGCGGCGGAAATTGAAAAATCTGTCGTTGAAATTCTGGATGTAGTCAAGATAGGGCACTTAAAAGACCGTATGCCCACACAGCTGTCCGGCGGCCAGCAGCAACGCGTGGCCCTGGCCAGGGCTATCGTAATCCATCCCCAGGTGCTTCTTATGGACGAGCCGTTGTCCAACCTGGATGCAAAATTACGCGTGGAAATGCGTAATGCAATTAAGAACATCCAGCAGCAGGTGGGGATTACAACGGTATATGTTACCCATGACCAGGAGGAAGCCCTGGCGGTTTCCGACCGTATTGCCGTTATGAACGACGGTGTCATCCAGCAGGTAGGTTCTCCCCAGTACATCTATCAGCGGCCTGCCAACCGTTTTGTATCGACATTTATCGGTCTGTCGAATATTTTTAAGGCTGTTGTCAGGAAAGACGGCGCACAGCATATCCTGTCCTTTGGAAAATATCAGGTTCCCATGCAGACACTGGACGCTGCCGCTGTTACAAAATATGCGGAAAGCTGCGGAGCGGCAGACATCCCGGTAACCGTTGCTGTCCGCCCGGAAGAGTTTACCGTGCATATGGACGGGGAAGGTCTGGACGCAGTGGTGAATTACAGTGTATTCCTGGGGATATCGACGCATTACTTCCTGACCATGACCGACGGCCAGGAGGTGGAAGTCATCACACCTTCGGATGTGGGGCGGATCATTCCGAATAATACGGCTGTTAAGCTGCGTGTTGAAGCGGAACGTATCAATGTATTTACAGAAGATGGGATGCAGTCGCTGATCATTCAGACAGAAGATATTAACGGCAGGCGAATTGGTGGTGAGGACGCATGAAGAAGCCGAACATCTGGACCGGGTTCACGCTGGTAATACTGTGCTTTTTCCTTTTGTTTGTAGTTTACCCGCTGTTTCTGATTATGTATCAGAGTGTGGTTGACCCCGAGACCCATGCGCTGACCTTTGATTACTTTACAAAGTTTTTCGGGCGAAAATTCTACTGGAGCACATTGGTCAACAGTTTCAAGGTAACCATTTGCGCGACACTGCTGGCAGCCATTATCGGTCTGCCCATGGCTTATGTTTTGCGCAGCTTTAAAATCCCCTACAGCAAATATGTCAATATTTTAATCGTAATTTCATATTTGTCGCCTCCTTTTATCGGAGCCTATGCATGGATCCAGCTGCTGGGACGCAACGGTTTTATTACGCAGCTGATCAACAGCCTGTTTGGCATCCAGTTCGGAGGCATTTACGGGTTTGCAGGCATCGTACTGGTATTTTCACTGCAGTCCTTTCCTTTGATTTACATGTATGTGTCCGGCGCTTTAAAGAATCTTGACAGTTCTCTGAACGAAGCAGCGGAAAGCCTGGGTTGCAACGCGTTCCAGCGCGTGACGCAGATTATCCTTCCTCTTGTCATGCCTTCCTTGCTGGCGGGGTCCCTGCTGGTGTTTATGCGGGTGTTCTCAGATTTCGGCACGCCCATGCTGATCGGGGAAGGATTTAAGACGTTTCCGGTTTTGATTTACACCCAGTTCATGGGTGAAGTCAGCACGGACGACCATTTCGCGGCGGCGCTGTGCGTAATCGTCGTTGTAATCACCCTGTTCCTGTTCTTCCTGCAGCGCATGGTAGCCAAACGGTATTCCTACGCGATGACGGCATTGAAGCCCATGCAGCCGGTACAGGCGAAAGGGAGCCAGAAATTCTTCGCATATCTGTTTGTCTTCGGTGTAGCGTTTATCGCCATGCTGCCCCAGCTGACAGTTATCTTTACCTCTTTCCTGGAAACGGTGGGGGGCGCGGTGTATACCGGGAAGTTCTCTTTGATGAATTACGAGAATACACTGTTCTCCAAGGATAACATTTCGATTTTCAACACCTATGCCTTTGGTTTATGCGCTATCGGCATTGTAGTAGTACTGGGTATCCTGATCTCGTATCTGACCGCGCGGAAACCATCCCTGCTGACAAATATTCTGGACACGCTGACCATGTTCCCGTACATTATTCCGGGTTCTGTGTTAGGTATTGCGCTGCTGTCGGGCTTTAATTCAGGGGTCCTGGTTTTATCGGGCACGGCCCTCATTATCATTATTTCCCTGACAATCCGGCGTATGCCTTATACGATACGGTCCAGCACGGCGATCATTTCCCAGATCTCGCCCAGCGTGGAAGAAGCGGCGATCAGTCTGGGCGCCAGCGAGTTTAAATCCTTCCGTAAGATTATGGTACCCATGATGCTCCCGGGCGTACTGGCCGGTGCCATCATGAGCTGGATCACCCTGATCAGTGAATTAAGTTCCAGCATCATTTTGTATACCAGCAGTACCAGCACCCTGACGGTTGCGATTTACGCGGAAGTCATCCGCAGTAATTTCGGCAATGCCGCGGCGTATTCTACAATCCTGACCCTGACTTCCATCGTATCCCTGTTAATATTCTTCCGTCTCACACATAACGAAGATGTCAGTGTTTAATATTCTGCCTGCAAAAATCTTTCACATAAAAGTCAAGAAATGAAACGACTGATAATGATATAATAATCATGTTACAGCAAGCGTATACTAAAAGAGCGTACAAATGAACCTGACAATGTAAGGCGGTAAAGGAGGATATCCCAACATGGCAAAATATTTAGGCGGCACGGACAGCCAGCAGGAAGAGGTTAAGGCGGAACTGATCACACCGGGTTTACTGAGCAATGACTTTGTCTTAAACGTATCTACCGGCATCTTTTCCTCAGAGAAAATCGGCATCAAAGATAATATTTCGTATTATGAAGAAGTAACCCAGGAAAATGAAAAGAAATTCAGCATTGGCTGGGGGATTGTCGGACTTGCCATCTTTGGTCCTCTGGGCGCATTGGCAGGCGCTATCCTTGGCGGTGACAACAAGACGAAACATGTCGTTGCCGCCCAATTGGGAAACGGGTTACGGTTTGTCGTCCAGCTGGACCAGGATGAGTTTGTCAAATGGGTAAACCTGATGCCCCATAAGGAAGCTCCTTCCGGCGAAGAAGTATAAAAACGCCTATGAAATATTTGCAAGGCTTCCGCCACAGGCTGCCGCTGTTTGCCGTTCTTCTGGCAATGGCGGCGATGCTTGTTGCGGGCTGTGGGGAAGAAGAAAAATATAATAAAGAGAAGGCCCAGATCCTTGATGAATTAAAGCAGGTCCAGCTGATTAAAGTTCCGGCGAACCTGGAAGGGAAAGCCCTGGACGCGGCGATTGATGAAGTTGCGCCCCGGCATAAAGCGGCTTTGGAACAAATTGACAGCAAGCTGAAAGCGTTAGGCGAAAAGTATGGGAAGGCTGACGCCAAATTTAAGACTGAGACTGAAGAAATCCGAAAGACGCTGAAGCAGGATCACGTGGAGTGGATGAAAGCTGCAATTGCCCCGAAGATTAAAGGCGACTCTGTAATGGGCGTGGGCATAGGCTGCCGCTGGAAAGAAATCGAAGAAATCCTGGGTGAGCCGATTGAGAGAAAGCAGACGGCTGTCTTAACAGAGTTTAAGTATTCCGGACTTGTGTTCAATGAAATCAGGGATCATGGAGAAACCTATGGTAAGCCGTTGCCTCCCTCGTACGGACCGGACGCGTATTATATGACCGGGACCGGGTACAAGACGGGGAGCGGCATACAGGTCGGTATGACAAAAGCAGAGGTGCTGGAACGTTATAAAGGAAAGCTTGCTTCCCTTGACGACCATACGGATCCGAAGTTTATCATCATGCGATACGATCCTACCCCGGACCACAAACATGAGTATAACCAGTTTATCCAGTTAACGGACGGAAAACTGAGCCGGCTGATTGTAGCCAGGCATTGATTTGAATTCCCTCTGATTTAATAATGCCGCGACATTCGGAATTGTTTCCGGGTGCCGCGGCATTTTCATTTTGCTACTGTAATAAGCTTTTAATAAACGTTTCATCAGGCGTGGTGTAAAAGGTTATCTGATTTGAAAAAACTACAAAACCGGGTTTGGCGCCGGGCGGCTTTTTCACAAAGCGCCGGGGGACGCAGTCAACAGGAATCTGGCTGCCATTGCGGGCTTTGCTGAAGTACGCGGCAAGCTGGACGGCTGCTTTTAGAGCTTCCGGCTCCGGCTCGGGAAGCGTTGTTTTTATGACTACATGACTACCGGGGATTTTCTGGACATGCAGCCAGAGGTCATTGCCCGCGCCGATTTTAAACGTCACTTCTTCATTCTGGCGATTGTTTTTGCCAATATAGATTCTGGTTGACTCAGAAAAAACTATTTGCATGGGGTTGGACTTGCGGGATGCAGGTGGTTTCCGCCTGGGAACGGGCAACAGCCCCGCGGTTTGTAGTTCTTCTTTAATTTCTTCTGTTTCCTGCCGGGTGGTTGCGAAGCGTAAGCTTTCTGCAACGCTTTCCAGCCAGGTCCGCTGATCCGTTGACTCCGCCAGGTGGATGGCGATCTCTTCCTGCGCCCGTTTCAGTTTGTTGTATTTTTTATAATATTTCTGCGCGTTTTCGGCCGGGGTCAGTATGGGAGATAGAGTTACCTGCAGCAGGGTGCCGTCGTAAATATTGGGGACAGAGCAGGAGGAAGCTCCTTTTTGAATCTGATATAACGCGGCCATCAGGCTGTCGGCAATGATACGGAAGGTATCTGCGTCCTTGGAAAGGGACAGGTCATGTTCCAGCGCGTTGATTCTTTTCTCTGTTTTGCGTAATTCCGAAAGCACAGTTTTCTTTAACAGTTCCTGTTCGGGTAATTGTACCGGCAGCAAAAGGGTGGCGTGGCACAATGCTTCATTTATATTGGGGAAAATTTCAGGACGGCAATCTTCCGGAACATATGCGACAGGAAAGGGGAAGACGGTCTGGCACTGGTTGCTTCCGGTAATGAGGGCCGTGGCCGGATGCGAAGAGTTTGCCGTCATGTTTGCCTGCAGATCCGTTATGGCGGAAACCAGACGCTTCCGGTCCATCGGGGTCAGGTAGGCGGCATTTAACGGGATGTTGGCGGCGGATAACAGCTGCAGGGCAGAAGCTTTGCCAATGCCGGTAGTCGCATTTACCAGCTGTTTCCATAAAGAGCCGGTCACTTCGTCGGGAATGGATTCCACGATTTCTTCC
This sequence comes from Acidaminococcaceae bacterium, assembly GCA_017405945.1. Classification (GTDB taxonomy): domain Bacteria; phylum Bacillota; class Negativicutes; order Acidaminococcales; family Acidaminococcaceae; genus Succiniclasticum. Next base: position 9,003 of record JAFQZL010000046.1, read on the forward strand.
GGGACTGCGTTCAGGATGTTCAGACCAGTCTGCGGGGGCGGAGGATTATAAGTATATCCGGGCTGGACGACGCGAACGGAATTCATGAGGGGGCTGACATGCTTTATGCTGTCCAGGATTTTCCCGCCTTCCGCAAAGATCAGGTTGGCATTTTTTCCAGTAAGTTCAATAATAATATGCTTTGTGATTATGCGGCCGGTTCTCCCCAACAGGCTGATTTCCAGTTCGATGACACGGTCCAGGCCATATTGGCTGACCCGGGTGATCTTTCCTTCTTCCAAATGCTTGCGCAGCAGCATACAGAAAGCCGGCGGTTCCTGCGGGTTATTGGGCGCGGAGGTAACAAGACGGACAGAGGGGGAACCGCCGTTGACATCCATAATGAGATGGCTTGTATCATGTTCCCGTTTAAGTGAAAAATAAACAACATGAGCGGAGGGCATACCGATTTTGTAAATCCGGCTGCCGGTAATTTCCCGTTCCAGATAATCTGTCAGCGCATATAAGGCAATACCTTCCAAATTCATGGTTTATCTTCCTTTTTCTTTATTTTATTTGGCTGTTTGGTTGCGTTCATTTTCACAATGGTTTATAATATCGGTACAGTTTCTGTATTCTTTTTCAAGTATACCATATTTTGTTAAAAATATCTTTCGGAGGAATCAGGATGAAAAAAGTTTTACTAACACTATTGTTTTGCAGTTTTCTGTCACAATGTTTCGCGCTGACTCCCATGACGGATGACAACATGATGAAAGCGATCCAGTACGGGATTTCCAGCAAACAGGATAAGCAAACGTTGTACCAGTTAATAGATCCCTGGCTGATACCGGAACGGAACTTGAAGAATCCCTACCGGCAAAAAGAAACTGTTTTTGTGTATACGCCGTACCTGCTTGCCGCAATCCATGCCCGGGACAAGGTGGAAGCGTCCCGCGTGCCGGAACTGGCGGATATAAAAAAAGCAATTCAGGAATATGAAGGGATTACACTGGTCGGAGCCAGACTGAATACACCGGTTGTTTTGCAGGAAGGCGAATACACGGTAAAGCTGGTGCAGGAGAAGACAAACCTGACTCCTTATGCTTCCAATTATTTGCATCATGAAATGATCAGTAAAGTTGATAAGCAGGAAGAAGCCAAAAAGGCAAACCGGGCGGATGACGGGAAACAGCTGACAAGGGACGAAAAGAAAAAAGACAGTACTGCAAAGACAGAAAAGGTTGCTGTGCTTGAAATGCAGTTTTATTTTGACAGTTCCCTATTCAATCCTGCACAGCGGTATACAATTTTCATTTCCGATAAGTATTGCGGAGAACGCCGTTTTGACGTGAATCCGGAAACGATTCGGTAAGACAGGGGGCCATTCAATGGTTAAAAGTATGACCGGCTTTGGCCGGGGCTGTTATGAAGAAGAGTATTTTTCTGTTACAATCGAAATAAAGTCCGTCAATCACCGCTATAATGAAACGGCAATCCGTCTGCCGCATTTCCTGAACCCGCTGGAAGATAAGATCCGCAAGACAATTCTGGCTTCTGTGTCCAGAGGACGTATTGACGTGTTTGTAACCGCCAGATACACCAATCAGGACGCAGTGAGTGTAACAGTTGACAAAGCGCTGGCGGCGGCTTATCATAATGCCCTGCGGGAAGTGGGGGAAGCGATTGGTGTTCCGTCGCCTTCCATCAGCGAACAGGCGGAAGTTTTATATCTGGCGCGCTGCCCTGAAGTGATCACGACCAAAGAGGGACTGTTCGACTGCGACGCTTACTGGCCTAAGATCAAACAGGCTGTGGACCAGGCCGTGGAAGCCCTGGTGGCTATGCGTGAAACGGAAGGCAAAAATATCGAAGCGGACTTCCGTAAGCGCCTGGACCTGATTGAACAAAATGTATTGGAAATCGAAAAACGCTCCCCGCAAGTTGTGGCGGAATATCAGGCCAGACTGAATGAACGGCTGGATGCGTTGCTGGCGGATAAAAAAATCACCGCGGATCCGGACCGTGTGCTGCAGGAGGTTGCGATTTTCGCAGACCGGGTTGCCATAACGGAAGAAATCGTCCGGCTGAAGAGCCATATCCGTCAGTTCCGTGTGATTATGGATGCCACACAGCCGGTAGGGCGCAAGCTGGACTTCCTGATCCAGGAATTTAACCGGGAAGCCAATACCATCGCTTCCAAGTCCAATGACTTTGAACTGGCAAAAATCGTGGTGGATGTAAAAGCAGAGATTGAAAAGATCAGGGAACAGGTCCAGAATATTGAATGATGAAGGAGGCGCTGACTGCATGTGTTTGCGTGCGGCAAACGTGCAGACGGAACAAACAGCGGTTCCTTAAGAAGAGGAGCGGTTATGAGCATTAAAATGATCAATATCGGCTTTGGCAACATTGTTTCCGCCAACCGTATCATTGCGGTCATCAGTCCGGAATCGGCGCCGGTCAAACGCGTTATTTCCGAAGCAAGGGATAAAGGACTGCTGATTGACGCGACATATGGAAGAAAGACGCGCGCGGTTATCATAACAGACAGCTGTCATGTAATTTTATCGGCTGTCCAGCCAGAAACGGTTGCCAACCGTTTTAACCCGGACATGGAAGGAATGGAGACACAATGAAGAATATATCGGATAAACCCAAGGGATTATTGCTGGTCGTGTCCGGTCCCAGCGGCGCCGGAAAAGGAACGATCTGTGGTCTGTTGCGCAAGGAACTGCCGGAACTGTCCTATTCGGTTTCTGTTACGACCAGGGAGCCCAGGGAAGGGGAAGTAGACGGCAGAGAGTATTTTTTCAAGACTGTCGCCCAGGTCAAGGATATGATTTTCCGCGGCGAACTGCTGGAATACGCCCAGGTTTATGGGAATTATTACGGGACGCCTAAGCCTTATGTGATGAACCTGCTGAACGAAGGCAAGGACGTTTTGCTGGAAATAGATATCCAGGGAGCCCTTCAGATCAAGAAGGTATTCCCCGACGGCGTATTTGTTTTTGTGATGCCGCCGTCCATGGAGGAATTGCGGGCCCGGCTTTACAAAAGGGGCAAAGACACGGAAGAAGTGATAGAAAAGCGGCTGAAAGCGGCGGCGAGCGAACTGAAAAGCTCCAGCGGATACGACTATATCATTGTCAATGACGTGGCCGAAGAAGCAACACAGCGCGTATTGACGCTGCTGGAAGCGGAACGGTACCGGGCAAAGCGGAACGGTTACCTGATTAATAAAATTCTGCAGCAGAATCCATAATACTTAATTAGATTTTTATATACAGGAGGCAATTCAAAATGAGCATGGTAAATCCTTCCATTGACAAGTTGGCGGAGATGGTTGACAGCAAATATACGCTGGCGATCCTGGCTGCCAAACGGGCCCGCGAACTGACAAAGCCGGGCCAGACCCTTCCGGAAAAGGAAGTCAGCATCGCGCTGAAAGAGGTAGGGGAGAAAAAGATTACCTATACCCGTAAGAAATAATGGAGAAATATTATGCTGAAAGGGAAAAAGATCGTACTGGGAGTAACCGGCGGCATTGCCATTTACAAAGTGGTAGATCTTGTGAGCAAGCTTCGCAAGCAGGGGGTGGAGGTCCGTGTTGTCATGACGGAGCATGCCGCGAAATTTGTTTCCCCGCTGCTGTTTGCGGAAATCAGCGGGCATAAGTGCGCCGTTTCCATGTGGGACGGCAGGGATGAATTTAACGTAGAGCATATTGCCCTGGCAAACTGGGGGGACCTGCTGCTGGTGGCGCCGGCTACGGCGAACATCCTGGCCAAGATGGCCTGCGGGCTGGCGGATGATTTGCTGAGCACTGTCCTGCTTGCGGCCCCCTGCCCAATAATCGTCTGTCCGGCCATGAATACGGGCATGTACGAAAACGTGGCTACCCGGGAAAACCTGAAAGTCCTGGCGGGCCGCGGCGTGGCCATTATGGAACCGGCTTCCGGTGAACTGGCCTGCGGAACGACCGGCGCCGGAAGGCTTCCGGAAGTGTCGGAGATCATTGCGTATCTGGAGCGTTTCCTTGCGCTGCGGGAAGGCGATATGCGCGGCCTGAAAGTGATGGTCACCGCAGCGGGTACGCGTGAGCCCATCGACCCGGTACGCTTTGTCGGAAACCGGAGCAGCGGGAAGATGGGGTATTCCATTGCCAGGCAGGCCCTGCTGCGGGGCGCGGACGTGACGCTGATCACCGGGCCTTCCGCCCTGACGCCGCCGCCCTATGCGAAGGTGGTGCGTGTGGAGACGACGAAGCAGATGCTGGATGCCTGTCTCGCTGTTTATCCGGAAACGGACATTGTGATCAAAGCTGCTGCGGTGGCTGATTTTAAACCCCGTTCCGTAGCGGACCAGAAAATCAAAAAGATCCATCCGGAAGACGGCATGACCATCGTGATGGACCAGAACCCGGACATTCTGAAAACGCTGGGCGGCATGAAGAAACAGCAGTTTCTGGTGGGATTTGCGGCAGAAACGCAAAATCTGCTGGAAAACGCGGCTAACAAAGTGAAAAAGAAAAACCTGGACATGATCGTCGCCAACGATGTTTCCCTGAAGGGCGCCGGCTTCAATACGGATACCAACATCGTCAAGTTTTTGTATCCGGACGGAACGGTGGAAGCGCTGGAGATCCTTTCCAAAGATGAAGTGGCTTCGATCCTGCTGGACCGTGTTATGGAAAAACGGAAACGGTAGTTCCGGAAGTATTAAAAAGTACGCAACGTTTGTGCCCAAAGTTCCGTATTTTGGAACTGGCAAAATTTCCTGCTGTGAAATTAATGTGAAACAGTTGCATTGCTGAAAATTTCTGTTATAATAGTTACGATAATTGAATAAAGCTCATCACGAGCGGTGGAGGGAACTGGCCCAGTGAAGCCGCAGCAACCATTGCAATCGCGGGATTGTCAAACGGTGCTAAGTCCTTACGAGAAATCGCAAGATGAGACCATAAATGTAATTTAGATGCTCTCACGTGTGCGAGGGCATCTTTTTTTAGGGAAAGGAGTATTTATTATGCGCAGATTATTTACCTCAGAATCAGTTACAGAAGGTCATCCGGATAAAATAGCCGATCAGATTTCTGACGCAATCCTGGACGCTATTCTGGAAAAGGACCCGGAAGGCCGGGTAGCCTGTGAAACGGTAGTGGCTACCGGCCAGATCCATATCGTAGGCGAGATCTCCACCACCTGTTTTGTAGATATTCCCAAAATTGCCAGGGACACGGTCCTGGGCATTGGGTATGACAGGGCAAAATATGGTTTTGACGGTTCCACCTGCGGCGTCCTGATTTCCATTGACGAACAGTCCGGCGATATTGCCATGGGCGTAGACAAATCCAAGGAAGCAAAGGAAGGCGCCGCCGCGGAGAATGAAATGGGAGCTGGCGACCAGGGCATGATGTTCGGTTATGCCTGCGACGAAACACCGGAACTGATGCCGCTGCCGATTTCCCTGGCTCACAAACTGGCCCGCAGGCTTACCGAGGTCCGCAAGAATAAGACCCTGGCTTATCTGCGTCCTGACGGAAAGACACAGGTTACGGTAGAATACGAAGATGATAAGCCAGTCCGCGTGGATACGATCGTAATTTCTACCCAGCACGACCCGGACGCCACCCAGGACCAGATTCGCAAGGATATGATCGAACTGGTTATTAAAGAAGTTGTTCCGGTAGAACTGTTAGATAAAAACACCAAATATTTTATCAATCCTACCGGTCGTTTTGTCATCGGCGGGCCCCAGGGAGACAGCGGTCTGACCGGCCGTAAGATCATTGTAGATACCTACGGCGGCATGGCCCGTCATGGCGGCGGCGCTTTCAGCGGCAAGGACCCGTCCAAGGTTGACCGTTCGGCAGCTTACGCAGCACGCCACGTAGCCAAAAATATTGTAGCGGCCGGTCTGGCAAAACGATGCGAGATCCAGCTTGCCTATGCCATTGGCGTAGCACAGCCGGTATCCATTCTGGTAGACACTTTCGGCACCGGCGTGATTGAAGACGACAAAATCGCAGAACTGGTACGCAGGAACTTTTCCTTAAGCCCGACAGGTATCATCCGCGATATGGATCTGCGTCGTCCTATCTATAAACAGACTGCGGCATACGGGCATATGGGCCGTACCGATATCGATGTTCCCTGGGAGCATACCGATAAGGCAGCCGCATTAAAGGAGCAGGCAGGAATCTGAGTAAGCCCGTTTTATTTGCTGCACATTGCCTTATTATATGATTAATATACGCTTAATAGTTTACAAAATTAAAAAAACGAACTATAATTAGTGTATAATAATTATCGGCAGTATAGACACTATATCACCTGGTATGAATCCGGATGCCCGCTGATAAGCGGGATACGGTTTTTACGCAGCATAAGGACGGGATTGCGTTTTATACCGGAAAGGACGGAAACAAATGGGCTTAACAGCTAGACAGAAACAGATTGCGGAAATCGTCAGGGCCGAAGGTCCTATCACAGGGCAGCGCATCGCAGATCAGTTGCATGTGACGCGGGCCGCGTTACGCTCCGATCTGGCTATCCTGATCATGAGCGGTATTATTGACGCGCGCCCGAAAGTCGGCTATTACTTTATCGGCAGAAGCACCCTGGGCTTATTGACGGAAGAAGTCTCTGATATTCTGGTTTCCGATATCCAGTCCATGCCGGTTGTGATCCTGAACACAAAAAGCGCGTACGAAGCCATCATCAGCATGTTTGTGGAAGACGTCGGATCGATTTATGTGGTTGATGAAAAAAATCTGCTGGTGGGTGTTGTTTCCCGTAAGGATCTGCTGAAGCTGGCAACCAATACGAATGGGGATATGAAAACGATACCCGTGGTCATGGCAATGACCCCGTTGTCCAAAATGGTGATGGCGTTCCCGGATACAACGGTATCTTCTGCTGCCCGCAAGGTAATCGACAACCAGATCGACAGCCTGCCTGTAGTCAGGTGCGTGAATGAGAAGACAAAGGACTATGAAGTGATCGGCCGCATTACCAAAACGAACTTTACCCGTCTGTTTGTAGATATTGCCGAAGGAAGGGAAGTGGGTCATCATAAGTAATACAAATCCTATTATCTATGCATTGTCAGATTCTATCGGCGGTACGGCGGAATCTGTTATCAAGGCTACAATCAGCCAGTTTACGGAAACTAAATTTGATGTAATCAGGATTCCCTATATCAACAACAAGGAGCAGATTGACGAAGCGCTGCAGGAAGCGGCGCAGCATCAGGCTGTAGTCTGTTATACAATCGTAAACCCGCGCCTGCGCGAACATCTTGCCGACAGGGCGGTGGAATTGCAGATTCAGGTGGTAGACGTTCTGGGACCTATGTTGCGCGCGATACAGAAAAATTCCGGTCTGCTGCCCAAGAATCAGGCAGGTCTGATTCATGCGCTGGATCACGAATATTTCAAGCGTGTGGAAGCGGTAGAATTCGCCGTTAAGTACGATGACGGCAAAAATCCGCTGGGCCTTTTGAAAGCGGATATCGTGATTATCGGTGTATCCCGGACGTCCAAGACGCCCCTGTCCATGTACCTCGCCCATAAACAGCTCAAGGTGGCCAATGTTCCCCTGGTGCCGGAAATTGTTCCGCCGCCGGAGCTGTTCAAGGTTCCGCACCACAAGATCATCGGGCTTCTCATTGATCCGTACAAACTGACGGATATCCGCTTGACCCGCCTGAAGGCCATGGGGCTTTCCGAAGATGCCGAGTACGCGGATGTGGAGCGCATTACCGAAGAACTGGACTACGCAAAGGGAATTATGCGGCGTGTGCACTGCATGATTATCAATGTATCCAACCGCGCGATTGAAGAAACCGCCGGCATCATCCTGGATTATTACTACAAAAATAATGTTGCCCGCCGGTAAGGAGCAAAGTATTTTTTATTATGAATGTTCGTGAATATACTGAAGACCAGGAACAGAAGAACCTGATGCCCTGGGCCTGCAAAAGCGCAGATTCGCACCGGCTGACAGAAGAAGCCCAGGACGATCTGCGCACCGCGTTCCAGCGGGACCGGGACCGTATTGTCCACAGTAAAGCGTTCCGGGCGTTAAAGCACAAAACCCAGGTATATCTGTCGCCCGGCGACCATTACCGTACCCGTCTGACCCACAGTATGGAGGTCTCGCAGATTTCCCGGACCATTGGCAGGGCGCTGCGCCTTAATGAAGACATGATTGAAGCCGCGGCCCTGGGACACGATTTGGGACATACGCCTTTCGGGCATGCCGGGGAGCGGGCAATCAACAAATATACGGGGCATTTTACCCATAATGAGCAGAGTGTCCGGGTAGTGACCTATTACGGACGGCAGGGACGCGGCCTCAACCTTACAACGGAAGTGCAGGACGCGATCCTGTGCCATACCGGGAGTAAGCTGCCAGACACGCCGGAAGGTGCCATCGTCAGGCGCTGCGACCGTATCTGCTACCTGTGTTCCGATCTGGATGACGGCATCCGGGTGGGGCTTGTGGGACCGGATAAGCTGCCGGGGATGGTGGCCATGCGTCTGGGTACGGCGCCTACCCAGATCCTGGATATCCTGGTGCATAATATCGTGGAATGTTCATCGGGGAAAAACAAAATCATCCTGGATCCGTATTACGACGAGGCGGTAGAAGAGTTCAGGGACTTTATGTTTGCGTATGTGTATGAGTGCCCGTCATTGGAAAAAGAACATCATAAAGCGGAACATGTGATCATGAGCCTGCTGGATCTGTATGTGAAAGAACCGCAGCTGCTTCCCGAAGAGGTCAGGCTGAACTTTGAACGGTTCGGGAAAATGACGGCGATCGTGGATTATGTGGCAGGTCTGACAGATTTGAGCGCCGTAAGGATGTTCAATCAGTACTTTGTACCGAAGGTAAGCGAGTAAAACTGAAATCTGCGGAAACAAAAACATACGCAGATACAAATACTGATTAAACAGTTTTTCACTGAATATATTATGCAAATTAATGCTGAGCGGCTGAAGCAGAAGCAGCCGCTCTCATTTTTTTACAAACTAAAGTGTCAAGTATTTTTTATACGAAAAAGAGGATTTTTTTCCGTAACAGAGAATATGTTATTGAAGTTTGAGGATTGAAGTTCGATAATAAGGAGCTAATGATGGACCAGCAGTATGAAGATTTTAAGAGACAGGTTAAGGACAGCTCCGATATTGTCGATGTGATTGCAGGTTATATTTCGCTGCAGAAAAAAGGACATTACTACTGGGCCTGCTGCCCGTTTCACGGGGAAAAGACGCCTTCCTTCTGCGTAGATAAAGAGCGTCAGTTTTTCTATTGTTACGGCTGCCATACCGGCGGGGACGTATTCACGTTTGTGCAGAAGATAGAAAACTGTACGTTTCCGGAAGCAATTAAAACCCTGGCGGGGCGGGCTAACGTTCCGGTTCCCGAAACGCACCGGACGGCAGCGGATGTGCGCAGGGAGCAGCGGCGCAAAGACCTGTATGCAGTCAACGAGCTGGCCTGCCGATATTTTTCCGCCTGCCTGAAGAAAACCAGACCCGGCGCGGCTGCGCTGGAGTATTTCCATAACCGGGGTATTACCGATGCAGTGATTGAACGCTTTTCCCTGGGATTTTCCCTGCCGTCGTTTAACGCGCTGGAGTTCAACCTGACCAGAAAGGGATGCTCCAGGGAGCAGCTTGCGGCTGCGGGGCTGATCCGGGAAAGGAACGGCTCTTACAGTGATTTTTTCATCAACCGCGTGATGATTCCCATCAAAGACCCCCGGGGTAAGGTAATTGCCTTTGGCGGGCGTGTGATGGATGACGGACTGCCCAAGTATTTAAATACAGGGGAGACTGATGTCTTCCAGAAACGGGAAACGCTGTTCGGCCTGGACGTGGCGCTTAAGGCGATCCGGGAAGCCAAAGAAGCCATTGTTGTGGAAGGATATATGGACGCCATCAGCCTTCACGCGGCGGGAATCAACCGGGCCGTCGCGTCGCTGGGGACCGCGTTTAGTGAGCAGCATGCGAAACTGCTGCACCGGGTTACGGAAAACGTTGTGTTTGCCTATGACAGTGATGATGCAGGACGGCGCAACGCGGTAAGGGCGGTCAGCATCGCCAAGAAAGCAGGCCTTTCCGTCAAAGTGCTGAACGTGCCGGAGGGGAAAGACCCGGACGCATTTGTCCGGAAAGCCGGCAGGGACGCCTTTGAAGACCTTGTGAAAAACGCATGGAACGGCACGGAATTCCAGATCCGTTACACAATCTCGAAAAATAATGTATCGGAACTGGCAGGAAAAGTACAGTGTGTGTCGAATATAATTTCTTACCTGCAGGAGTGTAAAACTGAGATAGAAGCCGAAGAATATATCCGGTTCCTGGCGAAGGAACTGGTCATCGACGAAGGCCTGATCATGGGGGAATACAGGAAAAAAACGGCAAACCGTTTTTTCGGCGGCAATCCCGTCCCCCGGGCTCCTGTACCGTCCGCGCAGCCGGTGCCAAGCGCGCTGGAGCAGGCGGAAAGAAAACTGTTACTGTTATTCTTCCGGTATTCCGGGCTGATAGATTCGTACAAAGAGATTTTACAGCAGACCGGTTTCGCGTCACCTGTCCGTCAGAGCATCTATGAAAAAATATGCAAGCTGGGAAATGTTGATTTTTCCACTGTCAAAGAGAGCTTGTTTGCAGGTGGGGACGAGGATACCAATGCGGAGACCGCAAGAATTTTAGCCGGGGAAGATTTTGCTGCTGACGAAGCAGGCCTTACGCAGATTGCAGACGGTTATGTCCGCAGGATGCAGCGGGATTTTCTGCAGCGCGCCTACGAGGATCACCGGCGGCTTGCAGATATGTATGCAGGCATGAACGATCCGAGGTTTGAAGATGAAATCAAAATTTGCAATGAATTAAGAGGGAAGATTACAAATCTGTATGGCAACTGACAAAAAGAAATCCAACAAAAAACTTAATACGGAAATCGCAGAAGAAAAAATTGTTGCAGAACCGAAACCCGCGGAAAAGAAAGACGGCAAAAAGAAAAAGACGGCAGCAGGAAAGGCCGCACTGGCTGTGAAAGCCAAAAAAGAGCCGGAAAAGACCGCGAAGATGGATACTGCAAAGAAAGAACCTAAGCCGGCGGAAGAAAAGAAACCGGTTATGAAAGCCAAAGCGAAGAAGGTAACCGCTGAAGCAGAAGTCAAACCGGCGGAAGAAAAGAAACCGGTTGTGAAAGCCAAAGCGAAGAAGGTAACCGCTGAAGCAGAAGTCAAACCGGCGGAAGAAAAGAAACCGGTTGTGAAAGCCAAAGCGAAGAAGGTAGCCGCTGAAGCAGAAGCCAAACCGGCGGAAGAAAAGAAACCGGCCGTGAAAGCCAAAGCGAAGAAGGTAGCCGCTGAAGCAGAAGCCAAACCGGCGGAAGAAAAGAAACCGGCCGTGAAAGCCAAAGCGAAGAAGGTAGCCGCTGAAGCAGAAGTCAAACCGGCGGAAGAAAAGAAACCGGTTGTGAAAGCCAAAGCGAAGAAGGTAGCCGCTGAAGCAGAAGCCAAACCGGCGGAAGCAGTGAAAGATGCTGCCCCCAAAGGCAGCAGGGAGCCGGAAAAGAAGAAGGCTGTAAAGAAATCTTCTGCAAACGAAACCGCTGAAGCGGATAAAGGGATAAGTGCGCCTCAAAACAGCGCGTCTGAAGATAAAAAAGCAAAAAAGAAAAATAATAAAAAGAAGATTGCGCCCGAACCTGAAAAACTGAAAGTGGAAACACCGGAAGCCGGTAAGCCGGAAGCGGCACAGCCGGTTCTGGAAGCCAGTGAAGAACTGCTTGCCCTGATGCCGGCAGGCTTTCCTGTGGAAAAACTGCTGGAACTGGAAGCCCGGGCCAAAGCCAATGGCAGCATCCTTTCGGACAGTGAAGTGAACGATATCCTTCCTGCCTCTGTTACTTCTCCGGAAGCCATTGATTTCATGATGGAATACCTGCAGAGCAGGGGAATCAACATCATTTATCCCCAGGATGAGGAAGACGATGACATGTTGCCTCCTGCGGAAGATGAAGAAGCGGAAGAAATAACCGAAGCGGAAATCGCATCTTCCATGACTGTGCCCGACGGCATCAGCATCGATGATCCGGTGCGCATGTACCTGAAAGAAATCGGCCGCGTTCCCCTTTTGCAGAGCGAAGACGAAGTGGAACTGGCCAAACGCATGGATAAGAGCAAACAGATCGAACGGATGGAAAGCAGCAGTAAAAATGCGGATGAACCTTTGAAATTCAAAACGAAAAAGGAATTCGAAGAGGCTTTCCAAAAGTTGAACATCCTGCTGGATGAAGAACAGTCAGCGACCGACATGCGTTCCGTTCCCGTTGCTTTCCGTAAGTTTGATGAAAAACGGAAAAACGGGGAGAAATATGTTGTGGCGGATTTTGTCGCGGGTACTGCCCAGTTCACGAAAAACGAACGGAGCCGCCTGATCGGCTTACTGGAAGACGAAAAATTCAAATGTGCGGACTGGGATAAGGAATGTCCCGAACGGGAGGATGACAACGGTCCTGAACCCCATAATCTCGGTGAGATCAGGAAACTGATCGACGCTTCTGATAGTTGGCTGGAAGAACGCCTGGAAACATTAAGCCCGAAAAGCAAAGTCTACCGGGCGGATAAAAAGAGTGCCCAGCGCCTTGCGGATATCAAGACGCAGTTTGCGGCGTTGCTGAAAGCGGTCAAACAGCAGGGTAATGAGGCAAAACGCTGCCTGTCGGAAGCGAACCTGCGTCTGGTGGTAAGCATTGCGAAGCGGTATGTGGGTCGCGGCATGTTGTTCCTTGACCTGATCCAGGAAGGAAACCTCGGCCTGATCAAAGCCGTTGAAAAGTTCGATTATAATAAAGGTTTTAAATTCAGTACCTACGCCACATGGTGGATCCGCCAGGCAATCACCCGGGCCATTGCCGACCAGGCAAGGACGATCCGGATTCCGGTCCATATGGTGGAAACCATCAACAAGCTGATCCGCGTATCCCGGCAGCTGTTGCAGGAACTGGGACGGGAACCGACCCCCAGGGAAATCGCGGAGCTGATGGAAACCACGGAAGACCGGGTACGGGAAATCATGAAGATTGCCCAGGAACCGGTTTCCCTGGAAACGCCTATCGGAGAAGAAGAAGATTCCCATCTGGGTGACTTTATCGAAGATCATGATGCCCCGGCCCCGGCAGACGCCGCTTCCTTTGCGTTGCTGCGTGAAAAGCTGAACGAGGTGCTTAGCACCCTGAGCAGCCGTGAACGGGAAGTGCTGGAACTGCGCTTTGGCCTGAAAGACGGGCGGCAGCGTACGCTGGAAGAGGTAGGCCAGCATTTCGGGGTGACCCGTGAACGTATCCGCCAGATCGAAGCCAAAGCCTTGCGCCGGCTCCGCAGCAAGCGCTGCACGCAACTGCGCGATTTTGTGGCGGACTGATTCCAACTGCGCCTTAGCAGGAATAACAGAATATAAAAAACAACCCGTTTCAGAAACGCTTCTGAAACGGGTTGCGTTTTATTACAGTCTTTCATTTCGATCCGGCGCGCGTTAGCATTATTCTGCGCTGTTTTTGTTCCGGTTACAGTATTGGTGGGCCCGGAGGGATTCGAACCCCCGACCAAGCGGTTATGAGCCGCCGGCTCTGACCAGCTGAGCTACGGGCCCGTTGTTTTCAATATCATTTATTTTAACCGAACTTTACTGCAGTGTCAAGAAAATCTGCTAATTTATATGCGGCTCCGGATGCTTCAATTGCAGGGAAAAAGCCGTTTTTACGCACAATTTACTGTTGAGAACGGTTTTTTATAAAAAAAATGATAAAAAAAGTGAAAAAACAGCAAAAAAATCAATATAAAGGCTTGCAAACACTGATAAACACTGATATGATTAACATAGATGCAGAGAAAAGCTGCATCTGAATAAAAATTTTCGCAAAGGAGATTTTACGATGAACAAGAAAGAACTTATTGTAGCAGCTGCTGCAGCTTCCGGATTATCTCAGAAAGATGTAGAAAAAGCACTGAAAGCGATCAACGAAGCTATCGTTGCAGAGGTTGCCAAGAAGGGCAAAGTACAGTTGATCGGCTTTGGTACTTTCGAAGCCCGCGAACGCGCTGCCCGTACCGGCAAAAACCCGCAGACCGGCGCTGCAATTAAGATCGCTGCCGCAACGGTTCCGGCTTTCAAAGCTGGCAAAGCTTTCAAAGAAGCTGTTAACGTTAAACCGGCTAAAAAAGCGAAAGCTAAAAAAGCGAAAAAATAATTCCTGTTCCCTTAACGGTCTGTCTGTTACACAGGCAGACCGTTTTTACGTACGTTACGGGCGGAGATAACTATGCTTCGAATCGGTGAACGGCTGCAAACAGTGGCTTCCATGGTGCCGGTGTGCCACACGATGGCGGATATCGGCACAGACCACGGCTACGTACCGGCCTGTCTGGCGTTATCCGGGCAGTGCCGCCGCGTGATCGCTTCTGATATTGCGGAAGGTCCCTGCCAGGCAGCCAAAGAAACCAGAAACAAATATAAACTGCATAACGAGATGGAAGTCCGCATGGCGGCGGGACTGAAAGGACTGCGCGCCGGGGAAGCGGAAACCGTTGTCATTGCGGGAATGGGCGGCGCGACGATCACGGGCATTTTGGAAGAATCCCCTGAAATCGCAGCAGCCGTTAAAACCTTTGTATTGCAGCCCATGAACGCGGCAGGACTGCTGCGCCTGTGGCTGACACAACACGGGTACCGTATTGTGGAGGAAGCGCTCTGCAAAGAGAATAAACATATCTACAGTATCATTAAAGCGGTCCACGGGGAAGGAAAACAGGACCTGTCTCCTATGGAGGCGGAATTCGGCCCCTGTATTTTGGAAAAGAAGCCGGCCCTGTGGCAGGAATACATAGAAGAAAAAGCGGAGCATTACCGGCGTTTACTGCGGCAGATGGCGGTCAGCCCCACGGCAGTGAACAGCGCTAAATATAATGATCTGAAAAAAATGCTCGCCCAAGTTGACGGGCTGATCCATAAATCAGTATAATTTATCTGTACACAGGAAACCGTTTCGGTCAGCCGGGATGAACGTATTGCAGATACAATGCAGCGGGCCGGCGGTTTTACATCAGTTGACGGAAGAGGAAACGCAATGAATATTTCAGTGGCGAAAATTGCCAGAATCATGAGCGAAATGGTGCCGGCGCGACTGGCGGAAGACTGGGATAACGTAGGGCTTCAGGTCGGGCATAACGATAAAGAAGTAAAGATTATTTTGTGTGCGCTGGACTTTTCTGAAGAAGTGCTGGAGCAGGCCGTACAGCTTCACGCGGATATCATTATAACCCACCATCCTGCTATTTTCCGCGGCATAAAACAGTTCACAGATGCGGACTGGCGTACGGCCTTACTGTTGGAAGCGGCGCGGCATGATATTGCCGTTTACAGCGCCCACACAAACCTGGACAGCGTGACAGGCGGGGTGAACGATGTGCTGGCAAGTCTTCTGGAACTGAAAAATGTGGAAGGGCTTTCCGGGGAAGATACGCTGGAAGGCATAGGGCGAATCGGTACATTACCAAAAGCGACGGATCTGGAAGCGTTTGCCGGAAAGGTAAAGCATGCGCTGAAACTTGAACATGTTACCGCAATCCCGGCAGGGCGTCCGGTGCATAAAGTGGCAGTCTGCGGCGGCAGCGGCATGGAATTCCTGGATTACGCGGTGCAGGCCGGGGCGGATACCTACGTGACCGGTGATATTAAATACCACGATGCCCAGGAAGCGCGGGGCAGACACATCAACCTGATTGACGCGACCCATCAGGGAACGGAGCTGCCGGTGGTGAACGAGCTGGCCGACCGGCTGGCCCTGCGGCTGAGCCGGGAAGGTTACACGGCGAAGGTGCTGGTGGCAAAAGAAACAAAGCTGCTGCAGATTATGTAAGCCAATCCCTATATAAACGGTAAAGAGGAGATACAAATGATTGAAAACATAAAAGCAGGGGAACGGATGACCCAGGCGGTGCTGCTGCGTCTGCAGAAGGTAGGAAACTCTTCCAACGGAGGCGTGTTTGCCAGGGGGACGGTAGAAGATAACAGCGGCAAAATCCAGTTCATCGCATTTGACCGGGAGATTGTGAACCGGCTGCGTGATCTGGACGCGGCCAAAGCATTTATGATCTCCGGTCCGGTGGACATTGTCAAATACTCGTCCACGCTGGCACTGCAGGTCGTGATCCAGAAGCTGGACAACATCATGCCGGAGGATGATATTTCCAATTTGGTCCCCACCGGCGGTTTTGACATGGAAGTCTATAAAAACAAACTGGAAACGCTGATTAACAGCGTAAAGACACCCAGTCTGCGCACGCTGCTGAAGAAAGTGTTCAGCGGACAGTTTTATGAGGAGTTCTGCAGGAACCCGGCTGGCATGAAACTGCATCACGCCTATCTGGGCGGTCTGTTGCAACACTCTGTGGATGTAACCGAACTGGCGCTTGCCATGGCAGAGGCCATCGGTAATACCGATAAAGATCTGATCACAGCAGGTGCTCTCCTGCACGATATTGGAAAAGTTAAAGAAATTTCCGCCGGCATGGGCTTTCCGTATACCACGGAAGGCCGGCTGCTGGGGCATATCACCATGTCTGCGCTGATGGTGCGGGAAGCCGCGCTGGAACTGAAGATGCCGGCTGCGGCGCTGCAGCAGCTGGAACATGTCATCCTGTCCCATCACGGCGACCAGGAAAAAGGATCGCCTGTGGCCTGCGCAACCAAAGAAGCGTTTATTGTACATTACGCGGATGAAGTGAACTCCATCATGAACCAGTTTGATGTAAAAGACAGCAAGTCCCCCTGGGAGTTTAACAACATGATGAAGCGCTACCTGATGCTGAAATGAAACGTTTTGCGTAAATTATAGTAGAATTATTTTATTACAGAAATACGGCTGCCGGCA
>JAFQZL010000047.1 GCA_017405945.1 Acidaminococcaceae bacterium
GATTGACAGGGGCTGGCCCCTTTCCATGGAAGAGTTTAAGGAATACACCTATGATCCCCACCGGGGCGGCTGGAAAGCGCTGGCCTACCTGCAGGACAAAGGGTTGTGCGGTGATGTGAACGATTTTTTCCGGCGGATATTTACAGCGGAAAATGATCTGGGCTTTCCGGATTTTCCGGCCATTTCAGAAGTAGTACAGGTAATCCGGCAGGCTGGGGGGATTGCCCTTTGCGCCCATCTGGCCAGCGATTTTCATGGCGCCGGCATGCAGGAATACCTGCCCCGGCTGGTCGACGAAAAGCTGGACGGTTTTGAATGCTATCACTCCGGGCACAGGCCGGAGGACAGCAGGCTGCTGGCCCATTTCTGTCACCGTCACAAATTATACATTTCCGGTGGCAGCGACTGTCATGGAAACTTTGTGAAAACCCGCCATTTAGGAGTTCCGTTTATTGATACGGACATGTTGTGTCTTCCGCAATTACAACACTGAAGAAATCTATATACAATCAGCGTTTTAGCATACTGTAAAAAGAAAAATGCGGATACTTTTCCGGCTGAGGTTTAGGAAGGCCGGGAAAGTATCCGTAAGTTTTTAATAGCGGAAGGGTTATTTAGGAGAGTTTTTCCATCCTTTTGAAAAATAGAAGAGCAGAACCGCGTAATAGGCGATGGCCCCGATGGTTGTGCGGGAGGTCATCCAGGAAGGGAATACAAGAAAGGCCAGCACGATAAAAAGAATGCTGAAAGCCAGACGGAACAGAGAAGCAGGGGAAAAATCTTTTTCCGCCAGGGTCCTGCGTATATTCATAACAGAAAAGATGCTGTGCCTTGAGGCAAAGATACCAAAAAAGAAACCGCTGATAATATATAAGAGCGAATTGACAATCTGGCTGAAGCTGCTCATGATGGTGCCTCCGGTTTTTGCTGTTAGATTTATTATAACTGCATTGACAGATATGGACAAGAGGACCGGAAAGCGCTGCTTAAATGGGATTGTTCACCGCGCGGCAGACAGACGCATCAAACTGCTCTTTTGAGAAAGATTCTATGCCGGAGGTTTGCAAAAACAAGAACAAAATGCCACATTTATGATAAAATTACCTTATAAAATACATAGTTAGAATTAAGAAAGCAGGTGAGCGGCATATGAACAGCGCGTTACAGGGTATAAAAGTAATTGATTTCTCCCAGTGGCTGCCCGGGCAGTATTGCGGAATGGTACTGGCGGATTTCGGAGCGGACGTAATCAAGGTGGAAGGTGTAAAAGGCGATCCCAACCGTAATTTTGCGCCACAGCTGGCGCCCGGCATGAGCAGCTGGAATCTGGCACTGAACCGGAACAAAAAAGGGATTACTGTTAATATTAAGACAGAAGAGGGGCAGGAAATTCTTAAAAAACTGCTAAGGAGAGCTGATGTGTTTCTGGAAGGCTTCCGCCCTGGTTACCTTCAGTCGAAAGGGCTGGGGTATGAAGAAATTGTTAAAATTAATCCCCGGTTGATTTACTGTTCCATTACCGGCTTCGGCCAGGAAAGCAAGTATAAACAACAGCCCGCTCACGATTTAAACATTATCGGGCTTTCCGGCATGAATTTCCTGAATGATATGGGTAATGTAGCCATCAGTGAAGTGCAGGTTTCTGCAATCGGCAGCAGTCTGAATGCTGTTGCTGCTATTTCCATGGCGCTGCTGGCACGGGAAAAAACAGGGAAAGGGCAATACATTGACGTGAGCCTTTACAACACTGCCTTAAGTATGCAAATTGTCTCGCTTGCCAGTATTTCAGGCTGCAGGGTAACCGGAGACACGCCTTTTGGCCGGCGTGCCCATTACTATGATGTTTATAAAACAAAAGACGGAAAATACATCAGCGTGGGTACCATTGAGCCAAAGTTCTGGCAAACGTTTTGTGAAATGATTGAATTGCCGGAATTAAAAAACAGGCAGTACGATTTCGTCCACGAAGAGGAAATAACACAAATGATCCGTGACAAGCTGCTGACGAAAACCCGGGACGAATGGATTTCGCTGGCTGAAAACGGGGCATTCTGCGTAACGCCTGTATACAATCCGGAAGAAGCGTTGGAAAATGATATGACGAAAGAGTCCGGCATGCTGGAAACCCGAAGGGAAGATCTGGGGGAAGTGACGTATCTGAAACCTGCGGTAAAACTTTCCGATACTCCCTGTAACATTCGCTTCCGGGGGCCTTATGCAGGTGAACATAATCGGGAAGTGTTAGGTGCTTTAGGGTATTCAGACGAAGAAATTGTAAACTTTAAGGAAAAAGGGATTATATGATTTGCGCCAGGACAAAAGCATTGCCGTGACTGCTGCTGCCGGATCATTATTCCTGCAAGGACAGCAGTTTTAACTGCCAAAAAGGAGTTTTACGTGAAACAGGTTGAGAAAATTGTTTTTTCAATACTTTGCATGTTGGGAATCACCTGTTCTTTTCTGCCGGCTGCCGAAGCCGGCCTGATCAGCGAAAAACAGGAGTTAGAGATGGGCAAGGCTGCCGCTGAACAGATAGAAGCCCGTTATGGGGTCATCAACGATATGGAAATCGCGGAACGGGTCGACCGTATCGGGCAAAGTCTGGTGGATGTGTGCGGTCGTAAAAACATAAAATATTCTTTTAAGGTGTTGAATACAGATGATGTGAACGCGCTGGCCTGTCCTGGCGGTTATATATATGTTTTTAAAGGGCTTTTGGACTATATGCCATCCGATGCGGAACTAGCAGGCGTATTGGGGCATGAAATCGGGCACGTGGTGAAGCGCCATACGGTGCACCAGCTTGAAAAAAACATGTGGACCCAGCTGGCGGCTATCCTTGCAGGGGCGGCTACCGGCAATGGCGATGTACTGGCCATGGGGATGGTGGTCGGCGATGCGCTGGCGGCTGGTTACAGTAGGGCGGACGAAAGCGCTGCGGACCGGGAAGGGTTTGCCTATACGGTGAAAGCGGGTTACAGCCCTTATGCCATGCTGGTGACCATGCATAAGCTTCAGGAACTGGCCTTGGAATATGGAAATCCTGGTTGGGGGATTTTTGACAGCCATCCGGATCCGGAGCAACGCATACGGAACATGTATAAGCTGATGGACCCGTTGAAGATGACCCCGTCGCCGGTATCAAATACTGACGGCACCGCAAGCGTGAAAGAATCTTTTGGGAATAGCAGTAAAGATATTTGGGAATTCCGGATTGCAGCGGCTGCAGGCGGCAACAAACCATTGTATCGGGCAGAACTGTTAGCAGGGGCCCTTTACCAGGTCAGACAAAAAGAGAGAATCGAGCCGACACATTTCATCGTTTTTGAAACTAACGATAAAGCCGAAATATATTATGAAGATATCCAGGTACATACCGTCTGGCGGCAGGATGCTGTGGGGTTTGCAGATACCGGCGGCTATGCTTCTTACTGCGTGAATTGCTTCAGAGATTGGACTGACAAGGTAAATCAGACGAAAACGGTTGCAAAATAATCAGGATTTGTATAAAATTTATATTATAGAAGATTAGTATGACAAAGAAATTAGGAGTAATGTGCAAAAATTCGGTTCATTAAAAGCGAGGTGTTAAGATGAAGACAGATTCCTGGAAAAAGAAGTTGGGTTCTGTGATTCTGTGCGGCATGATAGGCGTGGGTCTGCAAGCGGCAGTCCAGCCGGTGCCGTCGGCACATGCCGGAGCTATTGGCGGTATCCTTGGTACGGTTGTCCAAGGCGTGGCAGCCAAGCAGCAGGTGGAGGCGTTGATTAAACATTATGATCAAACGGAAGAAGGGCGCCGGGAACTATTTGCAGCTTATCAGGAAAAATACGGTGTGTCTGAGAATGATTACCGCAAGCAGCAACTGGATGAAATGATGCCCCGCCTGACAAAAGGCATCGCAGCGGTGGATCCTACCATACTTCAAAAACCGTATTTGTATTTTATCAATAAGCAGGAATCGTTTAATGCGTTTTGCAGTATGGGGCACGTAATGAGCGTTAACGAAGGAATGTACAGCCTTACGGAAAATCCGGATGAAGTTGCTGTTGTTTTAGCGCATGAAATGGGTCATGGACAGAAGAACCATGTAGCTTCGTCCATGCGGAAGAAACTGAATGTTGCCATTGGCGCGGCGATGGTAGGCTCGGCAGTGGGCGGTTCTGTGCTCACAAATCTTGCTTTGAATGTTCTTGTAAACCAGATTGATACGGTCTCCATTACCAAAAAGGACGAATGGGAAGCGGATAACCTTGCTTTTGACTATGTAATCAACGCCGGCTATAATCCGGGTGCTGCCGCGGCTATCTGGCAACGAGTGGAAGAAAAATACGGAAAATCCAAGAAAAACTTTGGGGGCGAGATTTTCTCTCCAAGCGATCACCCCACCCATCAGCAGCGCCGGGAGAATTATGTGAAAAAATTGTTCGAATACAGCGGCAAACATGTAACCGCTGAAAAAGGCGTTGTAAAAGTAAATGGCAAGGCTTTGGTCCAGCCTGTTGCCGCCAATGATATGAGCGGAACGGAGCGCTCCTATTTTGTGCTGGGAAATCTGGCGGCAGCCTATCATAATGGGCATAATAAATCCAATGCCTATGCTTCCGGTAACACGCTTATGCTGGGGCAGCAACCGATCATGACCTGTTATGGCGGAGACACTTCTGCTTATGAACTGGCTACACTGCTGAATAAAATTAAATAAGTCAATGCTTTATAAATTTGGAGGGGTATTTATGGAAAACAAATTATGGAACGTTTTAAAGGAGCTGAAATCTGAAGGGTATGAGTGGGTGGAACTTTCCCATTCGCTCAACAACGACAGTCCGTTCTGGAGCGGCATACCGGAAGGTTCGGTGGAATTGAGCAAGGTGGTGTTTGACTGGGGCAATCCCATGCTTGAATGCCTGATCCATACGTTTAAATTCCCAGGGCAGTTCGGTACTCATGTTGATTTCCCGGGTCACTTTGTTAAGGACGCACCGTTATCGGAAAAGTACGGCGTAAAAGATTTCGTTTTCCCCTTGGTGGTCATCGATATCAGTGAAAAGGTGAAAGAAAATGTTGACTGCGCTGTTACAGTAGAAGACATCAAAGCCTATGAAGCCAAATACGGTCCCATTCCGGAAGGTGCCTTTGTGGCCCTGCGGACAGACTGGTACAAGCGCTGGCCCGATATGGACAAACTGTCTAACGTAGGGGCAGACGGGAATGAACACTGTCCGGGCTGGTCGATTGATGCTCTCAAATATATTTTTGAAGTGCGTAAAGCGGCGGCCAACGGACATGAAACGCTGGATACAGATGCCAGTTATCTGGCCGTTGAAGCAGGAGATCTGGCCTGCGAGCGCTTTGTACTTGCTTCCGGAAAGCTTCAGATCGAAGTGCTTTGCAATCTGGATAAAGTGGCGCCTGCCGGGGCGGTACTGTTTGCTTCCTGGCCGCGTATTGAGGGTGCGACCGGTCTGCCGGCGCGAGTGTACGCATTGACACCTAAACAATAAACAGTTACTTCCGTCTTCAAACTTTCTTCCCTGAATATCAGAAAGGACGCAAAAAATGACCAGAAACCTGAAGAAACTCTACAGCGCAGCATTGGCGATGCTGATAACGCTGCTGCTTCCGGTAGCGGTATTGGCAGCCGGCAAGGAAATTATCATATTGCATACTAACGATATCCACTGCGGCATCACGGATAACCTTGGCATTGACAAGGTGTCCCAGTATAAAAAAGATTTGAAAAAACAGGGGTATCCCGTGGCGCTGGCAGATGCCGGCGATGCCATACAGGGCGCACCCATCGGCAAGCTTTCAACCGGTGAATCCATTATCAAGATTATGAACGCAGTGGGCTATGACTTTGTCATTCCCGGCAACCATGAATTTGATTACGGCATGGAACGTTTCCTGAAGCTGGCCCCCCGTCAGAAATGTGGTTATTATTCCTGTAACTTTGTGGATGTGAAAACCCGTAAACCGATTCTGAAACCCTACAAGATTATTGTTCTGGGTGGAAAGAAAATCGGTTTTGTGGGCGTAACTACCCCAGAAACACTGGTAACTTCCACACCCAAATACTTTCAGGATAAAAATGGAAAATTTATCTACAGTTTCTGTGAAGACCAGACCGGCGAAAAAGTTTATGAAGCTGTGCAGCGGGCCGTGAACAATGTGCGCAAAGAAGGCGCAGACTACGTGTTCCTAGTAGGGCATCTGGGTACAGACGGTTCTATCCCCTACTGGTCCAGCGGAGCGGTGGCAGCCAATACTTATAATATCGACGCCATCATTGACGGACATTCCCATGAACAGTACATTCCTCCTCACAAAATCATCAATAAAGCAGGCAAGGAAGTGCTTGTGGCTCAGACGGGAACCAAGCTTAAAAGTTTGGGGAAAATGACAATCAAAGAAGATGGGACCATTACTTCCGAGTTAGTGAAAGACCTGAAAGCCGCAGATCCGAAAGTTACCAAACTGGTTGCCAAAGAAAACAAAAAGTTTGAGCCCATCCTGAAGCAGCCTGTAGGAGAAGCGCTGACGGACCTGACCGGTGACGACCCCAAGACCGGGGAACGCCGGGTGCGTAACGGGGAAACCAACCTGGGCGATTTTGTGGCTGATTCTTTCCGATTTGTGCTGGATACAGACATTTCCATGGTCAACGGCGGTTCTATCCGCAACACCATCAAAAAAGGCGTGTTCACCTATAATGATTTGCTGGAGGCTTTCCCCTTCGGTAACATGTGCACGGTGATTGAAGCTACGGGCCAGCAGATTGTTGACGCCCTAGAAGTCGGCGCATCCGCATATCCCGGCGAGCACGGTGCTTTCATGCAGGTTTCCGGTATGAGCTATACAGTTGACTCTTCCATTCCTTCCGGCCTGGTTGTAGATGCCAAAGGCAATTTTGTGGAAGTGAAAGGCGAGCGCCGCGTGAAAGACGTGATGATCAACGGCAAGCCCATCGACTTGAACGGCAAGTATACCATCGGCGGCAGCACCTATGTACTGAAGGACGGCGGCAACGGCCTCGTGATGTTCAAACAGAGCAAGCTGTTAAAAGATGGTATCATGACGGACGTGGACGCGATCATGGAATACGTGCAGAACCATCTGAACGCCAAAATCAAAGAGGGTTATGAAAATCCGTACGGCGCCGGACGCATCACGGTCAAATAGGATGAACAGAAAACTGCAGTCCGGAGAAAACATGAAAAAAACATAATTGCGGATTATAGTATGTTTGTCCTAAATTTACAGTGAAAGAAAATGTATTTTGTGGTAAAATAAAAATACAGCGTGAGTTTTATTTAACAAAAAGGTAACCCGTCACAGGGACCGGCGGTGAAATCAGTAAAAACCAATCAGACAGGAAATCAGTAATTAAAAATATTAAATTAAATTTTAAGGAGGGAACAACACATGGGATTAATTAAAGCAGGCATGGGCGCCATTGGCGGCGTATTGGCCGACCAGTGGAAAGAGTATTTTTACTGCGACAGCATGACCCCGGACGTACTGATGTGCAAAGGCCAGAAACGGATCAGCAGCCAGGGCCGCAGTTCCAACACCAGTGCGGAAGACAACATCATCTCCAACGGATCCGTGATCGCGGTTAACGTAGGTCAGTGCATGATGATCGTGGAACAGGGCAAAGTGGTTGACCTTTGCGCTGAGCCCGGCGAATACACCTATGATAAATCCACAGAACCTTCCGTCTTTACAGGCGACCTGAAAGAAAGCGTGATCCAGGTATTCCAGCGCATGGGCAAGCGTTTTACCTTTGGCGGCGATACCGGTAAGGATCAGCGTGTTTATTACTTCAACACGAAAGAAATTATCGGTAACAAATACGGCACCCCGGCGGAAATTCCCTTTA
>JAFQZL010000048.1 GCA_017405945.1 Acidaminococcaceae bacterium
CGTATCTTGGCGTTCAGCCAGCGATAGCCGTGCGATGGATACTTCCAATGGTACTCCTGGAACAGCAGGACGTTGCTCAAAAGGCGCTTTTCTTTGCCCGACGGCTGAGAAAGATGTTTTTTCCAAGCGTAGAAACTGCTCTGTTTGTTATATAAATAATGTTTATTATACAAATAATATTCGTTATATAAATAACATTTATTGTTTAAGCGTGCCGGGATTTCCCGGATGCTTTGCCAGGTATTTTTGGATGGTTTCGATCCGGTGGAGGAGGGACGGATGGTCGTTGCCGATATTGGCCAGCACACCTTTCTTTTCATCCGGCGGCGATTCTTTTTCCAAGAGTTCCAGTCCGCACAGCAGTTCCGGTCCGAACCCGATCTTGCAGGCGTACCGGTCTGCGGCGTGTTCGTCCATGCGGTAGAACCACAGGACGATGTAGTTGGTTATATTGTTGAACAGCCATAAAACGCCGCAGATCAGGTTGATGGACCATATGACGACGATGCTGATGATTTGGATCAGCGGAATTACCCCTATTACCTTTGCAAGGAACCAGTTAATCTTGTCCAACGCGTAAGCGGAGATGTTTCCGCAGGTTTCCATCACGAGGATAAACGATAATACAAGGGAATGGCCGTAGGATATATGCCCCATCTCGTGGGCCAGGAACCCGTCCAGCAGGGCCGGTGTCTGCTCTGCGGCGGACAGCGTGCCGCGGGTGACGAGGATGTTGTTCAGCCCGAAGGCGGCCGCGTTGATTTCCTTGTTTTCGATGATATAAATGTGGTATTTTTTCTTTTTCAGCCCGCCCCTGGATATGATGTTGTCTATATGCGTTTGAATGAAGGCGTTTTCTTCCGCGCCGGCCTTGTGCCAGCCGCTTGTCTTTGCCAGTATCCATGCCATCAGGCGGGTAGGTGACAGCAGGAGGGGAAGGACGAGGAAGATGTAAAAGACGACATCCAGAACGCTTTCCGGTCTTATGGGCCGTCCGAACCATTGCAGCAGGCGCTGCATCCAGTCCAGCTGGTGTATGTCGAACGTGAACACCACGAAGGTGAGGAACAGGCCGACGAGGATGATGTTTGAGATAAACGAGAACAAAATCGCAATGATGCTTCGCAGGATGGAGAAGATTCTTGTGAACATGGGGCTATTGTTTTCCTTTATGCGTGTTGTGGTACAGTTCGATGAAACGGCGTATAAAGTTAAGCTCCTTATAGTCCATGATGCCGACGAGGCTGCGGATGGCACGGCGCTGGAACTCCTCCGGCGCGTCGTTTGCGTCAGATTCCCCGTCACCCTCGATCAGCCATTCATACCGCCAGCCCGTCATCTTATGAAGGGTGCGGACCACTTCGACGGACGGCTGGGACAGGCCTTTTTCAAGGTTGGAGAGATAGGACTGGGATACGCCCAGGGCCTGGGCGAATTCCGTTTGGCTCATTTCAAGGTAGGTGCGTGCCGCACGGATGCGTTCCGCCAGCCTTTTTTTATCTTCATCCGTTCTAACCATGCCGGTCCCTCCCGATTCATCGTTTGGGTGTATTTTAACATATGGTTTTTTTTAAGGGCAAATAATTTGGTTTGCTGAACAAAAAATATGCTTTGAATTATGTATATAAAATGATATTTTTCTTGTTATTAGTGCCGTCAGATGATATAATAAATGTATAGACAATAACTATGTTAATGAATTTTAGGAGGAAGGACATTGAAACTGTATATCGCAGAAAAGAAGAATGTTGCGGATGTCATGGCGGAATACCTTTTTGGCAAGGATTTCGCGACATTCAAGAAAGCGCGTTATTACAAAAAAGGGGATACCGTGGTCACATGGGCCATGGGGCATGTGCTTGAGATGGCGCCGCCTTCCCATTACGGTGCGGAAAAATGGACGGATTATCCCGTGATGCCCGAAAAATGGGAAAAACTGCCTTCCTCAAAAGCCCAGAGCCGGGAGCAGCTGGCGGCGATCGGAGAGCTGCTGAAGACGGCGGATGTGGTCGTGAACGGCGGGGACCCTGACAGGGAAGGGCAGCTGCTCGTCGATGAGATTCTTGTTTATTTCAACTACAGGAAGGCTACCCAGCGTATCTATATCCAGGCATGGGACCACGATTCGGTAAAAAAGGCGTTTGGCAGCATAATTGATTACAAGCTGAACGGGGCGGACGCCTGCGGCTGTATGTATAAAGCCGGATATTGCAGGGAACGGGCCGACTGGCTGGTCGGAATGAACCTGTCCCGCGCTTATACCGTGCAGGCCCGGAAACAGAAGATATATGATCTGTTCCGTATCGGGCGGGTGGTGACGCCCACCCTTGCCCTTGTCGTACACAGGGAAGAAGAGATACAGAACTTTGTGGAAAAAGAATATTATGAGATGGTCGGGACGTTCCATAAGGACGGTTCCCAGAAGACGTTTACGGCACGTCATGTGCCTGGGGAAGATCTGCCTATGGACAGCGAGGGGCGTGTACTGGACAAGAACGTCCTTGCAATCGTCATGGGGAAGGTCACGGGACGGCCGGGCAAGGTTACGAAATGTACCTGCAAGAAAGGGACAGAATCCCCGCCGCTGCCGTACTCGCTGGATACCCTGCAGGTAGAGGCGAACCGTTCGCTGGGATATTCCCCGAAGGTTGTACTCGATACGGCGCAGAGTTTGTATGAGAAGAAACTGACCAGCTATCCCCGCTCGGACTGTAACTATATCCCCACGAGCCAGCACGGGGACGGGGAAAAAATTCTGAAAATGCTGGCCGGGTACGGCATCCCGGGTGCGGATCAGGGAAGCCTTGTCAACAAGAGCAAGGCGTTCAACGACAAAAAGGTGACGGCGCACCACGCGATCATCCCGACCGGCGTTGTACCGAAGGAACTGAACGAGAAAGAGACCGCCCTGTACAAGATGATAGCCTCCCGCTATGTATTGCAGTACCTCCCGTCCTGCGAGTTCAACAGCATGCAGTTCGAGATCACGGTAGCGGGAGAGCTTTTCAAGGGAAGCGGGAAAAGCATTTTAAAAGAAGGTTTCCGCGAATTTATGAGGCGGGATGCCAAAGAAGATAAAAAGGACGAAGAACAGGCGGAACTCCCTGACATCCGGGAAGGGGATTCGGTCGCCGGGGAATACAAGATAGAGGAAAAGGTGACGAAACCGCCGTCACGGTTTACCGAAGGCACACTCTTGGCTGCGATGACGAACATATGGCGTTTTGTGGATCCGAAGAACCCGAACAGGGAAAAGCTGAAAGAGGTCAAGGGGATCGGAACGCCTGCCACGAGGGACGACATCATCGCAAAGCTGATGCAGACGCAGTTCGGTGTAAAGAAGGACGGAACACCCAATATCCTCACGCCTATGGTGACGAAAGAGAAGAAGGAACTGGTACCTACGGATTTCGGCAAGACGCTGATAAAGAATATAGCCGAGTCCCTGACGAAGCCGGACCTGACCGCTGTTATGGAGATGGCGTTGTCGGAGATTGCCGAAGGAAAACGGGACCCGGCGGAATATATGCAAAAAGTGGCGGATATGGTCAAGAGCAATATCCGTTTCGCCGAGGAACGGCAATACGAGGATATACGGAAGACCGCGCCGTCGAAGGCCTATCCCTGCCCGGTATGCGGAAAACCCCTTATCCAGCTGTATTCCAAGGCAAAGGGTAAAAAATTTTGGATATGTAAGGGTTGTGAGGAAACAACAGGCAAGGCCCGGTTCTTTGATGATGAAAAGAACGAGCCTTTCATCCCGAAATGCCCGAAGTGCGGGACTGTTCTGAAGCGTCTCGCCCGCAAGGACGGAAGCGGATATTTTTGGATGTGCGAAAAATGCGAGGGCAGCGACAAGTTCTTCGAGGACAAGAACGGAAAACCTGTTTTGAAAAAGACCGCAAAGACGGCCGGGGCGAAAGCCAAGGGGCGTACAAGGGCGTTAAAGAAGAGGTAATTTAAGATGGATGAAAACGAAAAATACACAGATCCCGGCGAACAGGCTTTGTTTGATGAGGAAATGACAGTCGTGATGGATGATCCGCTGGGTGGATACGCGCCTCCTTCGGAAAATGATGACGGGGACGAAGCCGAAGAAGGCGGCGGGGATACCCCGGACGAGGAAGAAGAAACCCCCGCCGGGCCGGAACACGTCCACGAGGAAAACGAGGCTTCTGCAGAGCCTTCCGCCACGGAAGATCCCGGCGGGGATTCAAAGACGAAAGAGGTTTCCGAACCTGAGGAGCCGGAGATCAGCGAAGCGACGTCGGAAGACAATTTTGAAAATGCCCCGGACGAAGAAAATAAACTTGTGCTGTCGGAATTTTCCTATATCTCCCGGAAGATACGGGAACTGGAATCGAAGATAAACACGGTCGCCCTGTCCATAGAGGAATCGGCGGATACGGTGGACCGCGTCAACCGGAGTATGAAGGCAATGCTTGAAAGCATACAAGAAACCGAGAGCATCATGGAAAACAAGGTGTCTGATTTTCAGGACGGGACAGAGAGCTGGGGAGCGGATATGAACCGCGTTGCCGAGAACGTCCGGCAGGCGTGTAGGGATTCGCGGGGCTTTTTAAGCGATGAACTGAAGCATGAGATGAAGCGGCTGCAGGAAGACATCATCCGCACTACGACAGACGGTGTCCGGGGGGAAACGGCATCCGTCCTGACGGAGGCACGGGACAATTACGAGGAGCTGCTGGATCAGGTGGTCACGAATTACAGACAGTTCTGCAAGGCTTCCTCGCAGCACCAGAAGGACCTGATGAAGAAAGGGTATTTTGAGGAAGTGCGCCAGCTGCGGCGTATCCTGTATGGTGTATTGATCGGGCAGTTTGTCGTGTTTGCACTCCTTGTGATTTTTCTTGTGATGAGGAGATAGGGATGATTTTTGCAAACCCCGGTCTTAATGCCGGGAAAGGGGGTGGTTTATGGTACGGAAAGATTTTGACACGCAATATGTAGTGGCAGGCTCTTTTATAGGAACACAAATTGTGCCGTTTAGGGTTTAATAGTTATATGTAATTTCTACTCTTGTAGATGAAGCCCACGTGTTATAGCTATGGGGTTTAATAGTTATATGTAATTTCTACTCTTGTAGATGATACGTTGTCCTGCGGTTGGTTCGTGGTTTAATAGTTATATGTAATTTCTACTCTTGTAGATGATACGTTGTCCTGCGGTTGGTTCGTGGTTTAATAGTTATATGTAATTTCTACTCTTGTAGATTTACGGACTGCACTTTGGCAATTTCGTTTAATAGTTATATGTAATTTCTACTCTTGTAGATTTCAGGACACCGCATTTATCTTGGCCGCGTTTAATAGTTATATGTAATTTCTACTCTTGTAGATCGGGAAGCTTCAAGTCGGGCTTTGCGGGTTTAATAGTTATATGTAATTTCTACTCTTGTAGATGAAAACTCGGGTTTGGTCAAGGACGTTGATGTTTAATAGTTATATGTAATTTCTACTATCGTAGATCAGGCTGCCGGGATATTACCGTATTATGTAATTAGGAGAACAATATTATGGCAAATTTTAATGGATTTACCCAGAAATATAAAAGTCCCAAGACGTTAAGGTTTGGAATTGTACCGTTGGGAAAAACGCTGGAAAACATGAATAAATATGGTATCATTTCCGAGGACCGACAGCGTAATGAAAATTATAAAAAGATAAAGTCCGTATTGGACCGTTTTTATAAGACGTATATTGAAATGTGCCTGAAAGACGTAAAGATAGATTGGGGGCCGTTATATGAGGCAGTGGTAGCTTACCGGGCAGAACGCTCCCCGGAAAACAGGGACGATTTAGAATCTTTGCAGAAAAGGTACAGGAAAACAGTTGTTGGCCTGTTGACGAAAAACAAAGAACTGTTTAAGGCATTGTTCAGCAAGCGTTTATTTGACGGAACGGTTGCGTCCAAACTGCCAGGCCTCATACTGACGGCGGAAGACGAGGCACTCTTGGATTCATTTAAAGGGTTTACAACATATTTTGATAAATTTTTTAAAAATCGGAAAAACCTGTTCTCGGCGGAAAAAGAGCATTCGGCCGTCTCGTACCGCCTGGTCAACGAAAATTTTACAAAGTTCGTAACTGACTGCGAAATACTAAAACGTATCGGTGAAACTGTGCCGGACGTATTGGAAACACTGCGGAATACGAGTAGTCTGCAACTTTATGAAGGATGTTGTCTGGAAGAAATTTTTTCTGCCGATTTTTATAGTTCGCTGTTGGGCCAGGAACAGATCGAACGGTTCAACCGGCTTATAGGCGGTATTTCCGCAGCACCCGGCGAAGAAAAGGTTCAGGGGCTGAATGAAACGATGAAAGTCATTTTGGATAAGTCGCCGGACGAGGAACTGGCAGCCGTCCCGCATCGTTTCGTCCCTTTATATAAACAGCTTTTAATCGACCGGCAGGCCCCGTCTTTTATCCTTAAATCTTTTGGAAGCGACAGGGATGTTCTGGATGCTGTAGAGGGATATTTGAAAATGCTGGAATCCGGTCAGGCTTTAAGTAATATACGGGCGCTGTTTAACGGGCTGGAAACCTGTGCTGATTTGCAGCATGTTTATATCAGTAATGATAAGCTGTCCGCCTTTTCGTCCTCGGTTTTCGGTCAGTGGAATCTCTGTAAGGAGATGTTGCGTGATTGGAAGATAGGGGATAAAGATAGAAAAATTACAAAGAAGCAGACTGCAGGGATCGACAAATGGCTGAAGAACAGCGATTTTTCCATTTCTGAAATTTGGCAGGCTGCGGGAGATGAACTGCCGGCTGGAAAAATTGGTGAAAAAATACTGAAACTGGTGGACGCCGTCGAAGAACGGGCAGGCATTCCGTTGCCGGAAAGTCTGAAGACGCCTGAAGAAAAGGAAATTCTTAAAACCTTCTTGGATTCAGTTATGGATTTGTTGTCAAGGCTGCAGTGGTTCGATGTCGATGACTGTAACGGAAAAGACATGGGGTTTTATGGGCCGTTTGAAAAGGCGTTGCAGACGTTGCGCCCGGTCAGGCTTCTTTATAACCAGGTCCGTAATCATGTTACAAAGAAACCGTATTCGTTGTCTAAAATCAGGTTGAATTTTAGCAACGGCCAGTTGGGAAAAGGCTGGGACGAAAACAAGATCACGGACCATTGTGCGGTGCTTTTCACCAAGGGCGGGCAATATTATCTTGGTATCCTTAATAAGAACAATAGACCGGATTTTGAAACGCCAATACCGGTCGCCGGAGAAGCCCGTTACAAAAGGATGGTATATAAGCAGACGAAGTTTACTACAACGGTTCCCAAATGTGCGACAAACAGGAAGGATGTGGAAGCTCATTTCAGTGTGTCAGACGATGATTATGTGCTGTTTGGGGAAAATTTTGTGAACCCGTTGGTTATCACAAAGGAAATATATGACCTGAACCACGTTGAATACGGAAACGACAAGAACGACGACAAACATAAGAAGATTCAGGCGGAATATCTTAAATATACGGGCGATCAGGAAGGGTACACGGAAGCGTTGTATAAGTGGATTGATTTTGTCAAGGAGTTTGCAAAGGCATATAAAAGGACTTCTGTCAATGATATGTCCTCCGTGTTGCCTACCGAACAGTATAAGAATCTGCTTGATTTTTACACGGACATGGACAAAACGGCTTATGAAATTGTTTTCCAAGACATCCCCGAAAAGGTTATAGATGCTTTTGTGGACGAGGGGAAACTGTTCCTCTTCCGTATCGAGACCAAGGACTTCAGGGCAGGATCGACAGGCAGGCCTAATCTTCAAACTCTATACTGGAAAGCCCTCTTTGACCCGGAGAATATCAATAACCCGGTCATCAAGCTGAACGGGATGATAGAATTATTCTACCGCCCGAAGAGCGAAATGAATGTTGTCCGGCACAGGGTGGGCGAAAAAATGGTAAATCGCGTTCTGAAGGACGGCAGGCCGCTGGACAATGAACTCCATAGTGAAATTTATCGCTATGTCAACAATATGCTTGACAGACGTTTGTCAGCAAAGGAAAAAGCTGTATTACCGCTTGTGACGGTTCGTGATGTGCCGCACGAACTCACAAAAGACCGCCGGTTTACCGAGGACAAGTTCTTTTTTCATGCTTCTATCGTGCTTAACAATAAGAGCGACAAGACGACAGCCGGGTTTAACAAGGATGTCAGGGAATATTTGAAGAACAATCCCGACATGTATGTCATCGGCATTGACAGGGGGGAACGGAATCTGATCTATGCTGTTGTGATTAGCCCGGAAGGCCGGATTGTGGAACAGAAATCATTTAATGTGGTCAACGGTTTTAATTATCACCATAAGCTGGATCAGCGGGAAAAGGAACGTATCGAGGCCCGGCAGGCATGGAACATCGTAGGGGAAATTAAAGAATTAAAGGCGGGGTATTTGTCTAATGTGGTGCATGAAATATCCCGGATGATGATAAAATACAATGCGGTTGTGGTTCTGGAAAATCTGAACCTCCGGTTTAAACAGGTCCACGGTGGTATTGAAAAATCAGTCTACCAGCAGTTTGAGAGACAGCTGATAAACAAGCTTGGATTTCTTGTGTTCAAGGAACGGACCGGTAGTAGTCCGGGGAGTGTCCTGAACGCTTATCAGCTGACCGATAGCACGAAAACGATGGAAAAAACGGGTATGCAGAACGGGTTTCTGTTTTACGTTCCGGCGGCGTATACATCCGCAGTTGATCCGGCAACCGGATTTTGTAACCCGTATGTTTTTTCAAAGGTCAAAAACACGAAAGCGGATATAGAGGAGTTTTTGAAGGGAATCCGGTCATTGCGATATGATAGGCTGACAGGGGATTTTATAGCACATTTGGACTTGTCCCAGAACGGGCGTTTCCAACGGGAGCTTGAAGGGATACTGCCCGAATGGGACGTTGTTTTGGAAGCGAATGTTATGACAAAAAGCTTCGACGGAACCAGCTTTATCCGAGGAAAGCGCATCGAATTCCGACGCGATGAGTATGGTCACGCGCAATATGACACCTATCTTCCCTGTCAGGCACTGTGTAAGGCGTTGCAACAGTCCGGGATAGAATATAAGACTGGCGAAGACGTACTTCCGCCGGTTCTTCGCAAAAAGGATCCCGTACTGGCAGCTGCGGTATTCAAAGCGTTGCGCCTGGGCCTGCAGATGCGGAACAGCAATGCGGAGACGGGGGAAGATTATTTCAGTTCGGTCGTTAAGAACGGGGCAGGCCCGTGTTTCGACAGCCGTTCGGCGGACGAGACGATGCCAAAAGATGCCGACGCCCTTGGCGCTTACCATATTGCCCTCAAAGGCTTATTGGCATTGGAGAAGCTTCGGAAAGGCGAAAGCATGGGCATAAAGAACGCGGAATGGCTGCAGTTCGTTCAACAGCGGCATTCGTAAATTGCAAACCCTGATCTTAATGTCCGGTTGAGAGGTGTTTTGTGATGTTTGATGTTTTTGTCATACAATATATAGTAGTATTCCTTCACGGTGAAACACTAATTACGCCGTAAAGGGTCTAATAGATAAAAAGAATTTCTACTCTTGTAGATATTGCAGGCGAGCGGTCCAGTACGACGTGTCTAATAGATAAAAAGAATTTCTACTCTTGTAGATAAGGGCCTTGCTGGGCAAATCCACTGCAGACCAAATACGGAGAATGAGGTGAGGTGACAACATAATGGATACGTTTTCAGAGGTGCTTAAAAAATACATACCGAAGCTATTATTGATTATGTATCGGCTTGCGGTCTTGTTTTGGCTTTGTGCAATATGGGCAGCAGTTTGCAGGATCGGAAACGTGTTAGGAGCGATACCGTGACCGAAAAAACGCAAATTCTGTCGTAAAAAGTATAACAGCTATATAGAATTTCTACTCTTGTAGATATTTCGACAATATTGCGTCTTGCAGCGTCTGTTACAAAGAATTTCTACTTTTGTAGATTGTATTGTTCTTTTTGTATTTGTCATTGTCTAATAGATAAAAAGAATTTCTACTATTGTAGATTTTTTGTCCTTTCTGTCACTGTAGCCGTTACTGTGTCCGTCACTGTTTGGCACATCGTTGTAAAACCCGTATTTTACTATAGTTAGAAGTGTACCCCTTGGTGCGTCTAACTGTTATTAGTAATTTTCTATTTCCAAAAGAGGCCTTAACGGGCCTCTTTTTTCGTCCCTTCCGTAAAATGCAAGGAAAACCGGAAGCCATATTATAATGAGTAATAAGGATACAGACCAAGGTCGTAATTTATTGCGGAGGTTGGGCAACATGGACGAAAAGACAACGGAAACGCCAAAGAAAAAATACAAGTGGCAGGAAGAACGGGAAGCGTTCACAAAGGCTGTCGTGGAACAGCTCCAACAGGGCAAGGTGTTCTTTTGGGACCAGGGCGTAAGGGATACCGGGATAGACCGGAGCGCGGTCACGGGAAAACCGTACCGGGGCGGCAATGCCATGCGGCTGTACATATACGGCCTTATGATGAAGGACGAGTTCAATGGGGAGACGCGCTGGGCGACGTTCAAGCAGGCCTCAGACCGCGGCTGGAAACTGAAAAAAGGAAGTAAGGGCATACATCTTGAGTATTGGAAACAGGTGTCCTTGGAGGATATAAAAAAAAGGAATCCTTCGCTGACGGAGGAAGAGGCCAGGGAAAAATGGCGGGACACGCCCCCGGTCTGCAACTGTTTTACCGTATTCAACTGTTCCCAGATGGAGAACGTGCCTCCGCTCCCACCGAGGGAGGAATCGGACGCGGAATACCCGGAGCTGCAGGCGGTGCTGGATAATTGCGAGGCGAAAGTGTTGCACGACCAGACCAGCCGGAACTTTTACAGCCCGGTTTCGGACGAGATCCATCTTATGTCGAAGGAAAACTTTAAGTCGGACGGGTTTTATTATGGTACGGCTGTCCACGAGGTAGCCCATTCGACCGGTGCGAAAGGGCGGCTGGACCGTCAGATAGAGAACAGGTTTGGGACGCCGGAATACGCAAAAGAGGAAGCGGTGGCGGAATTCACGTCCATGTTCCTCTGCAAGCATTTCGGCGCGCAGATGGGCGAGGAACACATCAAAAACCACATGGCATACATAGACGGCTGGGCTGAAGAGTTCAAGAAGGATCCGAACCTTTTGTTCCAGCTGGCGGGGGAAGCCTCCAGAGCGGAAGATTATATCGTATCGAACTACATGAAGGGGCTGGATTTGGAACGCCGGGAAGCCAAATACGAGAAGAAAATTGCGGAACTTGCCAAGATCCCGGAGGAGAAGAAGCAGGAACAAAAGGCAGAGGCCGTGAAGACCGCCGGCAAGGAAAAGGAAAGACCGGTGAAACGGACATCGCACAGGACGGCGGAGGAAACGAAAGGCAGGACAAGGAGCCTTAATTTTTTGCAGGACTGATTCAACAAAATGAATTTTAACGGTTTGGAAGCTGAAGAAGGTGCATACAATGGCCAGGGTAAAAGAAAAGACAGCGGAAAAGACTGAAAAGGCGAAGGTAGTAAAGGCGAAGGACTGGGTGCGCCATGCGCTGATGCGATACGGGATGAAGATGGAAGACACGGGGGGCCTCTCCCAGCAGGACGCGGAGGAGATGCTGGAAAGCTGCCGTGAGGAAAAGAGGCGCCGCATGGAAAAACCCGCTACGGAGGCGCAGAAGGAAGAGCTGGGAAAACTGGGCATCGCCTTTAAAGACGGGATGACGGTAAAAGAGGCCAGCGATGCGATGCGTGACCATTACCGGCGTCAGGCCCCGCCCGCCACGGATGCGCAGATGAAATGGCTGTCGTCCCATCACATAAAAGAAGACATCGTGACCAAGGCCGAGGCGAGCCGTGCCATCGCACGGCATATTGCAAGGGAGGAGATACCTCGGTATATGCCTCCCAAAGACGGGAATTTCGCACCGAAAGACCTTTACCTGATGGAGGCGCGCCGCCAGTACGAGGCAAACGAAAGAAGCTTCCGCAATTACGACGAGATCGGCGTCATCCAGAAGATGCTGGCCGAAGGCGTGACGGAAAGCACGGTGCGTTCCACGGTTTCTGTCTATTCGCCCCTGCACGCCAAGTGTTCGGAAAACCAGATGGATTATTTGGTCAGCCTGGCCGCGTCAGACAGAAAGGTGGCGGGGAAGATGGAAGAAAAAGGGAAAAAGGTGCATCCGCCCTCCGAGAAGCAGATCG
This sequence comes from Acidaminococcaceae bacterium, assembly GCA_017405945.1. Classification (GTDB taxonomy): domain Bacteria; phylum Bacillota; class Negativicutes; order Acidaminococcales; family Acidaminococcaceae; genus Succiniclasticum. The sequence goes on from JAFQZL010000048.1 coordinate 12,206, forward strand.
CACTGATGAAGAAGAAAAAGATCGCCTATACCGAGGGGATGAGCAGCCTTCAGGCTGCGGCCCTGATAGCCCGGAAACTGAATTTGGAGATGTTGCAGAACCACAAGCCGGATCTGTTAAAGGAATGGAACGCAGTGGAGTTCTACCGTTCTTTCGCCCAGGCGGAGCTGCGTAAAGTCGGCTGGGACGTCAAACGGTATACGGACACGCCTGCGGTCATCGCCATGGCCGAGCGGGGGTTCACGAAGTCCGTCATCTGCGGTACGCTGGACAGCAATTCCCCGAAGTGCGGGAAGAGTCAGGAGGAATGGCTGGAACGGACGGTAGGGCGCGTCCTTGAAAAACATGAGAAGGACAAGCGGGAGAAGGCGGAAGAACAGGCAAAAGAGGTTCCTGTACGGGACGAGAACCCGCTGGCGGGCCTTGGCGAGGAAGTCGCTTTCGAGGACGAAGCGAAAGAGATGCCGCGGGAAGAGACGAAAGACGCGGGCCGCAAGTACGAGATTACAAACATCACGCTGGCGCAGGAGGGGATATTGCTGCGGCGCATCCGTGCGCTGAAGGATATCCCGGAACACGGGATAGCCAGCGGAGATTTCGGTGGTTATATCATGTCATCGAAAAACCTGTCCCACGAAGGAAGCTGCTGGGTGGCGGAGGATGCAAAGGTGTACCGGAACGCCATCGTATGCGAGGACGCGGTCGTCTGTGGGAAAGCCGAGGTAACGGACCGGGCCATCGTGGCGGGCGAGTCATGGGTGGACGGTGAAAGTCATGTGATGGGGAACGCCGTCGTGATAGACAGCGCGGTCGTGACCGGGCATGGCGCCGTAGCGGAGAACGGTTTGGTATGTGAGGACGGTTATGTAAAAGGGTTCGGATGCGTAAAAGGGAACGGCCTTGTAGCCGGGAGCGATAACGGTATCGACGGGAAGACCGTGGTCGATACGTCCGCAGAGGATCTGACGGAATACCTGTCTTCCCTGCAGCAGACATATCGGGAGACCGTTCATGCTGAAAATTCGGGCAGGACGGAAACCATCGCGCACATTTCCGGCGCAGCGGACAACATCAAGCCTGCGGTCGTGAAAAGACCGGCCCGTCGGGGGTTGGAGAAAGACAATGAACCGCTGCGGAAGAAGCCGGTAAAACGCAAACGGGCAGAAAAAGAGGACAAGGTTAAGGAGACCGCACGGAAAAAATAATGAAGTTCAGCAAGAATGTATTTGTATTGACAATAATTCAAAGGTAATTTATAATCAAAGTGTGGGTAGCCGTCAAAGGGATCTGTACCTGGCAGTCGTATCTTCGCCTATTTTCGCCTATCTTCTCTTTTTTGCGACTTGCCAATAAGCCGGTCGGTCCCGATTGTTCGCCTAATAAAAGCTATCCTTTCCCTGGCACGGATCATTGTTTGTGGTCCGTGCTTTTATATTTGGTAAATTTGTTAATGTATTGACGATAACGGTTAAAGATGATACAATAATAGTGGTTGGTGGCAACCAGACACAGAAGCCCGGATGCTCTATCACAGGCTGTTTCACCGGAAGTAAAGGACGTAACGCGCAGCCCGGTCCGGGCTTCTAATTCACGATGTCAGATAGCAACATGGGTCGAAAAAGTTATTTTAACGACGTGGGCGAAAGAGGAATATTTTTAACAGAAAAGAGGAGATAGCCATGGGTGTAAAGGAAGAATTCCTGCGGGTGCGTATGGATGAAATGGGGGTTTCACAGGCAGACCTGTCCCGGAAGACGGATATACCGCCCGGAACGATCAGCAATTTTCTGCGGAGCGAGGACGGCATAGAAAAGACCAGTTATAGCAACGTCAGGAAGATATGTGATGTACTGGGTGTGAACATGGATGATTTGGAACGTATCGGCCCGGACGGGAAACTGCCCGAACCGCCTCTGCAGAACACGGAAGAAACGGCCGGAGAACCGGATCGGAACGACATCCCCGCAGCAGACGTAGCAGATGGGGAAGAAAGCCCTGTTGTTGAAACGGAACTGACGGAACAACAGAAAGCAGGGGGCGAAGATAAAAAAATCACCACAGATGAAGCCGCTGAACAGGTTGCGGATGCTGTGGTGACGCCGGGGCAGGATTTACAGGAAGAGTGGGTTTGTGAAGTGAAGAATTATGTTGAATTCCGCCTTCAGCCCTGTTGTCCCGCCGGATACGATATAAGGAGAACAGTTTCCGTCATCCCGCCCGATCAGACGGCAGAGACGGGCGAGATGTATGTGGTGCGGTTACCGGGGAAACCGAAACCGGTGCTGCGGAAGGTTTGGCGGATGGATGACGGGCTGCTGTTGGTCGGGCCGGGCGAGTTTGACGAGACCCCCCGCATCATCAGGCCGGACGCGGAAGGGTTTTCCATTGTAGGCAAAGTGGTTACGGAGGAGGACTACACTGACGATTTGTGTTGACGATAATTGTTTTTGGCATTACAATAACAGTAAATGCTGAAAATGTGAGGACGATAGTATGGCAAGACCGTTTATGCCGGAAGGCGAAAAAAAGGATGTAAGCCTGCAGGTAAGGGCGACCAAGAGCGATGTGGATGCGATCAAGTCCGCCGTTCAGAACATCCGCACCACGCTGATGGTGCTGAAGAGGATGGAAGGCGGCGACAAGTATCCCGTATCGAAGACGGCCGACATTCTGAAGGCTGCCGTGCAGCATTATGACGAGGTGCTTCGGAACGAGCTGGCGGCCAGGATCAATGCGATGCCCTGAAATGTCTTTGGACGGGCGGGCATGTTTTTTGTGCGGTAAAAATTCAGTATATTGAAAAAAGAAAACGGTAGACAGATAACCAGCCTTTCCTTTCTTGTTTTTTATAAATCAACAGCGGCAGGCAGATGGGATGCGTTACAAGACGTTCCCGGAAAACCTGCCGCTGTTGATTTTTCTTTAAATAAAAATTCATAAAACGAGAAAATGTATTGACATTAACACATAAAAGTAGTATAATAAAGTAGGCGAAAAAATAACAGTTTCTTTAAAAGAAGAAAAAGGAGAGAAGACAATGGAAAACGTAAAGACTATTGTAGAGAACCTGACACCTGAATTTGTACAGAACGTGATCGCCCTGCAGAAGAAGGTATATGTCGGCAAGAACAGGAACAATACGTTTGCCGATTTCAAGTACCGTTCGCTGGACGATATTTTTCAGAAGACGAAACCGGCTGCGGCGGAATTGGGGCTTTTATTGTTTATGACGGACGAGGTCGTCGTGCGCGGGAACCGTTTTTACGTGGAAGCTACCGCCGTTCTGACGGACGGGAAATCCACGATCAGGACGACTGCTTATGCCCGTGAGGCGGAACACAAGACGAAAAGTGATGACGCACAGGTGACCGGCATGGCCTCCACGTATGCCCGTAAATACTGCCTTGACGGACTGCTGCAGACCGGGGGGTCTGTCAGCGACATTGACAGCCTGAACAACGAGGAAGAGGAAGCTCCCGTTGAAGCCGAACCCGTGAAGAGCAAGAACCAGATTATCAAGGAAGTTGTCAAGGAAGCGGAAAAGAAAGGTTATACCGCCGACGACGTGAAAGTGCTGATCGAGATTCATTTCAACAAGTATTCCTCCAAAGACGTGACGCAGGAAGAAGCGTATCTGCTTGAGAAGAATTTCGTGGAGTGGTTAAAGAACGATATTCCCGCAAAAGACAACAAGACTGCGTGATGAAGACAAGGCTGCGGCATCTGCCGCAGCCTTGCATATAAAACGAGGAGGTTTCGGATGGGCAAAGGCAAGTGGGAAGTTTACAGCAATCAGATAGGGGGCAACAAATATTATATCGTCGGAAGGCAGGTTGACGATACGAAACCTGCGGAAATGCTGAACGTAGAGTTCCGTGGGCGGTATATGGGCGACAAGTCGGCTTGCAAGATGGTGGCTGACGAGATGAACGCATCTCCGCCGTCGGCGGAATTATGGATACCTGTTGATGAGAAGCTGCCTCCTGTCGGTGAGATGGTCGCTGTTACCTGCGTGACGAAAAAAGGCGTCCGTAACTGGAACAGGGCGTTCGTTGATGCGACGGGTTTTTGGCACGGATCGGGAAGCATGTCCGGTGTCGTGGCATGGATGCCGATGGCCGTTTATAAGGGCTGATTTTGCAAACCGGTTTCCCGGTACGCAGATTTCCCGTAGAAGACATTTTTAAAGTCGCTTGATGTATTTGTCGTAAAAGGGATAGAAAACGCTTATATGAGGCTTATATGAAGCAAAAAAGAGTCCTCGTGGAAATGGCTGGCGTAAGCCGGCCATTTTGTTTTTTATTACGCAGGCGGATTGTTCGTAAATCCGCCTGCGTAATAAAAAACAGCCCGTGCGTTTTGCAGGGGCTGTTCGGTAACTGTTTTATTTTATCCCTTTCTTTCGGCACTCGTCTTTCAGTTCCTCGATGAGGTTTTCCACTTCGTACATATCCATTTCTTCAGGGTTATAGAGGTCATCATAGTCCAATTTTTTCAGCAGGCTTTTGGCTTCGTCCATCTGTTGCTGGGACGGGCTGACGGCACTTTTCATGCCGTCAAGCATTTCCCTTGCGTTTTCGTATGTTTTTTCAATATCGGTCATTTTCATCCGTCCTCTCTTAACTCATCAGTCCCTGTCATTGTCATCGTATTCGATTTTATTGATGCTGATAAATGCGTTGTCATCTAAATCCTCTAACGCTTTGTCCTCGAACATTTCCAACAGTTTGTCTATATCTTCTTCCTTGGTGGCAAGGATACGCTGCAAGGATTTGCGGATACTGTCCTCTTTGCGTTCCCACGAAGGTTCTTCGCCAAATTCCTCAATATACATCTGTGGGATTTTGTCCTTGTTGTAGATGCACACATCCACGAAAAACTCTTCGTCGAAGAAGCGGTGTTTCACATCGTTGCTGTAATAAACGCCCATGCCAGGCTCTTCGGAAGAATAATAGTAGTTGCAGTGGGGGGCGTATTTTTCAAGCAGGGCGTACCACATATCAGGCATCGGTCCCCAAGCGGTTTCTGTGGTGTAAGAGATGCAGGCTTCATCATCATCCTCGTCCTCGATGTCGAATCCGTCAATGACAGAACCACGGCAACGATAACCATTCTCTGCGTCCTCGTCAGAGCGTTTGAGTCCTGCGAAGCCGACGATGTTCCCTAACCAGCCCGTTCCGAAACCGTTATCGCAGAAATTTTTGCTTGTCCATTTTTCAAGATTGTCGAATAAAGGCGTGATTTCCTTTTTCGGTCCGACGATTTTCTCACAGTTGTAGCACCAGTTTGGCATGATTTTTTCCTCTCTTTCTCTACTCTTTGATATTGCCCTGTGGGCGGGTGTTTTTGCGTTTTTCGCACCGACAGGGACGCATATTCCACGTTCCGACGCAAGGGGTCGCCAAAAAAAATTACGCTTCATTTTTTTTGACGATTCACATGCCCCTTGCGGAAGGTAAACGTGGAATATGCTACACTGTTGGAAGAAAAAAAGAAACCTCTTCTCAACCGTGGGATCCGGTTCGTGGCAGGGTGGCGCAGTATGTCTTCCGAAGCATAATGTTTGTAATGTTAATAATAAAGATTATTATGTTCACAGCCTATCCTTTTTCATGCGCCGCCAGGCGCAATATCCGAATAACAGGGATACAGGAACGGATCCGTTCCTGTATCTTCCATTTTCAAAACGGGCAAGGCTCGTTGTCCGTCGGCGTATCTTTATCATGGAAGCGTGCGCCCAGTATCGTTTTTCCGTAGATCTCAACGGTCTGGATTCCGTAATCACGTTTTACGACGTCCCCGTCAAGGAAGTTTGATAAAGCCCCGTACAGCTCCACGACATCGGTCAGGGTAAGACCGTCGAAATTGGGAATGACGCTGCTCGCAAATTCCTGAAAGCATACGTCGCTGGTCTGCATATAATCTTCCATGATTTCGGCGTATCTTTCATGCAGCAGGCTTGCCCGTTTGTCTTCCTGTTCCTGCAGTATTTCCGGGAGCGATTCATTCCTGGCTTTTTCACGTTCCACGACGGCGGTATATGTATTTCCGTCATATTCGATTTCCCACGTCCCGGTAAAGAAGTCTTCCGGCTCGGTGCAGCAAAGTTCAGCCCCGTTATAGTCGAAGAGGACGGCTTCCGTCCATGCGGTGTTATGATCGCCTTCACGGTATTGGACGCCGCAGCATTTGATGTCCATCAGCTTGCCGTCGTCAAATTTTGCGGTGACGGTATAGGTCACGTTTTCCGGAAGGCACTCGTTTTCATCTTCCGGTTCATGTGCAAGGAAGCGTTCAATGGCATTTGCAAGCCGTTCCGCAATAATTACGGTCGTTTTGTAGTTCATCGTTTTCTCCTTTTTTGTTATTGCCCGTTTTCGTTCAGTATCTCGGTCAGCACGTCCAGTGCGGTTTTGACAGTCCGCAGGTGTTTGGCGTCGCCCTCGTCATCGGTGTTCATATCGGATTCAGCCAGGTAGTTGTAGGTGGTTTCCAGGTCTGTTACCAGCGTATGCAGTTCCTTTTTGCTGGTATAGATGTCACAGTTGATGTGCATATCGGTTCTCCTTTCGTTTTATGGCGGGCCGGGAGGATTCCCGGCCCCGTCAGCGTTTCAGAATAATGCGATTTCCAAAGGTCGCAGGGCGTTCCTGCAATTCCGTATTGCGTCCAGCACAAACGTTTTCTTGTCTTTTTCGTCTAACGATTTTTCAATATAGTCCAATTCTTTTTCCACAGCTTCTTCTTTCGTATCGTATTGCGTGTCCCATACGCTTAACCCATGCCCCCATCCCTGAAGCGGGAATGTGCAGGACGAACCACTAATCCACTTTCCGTTTGGTAATTGCATGAAACTGATTCTCGCAATATATCGCGGTCTGTCAAACAGTATTTGTTCTTCTACGTTATCGTTTTTATAAAAGCTCAATCCGTTTATACACCAGCCACTTTTGTCAATTACCATATCCCCACGAAAACCACAAGACAGCCATTTTTCATATTGTCTTTTGTTTTCTCTTTCCTGTCTTTCTTTAAAAGTATCCATATTTACACTTCTTTCTTTTCGTACTCGATTTGATGGTTAAGGTATGACCATTCCTCGTGTATAATAAGGTTCGACCGGGAAAGGCAGTTCACATAACCAAAGTAATAACAGCTCATTCTTGCCCGTGTTTCCTTGTCTTTTTCCTTGCGGATTTCTGCAAGCAAGTTTTTCAGGATTCTTGCATGGCACTCCGGCAGATGATTCAGGATATTTTCCATTGTTACCGCTCCTTTCTATTTCACGATACTGATTAAGTCTTTACGCCATACGACATACAAGCCGTTGCCTTTTTCTTTGCCGGGGAAGTGGAATCTGTTTTTCAGTAGGCAGTAAACCTGTTTATCCTTCAAGAAAATCCTCGTTTCGTTTACCAGTTCGTTGTAAGCGTCCACAAGAATCCTGCACTGGTCGGTGTTAAATCCTCTCGGTCTTTTTCCGTCAACGCACATTTTTCCCACGTATTTCTGTAACTCTTTCATTCTGTTCTCCTTTCTGCCGTGCCCCGCAGGGCACGGCTTCGACTGAAAGTTTATAAATCTCCGTGTTCTTTGAAGCTGTAATGTCTTCCGTCGCCGATGACTACATGGTCAAGCAGGGGGATTCCCAGCACTTCGCCAGCTTCTGCCAACGCTTTTGTCAGTCTGTGGTCTTCAACGCTGGGGCAGGGGTCACCGGAGGGGTGGTTGTGTGCTACAAGTATGGAGGCGGCGTGTGCCGTGACGGCTTGTGCGAAGACTTCTCTCGGGTGTACTACTGCACTGGTCAGGCTTCCCTCGGATATCTGCTTTACTTTTGTAATTCTGTTTTTTGAGTTCAACGTCATTACAAAGAATTTCTCGTGGGTTTCGTGCCGAAGCCGGTCCATAAAGAATTTTGCGGCGTCTCCGGGGCTGGTGATACGTTTCGGCTCATCGGTTTTCAGTCTTGCGATTCTCATTCCAAGTTCGATGGAGGCAAGGATTCTTGCGGCTTCGGTCTTGTTCAAGCCTAAATATTTCAGCCCGTCGCTGTCCTGTCTTAACAGTCCTTTTAATCCGTCAAGCTGTCCAGCGAAAAGGCTGTCCTCTTTGTGCATAAGGCATTTTGCCTTTTCGCTGTTGTTAAGGATTACGCCTAAAAGGGCTTCCGTGCTGACGGTCGTTGCCCCATAGTTCTCAATGGCTTCGACGGATTCGTTGATTCTGTAATCTTTCATAGTCTTTCTCCTCTCTCTATTTTTTATCTGTCTGCGTTTTATGGCATTACGTTGCAGGTTGTTAATTCGATACCCGTTTCATCAAAATCGGCTTCGCCGTCGGACAGGCACTGTTCGATGTTACGCCCGGTTTCGTCCGTTGTTTTTCCTCTGCGTTTGAGTTCATCATTTACTACGCTACGGAAAAAGGCTTCGGCTTTTTTCTGTGTAGGGAATACCCAGTATTCCTTTTCCCTCATATCCGTCCAGATAACCAATGGTCTGTTACTAAACATCTTGTGTGCTTTCATCATCGCTTTTCTCCTCTCTCTGCTCTTGTATCTATGTCCTGCGGGGGAATTTTTTGATTTTTTTCGCACCTACGGTGAAGCACGGACAACCGACCGACGCAAGGGACTTTCAAAAAAAATTACACCTCATTTTTTTTGAAAGGTTCATTTTACCCTTGCGGAAGGAATCGGTTTCCGTGCTACACTGTTGGAAGAAAAAAAGAAACCCTCCACTCCAACATGATCCGTTTTCGTGAAGGCTTCTTCGGAAGAATATTGTCCGTTCTGTCCTTTTTGTCACAGGAAGGAAGAAAACGACAGAACCGGTTTTTTGATGTATTTTTTTGTTCGTATGGGACAAAAAGGACAAAAATGATATAATGTTTATTATGGAAATAACAAACATTATTTAGATTATTTTTATTGAAGAATATTAAATAATATTGATTTATGTTGATAATTATGGTATAATAAAGGTAATAAAAACAAGAGAGGTACTGTGTTGTGAACGAGTTGGAGCAACGCAAGGCAGCGAAAGCCTTTGCGGAGGCATGGCGTAACAAAGGCGATGAAAAACAGCATACACAGCAGTTTTGGAGCGATCTGCTGCACCGGGTATACGGCATCACGAATTTTTCCCAGCGGGTTGAGTTCGAGAAGCGTGTACCGTTACTGCACACCAGCTTCATTGATGTTTATATTCCTGAAACGAATGTGCTGATCGAGCAGAAGTCGATGGATGTTGATCTTCTCAAACGCAAAAAGCAAAGTGACGGCAGTGAGCTGAACCCCTTTGAGCAGGCGCAGCGCTACGGGGCCAGGCTGCCGTTCTCCGAACGCCCGCGCTGGATCGTTACATGTAATTTCCAGAAATTCGTCATTTATGACATGGAAGCGGTCCGTCCGGAGGCGAAGCCTACGGAAATCCTTTTGGAAGAGCTGCCGGAAAAGTTTTCCATGCTTTCCTTCATGGTGGACGCCAGCATCAGGAAGATCACCGTTGAACAGGAGCTTTCTTTCAAGGCGGGCGAGCTTGTCGGAAGATTATATGATATGATGCTCCCGTTGTATAAGGATCCCACGGCCGAGTCCACATTGCAGAGCCTTAATAAACTCTGCGTCCGTATTGTATTCTGTTTATATGCGGAGGATGCCCTGCTGTTCGGGCCAAAAGGCACAGAGTTCCACGATTACCTTGAAGGGGAGTCCAATACCCGTATGGCGCTGATGCGGTTGTTCATTATCCTTGACCAGCGTGAGAACGACCGTGAACCATACACGGAAAAAGTCTTGATGGATTTTCCGTACGTCAACGGCGGATTGTTCGCCGAAAACATTGAAATCCCCATCATTCCCGATGATGTGAAGAACCTGATTTTAAAGGATATGTCCGAGAACCTGGACTGGAGCAAAATATCACCAACCATCTTCGGCGCGGTATTTGAATCCACCTTGAACCCGGAGACAAGGCGAAAGGGTGGGATGCATTACACCAGCGTCCGGAACATCCACAAGGTCATAGATCCCTTGTTCCTCGACAATCTTGAGGCGGAATTTGATAAGATACTGACCGACAATATGTCGGGGCCAAGGCGGAGGACGGCCTTGGAAACATTCCAGAACAAACTGACGACGCTGTATTTTCTCGATCCTGCGTGTGGATCAGGAAACTTTCTCACGGAAACGTTCCTGTCGATACGCAGGCTGGAAAACAGGGTTATCGAATGCCTGCAGAAAGGGCAGATGGTACTGGAATTTGCGAATCCCGTAAAAGTTTCCATCAAACAATTCGCCGGTATCGAGATCAATGATTTCGCCGTGACCGTTGCGCGGACCGCTTTATGGATCGCGGAAAGCCAGATGATCAAGGAAACAGAAGCCATTGTAAATCAGACAATAGACTTTTTCCCGTTAAAAACCGACGCAAAGATTGTGGAGGGGAACGCGCTCCGGATGGACTGGAACGATGTCATGGTTGTCTCTAAATACGCTTTGGCATATATCATGGGGAATCCGCCGTTTGTCGGCTTTACTTTTATGTCAAAAGAACAAAAGTCGGATATGCAACATATCTTCCCCGGTATCAAAAATTTAGACCTCGTTTCCGCATGGTATAAAAAGGCGTCAGATTACATTGATGGTACAAGAATTGAATGTTGTTTTGTTTCCACGAATTCAATAACGCAGGGCGAAACAGTATCAAGGCTTTGGAAAAACCTGGATATAAAAATCAATTTTGCTTATAGGAGTTTTATTTGGGACAGCGAAGCGAATAACAAAGCGCACGTGCATTGTGTTATAATTGGTTTTTCAAAGTTCAACAAATCGAAAAAACTTATCTTTGACAAAGATACAACAATAGAGGCTGCTAACATAAATCCGTATTTAATGGATGCCCCGGATCTATTGGTCGAAAGCAGGAACAAACCGTTATGCAATGTCCGTAAAATGATTTACGGCAATAAGCCCGCAGATGGAGGTTTTTTAATAATCGAGGATAACGAGTATGCCTCGTTTATTAGCCAGGAACCGCAGGCCAAGAAATATATCAGGCCGTTATTGGGAGCCGTAGAATATTTACATAACAAAAAAAGGTTTTGCTTATGGTTGGAAAACGTTTCTCCTGCGGAATTGAAAAAATGTCCGCTTATTTTGGACCGTGTAAAAAAATGCAAAGAAAATAGAGAAAATAGTATAGCTGCAGGTATCAGAAAATTTGCTGACACTCCGACGCTGTTTGCTCAAATTACTCAACCTGTTGGGAAGCCGTATATTATTGTTCCACGGGTATCGTCTGAAACAAGACGATATATTCCTATGGGATTTATAGATGGCAACACTATTGCGAGCGATGCAGTACAAATTATTCCAGATGCATCTTTATATGATTTTGGTATTTTGGAAAGTAATGTTCACATGGCTTGGATGCGAACTGTTGCAGGAAGGTTAGAAAGTCGTTACCGTTATTCTAAAGATGTTGTTTATAACAATTTTCCGTGGTGTACGCCGACTGACCAACAGCGAGAGAAAATCGAAAAGACTGCTCAATCAATTTTAGATGCACGGGCAAATTATCCCGAATCGTCATTGGCTGACCTTTACGATGAAACGCTTATGCCTGTCGATTTACGCAAAGCACACAAAGCAAACGACCGTGCTGTTATGGAAGCATACGGTATGTGGGGAAAGGTTAACTCCGAAGCCGAATGTGTTGCATGGCTGTTCAAGATGTATGAAGGGCTGGTCGGTTCACAACTTAAATAATTAAAACTGTCGGGGAGGGGTTTATTATGCTATCGTATTTGACAACGGGATCTATATTATTCTCTTTATATACATACTTTACCGGAAAGAAGTTAAAAAAGGCTTTTGAAACAGAGCTTTTCGATATTTTCACCAAAAACTATGCCAAAACTTTAGAGATAGAAACAACGAGAATAAATGATTTTGCCAAATTTTATGTCTCGAACGCAGGTATAATAATGGGCAGTTCGTCCCCACAGTATTTAAAGAAATGCCTGTCTGCTTCGGCGAACTTATCTTTGGCGTGGTTGTTGCCGTTGTTATGTGGCGTTTTAAATTACTTTTTTGGTGACACATCCTATAAGCTATATACCAGTATCATTGCCGTAATCGTTGCATTTATCAATTACAGGAGCGGGTTGTTTTCATACTTTGCGACACAGGACAACGAGCAGAATTACGTCCGGGCAATAATGAATTACAGAACGCAGCATCCTGAAGACGAGACGGTAAAAATGCTGACAGACAGCGATCCCGTTACGGGGAAATATCAGTCTGATCTTGCCGTGAGGATAATGAAACGCTGGTTAGACCGTTCTATCGCTGTCGTGCAAATGGAAAAAATGGGACTATAGAACATGGATGAAACAAGAAGCCGGAGGTAAAAATGGAAACGGGTATCATTATTACTGTTTGCATAGTTGCTGTTTATTTTTTCTTCATCAAGAAGAAATCAGCCGAGCCGAAAGGCTCGCCGGAACACGCAAGGGCGTTTAAGAATTTCAGGGAAAGCCATTCCGCGATGTTTCAAGGGAATTATGGGCATTTTCGCAGTAAGATTGTCGACAGTGCGGAAAAAGTTTTCTTTGAGAAAATTTATGATAAAGAAAAACACAAAAACTCGGAAGCGGATGTGTTATTCACCATTTTTTATGCCATTTGCGGAAACCTGTCCTCGTTTGGAAAATATGATATGCCTAAAGACATCGGGACAACCGCATTTCTGCTGATAGATGATGCGCAGCAGTTCGGCTCCGACATATTATCCGAAATGTTGCAGAAAAAAATAATAAACATGAGAGAATTTGACCATATGGGCAGGATGCTATTGGATTCGTCTTTGAAAGCAGCGGGTACTGATCTGGACACGATGTTCGGAAAACCGCATTGACATAAGGTGTATGAAAACATTATGAAAGCAGAGGTAAAATGATATGGCACGGGCAAAAAAAGACGGGCAGTATTTTAACTGTTATTTGCGTAAAGATATTTTGGAACAGCTTTCGGAGTATTCTGATGATACGGGAATCCCGAAAACAGTTATCGTTGAGAAAGCGCTGGAGAAATATCTTGCAGACACAAAAACGGATTTACGGGCGAAAGAATAAAAAAAATCCACCGAAAATCGCTGGATTATAAAGGTATTTATTATACATTTTTAATTGGTATAATGCCAATTATTCTCTTTTATTTGTTTTTCGTTTTCTTTTTTCATCTGTCTATATTCTGTTATCAGATTATAAAAAGTGGCTCTTTTCAGACCAGATTTTTCCAAAAATTCCTTGGATGTTATTTTTTTTGTTTCCCACTGTTCATAAAGTTCTGCCCAATTTTTAGGAAACTCTACCCGGCTGCGTCCCGCATTTGACTTCCTGTTTTCAGGCATCTTTATGACACGCTTTCCTGCCTGCCTCAACACAGACTCCTGTATTGTCTGCAGAATCGCCTGATTTAACGGTTCAGAGACACCCCATTGGTAAGTTGTCTTAAAATCATATATCAGCAGAATACGAGGCTTCTGAATAAACCAGTCCAGCTGGGTGACGACCTCTGTCTCATTAAGACCTAACGATGCAGGATTAGTTATAATACAAACATCATTCTCCTGCATTGTTTCTTTAATTTTTTCCAGTTCCCCAAAACTCCGCCTCGGCTCACGGCTGATATAGATTTCATTATGTTTGTAAAACGCGCTAATATTCTGCAGAACATACTGCAGTTCTTCTATTCGGTCGTCCTGCTTTACATAAAGGTAAATATTACCAACTTTTCTCATTGTCATACCCAACCTTTCAAATTATGAAAGCAAATTCTTTAACCTGGCACGGATGCCCGTATCGAACCGGAACCCAAGATGATGTTCCAGTTCCTTACGGTTCATGCGAATTTTGGCATTATTAGCATCAGGAAGCTTTTCAGCCTGTATCTCACGAGGAAGAAGACTGGCCCAGTTCGATACCATCTTCTGTCCTGTTTTATCATTGCTTAAACAAATAGTAACATATTTTTCATCAATATAAAACGATTTCTTTTCTGTTTCATAAAGTCTAATTATCCGTTTCAGTTCCTCATCATAAACCGATTGTGAGTTAGCAGCATAATCAACATCCCACGACAATACTTTCATATATTTAGGAATGTCAAAACCGTATTCTTTAATAATTTGAATAATGATTTTTGACGATTTTTTCATCAATTCAGGTGAATACTTATCCGTAAGTCCTTCTCCTGTATACAGCTTATTTAATTCGTCCGCAACGTACGGAAGCATATAGGACAAATACTTGCGATAGAAAGCAGTACCGACACGGTTAATCAACTGCCTACCTTTTGTATCCATCTCACGAGGAATTACCTTGCTCGAAAGTCCAATATCAAAACTCATAAACACCATTCGCTTTCGCAGCGTTTCATCAGGATCAGACACTACGTTGGAAGCAAATACAGTCATTGGTTGACACTCACGCTGTTCGATTTCGCAAGAATCTACTGTTCGTATCATTCCTGCAAAGGCGATTTTAAACGAGGAAGTAACTTCATCAATAAAAATAGGAATACCTTTGTGCAAGTATTTTTCATGCTTTTGAAAGATTTCTAAATCCTTTGACTTAACCCTATCAAATTTATACGTAAACCCTTTTTTGCCAGTCATCATTTTCAAAAAATACTGTACCATAAAGGTCTTTCCGCTATTTGATTTGGGCGAATTCAATAAAATATATAAAGGCAAACCTGATGTGCCAATATCACGCAGATATGCGGCACAGCGCAATTTTGCATTAAACGGTGAAGAAAACATCGCATTCATCAATTTAAAATAATTATCTTTCGCCTGTTCTACCCGGCCAATAAAATTATCAAAGTTTGAAAATACCGAAAGCAGTTCCTTAATATCATTTTTCACATCATCATCCGATGGAAACAGGTCAACCTTTTGTTTATCCAAAAAAACAGTATTAGTCGGATAATCTATTGTCATACGAGGATATTCTTCCGACTTTTTTTCAATACTAATTTTTTTCATACTAACTTTGTTGGCAAGAAACGAATATTTCGTAATAAGCTTGGGAACTAACTGAATCACACCATTCTTTGATGATAATTTGAGTTCCTTGGATATTTCCCTATGGAACTGCTTCAGATTCTCCAAATCTTTGTTATATTCAATAATTTCAAATTTAATTTCAGGGTCATTGATCTCCCTGACAATAATAGCCTTATCAATTATGCTTTTCTGTATATTTTCAAGTATAGGATTGTCATCCTTTATCGAATACATTTCCGTTTCTACGCCTGCGATATCCTTGTCAGGAAGCTCCTCCATAGGCGTTTCTCTGACTTCCTGTTCAACCCGTGCGTTCGGAATAACAGGTTCAGACAGCGCCCAAGCGGTTTCAAACTCTGCCAGATACGCATCATAAGTGGCAGGGTCATCGCTGACAACAAAGTTTTCAATTTGGTTAAGTCCTGTCCATGCCCGAGCAGAAATATTGGCAGAAGGCATAATTGCACGTGTCCTGCCGTCATCGGCTTTCAGAAGATATATCTTACGATGGTCAATCAATGCCATCGGGCACCGTATCTCTACTTCTTCTTCAACAACCCGTTTCGCCAGCTTCTTATTACGGTGCAGGCTTAACCGTAGTTCGTCAGATGTTGCCATTATCTCATCCATTTGGTTTGCCAATGTCTGATTCAACTTCGAAGCAACAAATTCTGCGCCAAGAATAATCTGCGCCTGCTCAAACTTCTCTGTCAACCGTGCTACAAAGCCAAAGTTATAAGAAAAAGATATGACCTTTAAGTCCTGATACCCGTTAAAAAGGCTCAACGGGTCTTCCATCGTAGTGTCTTCATACTTTACCCAATGACACCGTATCAGATTGTTATTGGAAATAAAATCGTTTCTGTTGACAACCGTTATCTGCGGGATTTCAGTTTCTCCAAACAAACTCGTTACATTATCATCAGCCATTGTTTTTTCTCCTTGTATTATTCCAGAAATAAGACTTAATTTTTAGACTTCCTTACTGTATTGTATCGTTTATCCAAAAATAAGTCAATATTTTTAGACAGCCCAAAAACAAAAAAATCCAGCCGAAAATTGACTGGATTTTAAAAGAAAAGCTATATACTTTTACATGTATCGCAAAACTTATCATTATTGCCTTTCACTGTTGTCGTCTCCAAAAACTTCGTTACACAGGATGTCATCAAAAACGATAGGGATCACGTGTTTAAACGTTTCCAACAGGGGGACCGCAACCTCCCGCATCTGCGGATGGGCCGCCGGGCTGGTGCGGAGCTTGAAGAAATGCCGCCACTCTCGGAGGTTCATCGTTACGATGATTTCCGTTTTCAGACTGTTTGGCAGTACGGCCCTGGCCTCCTGCGGCGTCGCCCCCAGCCGGATCAGTTCCATATAATCTTCCTCGATCCGCTGCATGGCATTTGTCCATACGCCCATCTTCGCCGGGTCGTCCTTCCAATAGAACGGGCGGATGAAGGTCAGCTCGTTGCCGAATTTCTCATTGGAGTAATTGCAGTATCTGGTACTTTCCTGCGAATACGAGGCGATCCGGTGTCTGACGATCTCATGCGTCACGCCCCGGTCACAGGTGATGCGGACGGTCACCTTTTCATGCTCAAGAACGGACTCGTGGCCTTTTTTGATGATGTTAAAGACAAATCTCCGAGCGGAATCCTTTGTAATTTTGTTCTCGCTTTTGTAACAGGTGCGCCCGGCCCGTTCGATACGCCGCAGCATTTCCTCGCCGTTGACAGGCAGGAACCAAAAACTCGGTTCAATGATTTTCATTTTGGCAGTCCTCCTTTTTTATGTTTGCCAACACAAAATTTGTTATTGCTTTAATTCCGGCAAACCGGTAAAACCTATGCAATAAATGGTTCGTTTAGCCAGTTTGGCCAGCCGGAATATATAGTTTGTCTCGATTTCCTTCCCGCTCCCGAACAGGATGACCT
Source organism: Acidaminococcaceae bacterium (assembly GCA_017405945.1). Lineage (GTDB taxonomy): Bacteria > Bacillota > Negativicutes > Acidaminococcales > Acidaminococcaceae > Succiniclasticum. The sequence continues at coordinate 29,220 of JAFQZL010000048.1, forward strand.
CGTCAACCAAAGACATGATCTCCAATATGCAGGCCTGGCGTTTCGGGATGGAATCGGGCAGGGGCAGGGCATAGCACGAAATATGGCAGGAACGCGCCCAGATTTCCGTTATATGACACGTTCCGTCCTGACGGAACGTGTATATCGTGTTTCCTTTTTTAACGCGCTCCTGAAGGATTTTTCGCACTGCATCCATGTCTGCGAAGCTGGCGTTTCCGTAAACAAGGAATCTCTTGGATTTATTCTCCATCTTTATTCCTCATGCGGAGCAGCGCCTCGTATTCTTTTACAAGCCTTTTTTGTTTTCGTTTAAGGCATTGATCTTCTTTTTGTTTTCTGCAGATACGTTCCTTTTTCTCCGCAAACCGGTCCCGCCCGGACGGGCCGTTCAGTACCGTCCGCCCACGTCGTTGCCGGAGGTAGTCGGTAATGAAACGGTCTTCCTCCTCGGATACCCAGTATGTTTTATGGATTCTTACCACCCTTCCGAAAGGGCGTCCTACGTTCTTTTTATTATCAGTCATATTTTTCATCCTCTTCTACGCGGCCCATATATTGCCGGATGCGTTTGAGCCGTTTTTCTGTTACGGGATGCGTAGACCAGAAGCTGTCCACGAATCCTACAGGCTTTTCACTCCTCGTGACGAAGGAAAGGCCCTTGTACAGTTCTGCGGCAAAGCCCAGCTCACAGGCGTAACGGTCCGCGTCGTATTCTTCATACCGGGAAAATAACAGCGTGACCAATAGAGACGGCACATTGATTACAAAATGGATCACTGTGAGGCAGATCGCCACAGCCCAGGTATAAATCCCCAACACGATATTCACGATAGGAATCCACACGAGCCAGTTGCAGACCATCACGGTCAAATTCAGGATGCTGACGGCCATATCCCCGAAGAAACCCATGCAGGAAAGCAGGATGTTGATGCGGGTATCCCCGTTATGGATGTGTCCTGCTTCGTGAGCGAGGATCCCGGCCAAGGGAAGCGTCCATAATTTGTCGATGGCGCCACGAGTCACGATGATATTGTTTTTCCCGAACGCAGCTGCGTTGCACCCCGCTTCTTCCAGCACGTACAGGTTATAATCATTTAAAGCCCTGCCTTCCTTTTCACAGACAAGACGCAGGGCGCCGCTGAGTTTTTCATAGTCTTTCCCGGTCGCCTTCCTTGCCCCCATCATAAAAAGAATGATGCGCTGCATAAGCCAGGTGCGGCAAAAGAGGCAGGGGACGAAAATGGTAACAAGAGACAGGTTTAGGATCAGGTTCTCCGTGGTAGGAGGGATATGCAGGAACACAAGCATATCCTTTACCCCGTTCCACAATGGTTCGGGCGTGCAGTACCACACTGCACCCCAAAGGACAGACACCAACCCCATGTTGGCAATGAATGTTAAAGTTAAAGCGACAAATCCACGAATCATGGCAAGCATGGCCTGCACCTCCTTCCGTTACCGTTTCCGGTATTTTCATAATTAAGATGATTTAATCTTTCGCTACGTTTGTTGCTATCAGTTTTTCTGAATCTTTCTCATTACGTGTTGCTATCGGATTATGTGAATAATATATTTTTTAAGCTTCCGCCGTTTCTTTTGGCAGGACGATTTTCCCGTCTTTCCAGTTAGGCGGATAGATCTCATGGGCGTGGTTCATAATGCCGATCGGGTAGGGCTTTGGCGGCTTCTCGTGTCGGTCCAGCTCATACCACACAGTAAAAAGGTGGCTCAGGAACAGCTTGGTGGCATACCGGGCGGCCCGCTGGGTGATATGGGACGGTGGTAGTTTGCCCGACTCATAACACTGCTGCATCTCCTTGTTCTTGAAATGTTTTGTGGCCAGGATGGCCTTGCACTGGTCCCGGTATTCCAGATTCTCGTTCTTTTTCGTTTCATACTGTTTACGGAGCAAGTAAACTTTTCCATAAACCGCGTCATCCCGTCCGGACATCTTGATGAAGCTTTGTCCGATTTTCCAGCAGAGCGTTTTCAAACGGGGGTTCCAAGGTCTCTTTTCGCCCTTCATCCATTTTTTCGTCGGGTCAAGTCCTGCGAACGCATGGATCTGCCCGGCGGTCTCCACCCGTTTTATGTCGATGTTGGCGATAAGCCCGGCGGCAAGCACCGGTCCGATGCCGACGATACTCATCATCCACCGGGCGATAGGCTTGGCCTCCACATATTCCGCAAGGCAGGCTCTGATGTTGCTTTCGAGTGTTTTATAGTTCTTTGCAAAGAACGAAATCGTTTCATGGGGTTCCGCCCCGTCCTTTCCGGCCGCCTTGTCAATGGCGCGGATCTGGTTGGTGGAGCGGATGCGCCCCGCCTGCAGTTGGTAATACGTGTCTACCAAGAACCGTGCCTCTGTGTCCGTCAGGGTAGCGGACGCTGTTTTCACGTCTTTTGATAGTTTTGCCAGGGCTGTGAGTTCTGTAAATTCCATGGTCTTCTTCCCGTTTACAGCAGGTCGTTGAAATTATATTGTTCCTTAATATCTACCTGCAGCCTTCCGTTTCCTAAATCCCGTTTGGACAGGACGACGTATTCACGCTTCCTGCTTTCAAGGTATTCGATGTGTTTTTCAAATTCGCTGGTTTTATCAAATTCGATCCGTTTGTTTACGCTGGCTGCGATTACCTTTTTCATGTTTATACCCCTTTGCTCTCATTGATGGCAGAATTCATTTTGTCTTTCCATTCCCGCAACAGTTTATTGTTTTGCCGGAGGAATCTCCGTATACCCGCCCGGCGCACCTTGACGGGAAGCCTGTTGTTTGGGACATAATATCGTCTGATGCTCTCGAAATTTTGTCTGTGTTCGTTCATATTTTCTCCTTTCATTCCATAGCGCCCCCGAACAGGTCCGTTTCCCTGCGGACCAGCGACCGGGCGTTCTTGTTTTCCACAACCTCGTCTTCCTCCCGCACCCTGTCGCACAGCATGGGGGAATTGATGTCATACCGGGCGGAGATAAGCTTTACCATAGCATCGCCCTTCAGGTTGGCATAACAGTAACGGCATCCGTTTGGGCAGGTGTTATACGTGCCGATGTCGATGCTCGTCGAGCAGAGGCATTCGGACCGCTGGGCAGTATCTTTTCCAAGAGGGGAGAGCGTCGTACCCAAGAGCCTCTCGATCCGTGTCTTGTCGATACAGGCGTTGTGACCGATACCGACGGGGGACAGGTCTATTTCCTCGGCACAGGTAGAAACCGTCATCCCGTGTTCTTTGGCTGTCACGGCGAGCTTGGACGAGAAGTCCAGCAGGAAATCATCGGTTTTGTCTTCCGCCTGCAGTCCGGTAACGGCTTGTCCGTATACGCTGTAATTATCCAAGAAGGAAATGACGCAGGTATCTGTGTATCCCTCTAATGTCCTGGCTATTTCCCCGAAGGCCCGTAAATGATATTCAGGCGTGTAGCGGTCGTTGAACAGGATAGGGTCATACCGCCAAACCATGCGGTCTTTCCCCAGCTGTTCTGACAGCCGGATGAAAGCCGGAAGGATGACGTTCTTCTTGTTTGGGATATGCGGTTCTATGTCTTTCCCGTAACCGGTCACCGTAAACTGAAAATAATACATATAGTCCCGTATCGCCGGGAGTTTGTCCAGCATCGGCAGGGGATTCTTGGTCCAGAACACGATGCAGTCCACAACGGACGGGGAGAGGCTGATCCTTGAAACGCTGTGCCGGAACTTGGGATTCCGGACGAAAAGGAAACCTTCCTGCACACGTTTCAAAAACCAGTCGCTGTAACAGGCCGGTATGTCCGTTCTTCTGCTTGCTGAAATAATCATGTTGCGTTTCCCCCTATGATTTGCGTCTTTTTGTCAACAAAGTGTTTTTTCCATATTTCGACTTTTGTAATTGCAGTCGCCTAACAGCATTTTCAATGTCAAAAGCAGGCACTTTATTGGGTATATACTTACTGTTTTTATCCAAAATGGGATACATCAATGCCTGCAACACGATACGCCGTTCAATAAATTTCTTCACAGATGAAGGCCGGGACTTATTCCCTAACAGGTTTATCGGAAAAGTCCTTTTTAACTGTTCAATAAGCGTTCTTTCAATCAATGGCATCATATAATCTTCCCAATTACCGCCAATGCCGTTCAAAGGAAATTGCATAAGGGTTATGATATTAGCTCTTACCGGCCAGCTAAACAAATCACTTTCTTTGGGACGTATATGCCAAATATCCAAGGTATTACAAATTACGGGCATTCTGTATTGAGCCAATATTTCAGAGGAATAAACGCTTTGATCACCAGCATCCGGAAAAATCTTTGTAAAAAAGGATTCGCCGTATTTTTTTATAAAGTTCTGCACAAAGACGGCCTCTGCTGCGGTTATTGAGTCGGTCGAATACGGCATTAGAGTTCGTCCTCTAATGAAGTCAAAGGAAACCGCGAACACATTAGCTAAAGCCTCATAAGCTTTAGTTGAGGGTGTTGAATTTCCAATTTCATAATTGGCTACCGTACCTTTGCTGCTCATATCGCAAAGAATCGAAATCTCCGAAAGTGATATACCGTAAGAGTTTCGTAGCAACTTAATAATGCTTGCAGAAAATCTCATGGGTTACTCCTTTGGCCTGTATTTTAAATCTTTCGTATAATATTCCTTTAAGTAGATGTAACGTACGCGTTTTCTGAATATAGGTTGGTAACGGCAATTCACGAAAATCTTATTTGAAAGAAAGTCTATAAAGTCCGAGGCTTTTAAAAAATTTTCTTGTTCTATATCCATCAAAAACGTAATATGTATCAAAAATATAAGCCTGCCGTTAATTGCATAATCAGCTTCATCGGGAATGATACTTGCGTCCTTTTCATAGTGGATAGATTGGTTGTTTCTCCATAGGGCGATAACGTCTTTAATAACGGCCTCGGCATTTAATATATGAATACGTTGTTTTAAGTATTTCTGTGCCGCTGTTATTGACGCTTTGGTATAAGGCGTGTCCGATAAACCCGTAAGCCATTCCAAAGATACCCCGAAAAACAAAGCGATTTTTAGAAGCGTAAAATAGGATGGCAGGCTTTTGCCGGTTTCGAATTGGCTGATAGCAGCTGACGAGGTCATGCCAAGAATATCAGCAAGCTCGGTCATCGTTACATTATGTGATTCCCGTAATTCTTTTAGACGGGTTTTAAAAACGTTTTCAAAAACCATACTTTCCTCATTTTCTCCACGTATCTTTAGCGGTCAGCATTATAAAAAGCCCCGCCTGCCATCCGGCAGGAAAGCAGGCAGGGCGAGAGAGGACTATCAGAACGGCATTTCTTCGTCAAACGGATCGGTGTCGATTCCGCCCTGCGGAGCAGAGGCAGAGGACGTTGCCGTGTTGGGTTTGCCGGACGATTTTGCACCAAAGTCGAATTTTTCCACGTTCACTTCATAGGTACGGCGTTTCTCACCGGTACTCTTGTCAACATAGTCGTTGATGGACATCCAGCCTTCAATAGCCAGCTGGTCGCCCTTGTGGCAGTATTTTGCCAACAGGGAAGCGGCCTGTCGCCACACCACGCAGTCGAAAAAGTCGGTTTCATACTTGTCGCTCTGTTTATTCTTGAACGGGCGTGTCACAGCCAGGGAAAAACGAGCCAGCTCCGTACCGCTCTGCGAGGTCTTTACTTCAATGTCTTTTGTCAGTCTGCCGATTAAAATAATCTTGTTCATACCATAATCTCCTTTTTTCAATAAAATAAATTTTTGGGGCATTGCCCTTTATTAAAGTATACCATAATAACGAGTTATTGTCAATACATTAACTCATATAATGAACAATAAAGTTGCGATTAGCGAATTTTTGAACCACGCCATCCAAACCACAGCGACCGCGCCAAGGAACACTGTGTCGCAATGGTTCCTCATCCCTCTGCTCATCATCATATTTCCTCCTTTCTCTCCTCTTCCGTCATCGTCCCTGTGGGCCGCTGCTGTTTTGGATTTTTTCTTGCCACATTAAAAACGACCGGACAAGCCCGGAGCGCAAGGGGTCGCCCAAAATTTTTACGCACCACAAAAATTTCGGGGGATGCCACTTGCCCCTTGCGGGGAAGGCGCGGTCGTTACAATGGGGGAAGGAAAAAACCGGAAACGCACTCCACTCCCAGATCAACGGACATATCCGAAAAGTATATCTTTCGTTATAAGTCTAATAAAAAGTTTTCTATTTGAATTATACTTAAAATAAAAAAACAGTATCCAAAATGGATACTGTTCCTCTTACAGCCGCAAGGCTGTTTTTTTATTTGTCTTTTTCCTCCTGGGCGATCCTTGCGTAAACTTCGGCGGTTTTCAGCAGGAAATCTTTCCCGCCGGGGGCGAGGGACTGGTAATATTTGAGCAGTTTCTGCTCGTCCGGCGCCAGCGCGTCAGATCCGGTTCGTTTGTCTATGTCGGAGGCTTTGCCTTCACCGGTGAGCCAGTTGGTGCTGACATGGAGCTTCTCGGCAATGAGCTTGAGCTTGTCTATCCTCGGTTCTGCGTTCTTGGCAAGGTATTGGGAGATGTTCGACGGGGCAATATCGCAGGCCTTAGCCAGTTCCGCCTGTGACATCATGCGGGACGCCAGCGCAAACGCAAGTCTGAAGGAAAACGTGTTTTCTATGGCCGGGGAAGACGAATCATTTACTTTTTTCTTCAGTATCTTTTTTGTGTTGCTCATAACGGCTCCTCCTGTTATCAACGCCTTTGTTTCCGCTTTATTGTAACACAAAACTGAAAGATGCACAACGTTTTTGGTAATAAAGTATTGTATTTGTAAAAAAAATATTTAATGTGTTAACAAAAACTACAAAATCGAAAAAAAGTTTTTTGTATGTTGACAAATTGAATAAAAGCAATTACAATATATATAAAACAGAACATTTAAAATTGTATAAAAAGTTAAAGCAATTACAATAATAAAGGAGTGGAAAAAGTGGTTAGAAGGCAGGGAAGGACCGGGAAGCCTTATAACGTAGCATTTTCATCCAAGCGGCTAAAAGGCCGGATTGTGGAAGTGTACGGTTCTGCGGCACGCTTTGCCGCCGCTATGGGGATGAGCAAGGCGTCATTAAGCGGACGCCTTACCGGACGCACTCCGTTTTTGCAGGGGGAGATCTGGTATGCATGCATCCTTTTACAGATTAAGAAGGAGGAAATAGGCGACTTCTTCTTCTGTCCGGAAGAGAGGGGTGACGGACACGATGACGGAGATCTTTGACAACAAGCATTGTGTTTACGTTTTTCTGATCGCTGTGATGGAAGGCTGCACACTGGAAAAGGCGAAGGCGTTATACGAGGGCGAAAAGGTTTGGGTGTCTCCTGAAATGATAGAGGAGATGGCCGAGATGTACAAGACCATGAACATGCAGGAGATTGCAGAGGTTTATGGGTTAAAACGACAGCAGGTTGGCTTATTCCTGCAACAATGGCGAGAGGAACAGAAAAAGAGAAGCGAGGGAAAGGAAAATGAAAACGGCGAAACTGATAATGACGGTAAAAATGATGCAGGATCGGGAGGCGTGGCTGAAGCAGCGGAATAAAGGGATCGGCGGTACGGATGCTTCTATAATAATGGGTATGAGCCGGTTCAAGACGCTGCATCGGTTATGGGCGGAAAAAACAGGCAGATTTCAGGCGGAGGATATTTCCGATAACGAGGCCGTGCATTTTGGCTCGATACTGGAAGAGGTAGTCGCCGAGGAATTCGTGCGGCGTACCGGAAAGAAGGTAAAGAAGCAGGGGCTTCTCCGTTCGCTGGAGCATTCGTGGATGCTGGCCAGCGTGGACCGCGTGCTGGTCGGGGAAGAAGCAGGTCTTGAATGCAAGACGGCCTCCTTTATGATGCGGAAAGAATGGGAAGACGGTTACGGTCGGTTCGGAGGCATTCCCGAAGGTTATTATTGCCAGTGCCAGTGGTATATGGCAGTGACCGGGTATTCCAGATGGTATATCGCCTGTCTGATCGGCGGGCAGCATTACGTCTGCCGCACGGTGGAGCGGGACGAGGATTTCATCCGCGAGATGATTATGAAGACAGGCGCATTTTGGGCAAGCGTGAATAATGATACGCTTCCTCCCGTGGACTGCACCGAGGACTGTGCGAGGAACCTGACCGCTGTATACCAGGGCGTGGAGAATCGCAGTGCGGAACTGCCCGAAACGATGGAAGATTCTTTTATTATGCTGGAGGACATTGATCGCAGGATCGCCGAGCTGCAGGACCAGAGGGCGTTGCACGAGAACCTGATCAAGGCGGAGCTGAAGGACGCGGAATACGGCAGGACGGCGTCCGGGTATTACGCAAGCTGGAAACGCAGCAAGCGGTTCTACAAAGGCACCAACATACCGATCCGTTCGTTCCGGTACGGGAAGGGGGCGGCGGCGACATGAGGAACATTTCCGTATATCGAAGCTTTAACTGCCAGAACCCGTCCGGCATTACGCCCAACATCGGTTGGTACGCCCTGTGCGAATGTGTACTGACCGACCATACCCCCTGTGATGTACTGTACAGGTGGTGCGGTTTGGAAAAGAAATCAAAACCGTCAGGCCGTGCATCGGTGACGCGCAGATATGTCCATGTGGACGTCGTCAAGCTGCGCCGCCTGAAAGAAGAGCAGAAGATTTCCTTTTCGGCCATGGCGAAGATGGCAGGGACGAGCCTGTATCCCTTTTGGAAGCTGTTCCGGAACAACGAGGGACGCATATTGGAAGGGTCCCTGCGGATGCTGGAAGAAAAGATGCACCTGAAACGGGGCGAACTGGAATTGATCGCCTGACAGCGACAATATAGACAAGATTCAGAAGAAAGAATTGTAACACATGTAGCGAAAGATTCAGAAGAACTGATAGTAACACACGTAGCGAAAGTTTTACAAAACAGCGCAAGGGAAAACGTAAGCTGTGTTAAGATTGGCATAGGAACAGATTTGTTTTTAGTCAATCGAAAGCGTGGTGATCGTATGGATTTCAGTGTAGACTGGGATAATCTGCCGGTGATGGATGGAGAGGTCACGCCCCGGCCCCTGAAGGCTGTGTCCCTGTTGAAGATGGACAGAACGGGGCTGCGGATGCTGACAACCGCTGACAACTTCAAAGAGATGGATAAGTATATCCGGGACTACAGCGCCACCGGGCATAACCGGACAAGGATATGTGTTTTGACCGCTCGCTGGAAGGTGGAAGAAAATTTTAAAGGGTTCGGCGTGATGGTCGTCCCGCTGCGAATAGACAGGAAGCTTTCCTTGGAAACGGATATCTGTGAGAAAGCGCTGATGCAGGATATATTCCGGCAATGCAAGTTTATCCGTGAGGACACGAGCGACAAACGGGAAGCAAAGCATACCAACGCGCTCGCAGCTTCACTGTATTGCCTCGATGGGTTGCGCGAGCCGTTCCTGACAGCCATAAGAAGCAAATGGGAACATTCTTCGGAAGAGTTTTCGTCGAGGTATGTCAGGGGAGAGAACGGGCAGGGGAAACGCATACCCGCCGTCCGTGACGTCAAGACGGGGAAGAAGACCGCAAAGAAACAAAAAAACACAAAAACAAGGGAACGGGACGGGCTGAAAAAGACGCTTTGAAAAGGCGGTGGGAAAGATGTCGTTTTCGGTAGAAGAAGATTTTTTCTGCAATGTCTATTGCGAGATGGTGAACTGGGAATGGGAACGGTCCATGCAAAAGGCCCTCTCTGAATCCAGGGCGGAACTGCAGGAATCAAGGGACAGGCTCAATGCCGTCCATCACAAGGGTTCCCTTATTATGAAAAAGATGCGGGATACCGCTATCGGGACTGACAAGTATCTTCTTCTTCAAAACGCTTTGAAGAAGGTAAAAGCGGCACAGGTAAAATGTACCGCGGATTTTTATGAACGGAAACACAGGCACACTGTTTTCACGAAGCAGTACCGTACGGAAAGCAGGAAACGGAAGGGCCAGGCAAAAGCCGTGTTCAACGGGATGACGCTGAACCAGAAGGTCTTATTGGCAAGGAGCCTGATGGACAGGGGCATCGCCGTGACCGCCTGCAGGAAATATCTTGTCGCTGCGGAAGAACATGCGGCCTCATACGGTATGGCCATGGACCAGGTACAGGAAAGTGCGGATCTGGCACTGCACCGCGAAACAGAAAAGGATATAGCAGTAAAAGAATGGCGTCAGAAAAGAGTAAGCCCCCATCCCCGACGTAAAGAGGCGAAAAAAAATACTTATCAGCGTTCAGGATATGCCGAAGGCAGGAAAATAGAAATCTGCTAATACATATTTTTTTACTTGCGGAAAATAATATAAAGTATATAGTAAAGGATATTATTTTCCGCAAGGGAAGATGAAATATGCCTTGGGCAAGATTTAAAGGAGAAGTAAATGAACAGAAACAAGAAGAAGAAGGAGATTATTGAAAGGTTGGATACATTGGGCATTCCGGCGGTTCCGGACGAAAGCGGAAAGATCACGCTTGCTCTGGTCAGTCAGGAGACGAAAAGAAATATCTGTCTTCCCTTGGAGGAGATGGAGGATCTGATAGACAAGGCTTGTGAAATCGGTCTGCGCAGCCTTGCTGACGGCGTCTTAAAAAACATCGTTATCACGCTTTACAACAAGGAATATGTCTACAAGTAATACCGCTGTATAGCAGGTGTAAAAAAGAAAGGGCGAAAGCCCTTTCTTTTAGACCATCAACATAATGTTTCTAATAAATATTATATAGATTATATAAATCATATAGATTATATAGATTATATAGAACATATGAAACACGTAGAACAGATGAAGGAGGAAACATTGTGAAAGTTATTTCGGTAGTCAACACGAAAGGCGGCACGGGAAAGAGTACAATCGCCGTCAACATCGCCGCAGTGCTGGCAGAAAAAGGAAAGAAAGTCATGCTTTTCGACATGGACGAGAAACAAAAATCCAGCATGGATTTCTGCCGGATCAGGGCCGGCGACAAGACGCTCCCGAAGATTATGGCGGGGACGCTTCTGCCGGAGCTGCTGGTCGAGGACATCAGGGACTACGACAATTTCGATTACGTGGTAATTGACGCGGGAGCCGGTGACAACGGGCAGGCCCGTGCAGCCGTCCTGTGCAGCGAACACGGTATGTTGCTCATCCCCGTGCAGCCGTCCACGTTCGACTCCTGGGCGGCAGAAGATACCTTATCCATGCTGCGGGACTGTCAGCGTCGGTTCATAGGGAGTTTTGATAAAAATTATATCCTGATGAGCCGTCAGCCGACCAACCGCAATATGAATATCCTGAAAGACGCTGACGAGAGTTTCCGCAGCAAATGTGAAAAGTATCACGTAAGGATGATGGAAAGCGTCATCCACGAGCGTACCGCATTCCGGGAATCCGTCGGCGAGGGGATGGGCGTTTCGGAATATGCAAAGAAAAAACCGTCAGCAAAGAAAGCAGCTGCTGACATGGAAAACCTGGTCGAAGAGATTTTAGGGATTTTAGAGGAGGAATAAACTATGCCATTGACAGAAAGACCGACGGACAACGACGTAAGGAGTTTTTTGGATGGAAAATCAGCAAAACCACGGACGAACAGGAACACCGTAAAAGAACGTTCCTATCTTCTTCGTCTCCCTGCGGATGAGATGGCCCGTATAAAGTCGATCGCGGCAAGGCGGGGAGAGACGATGAAGGAATTTATGGCCCACGCTATTATAAAGGCGTGTGAAGAAGAGGAATGATTACAAGAGAGTGGCATCGGAGACACAAGGACAGATCGAGGGAAAATCTTGATGAATGGTTAAACCGGTACGCAACCGCCAATTTTGAGGCCGGTATTGCTTTCGCAGCCATGTTCATCTCCCGTGTCCTGAAAGAAAAGCGCATAGTCACGGACGACGATATCAAAGCATTGAAATTTCACGAGAAACAATCCGGAGACGCAGAAAGCCGGCATATTTCTCCCATGGAATACAAAGACAAGACTGACAGCAAAAGGGTATACGACAAATTTAAGTGATGCAAAAATTAACAGACGTGTCAGAAAGGTTAGGTAAAAATGACTTGGGTATCGCACAGCGTTGTTACATACGCCACGATGTTTGTGGTTACGCACAACGTATATATCGCAGGGGCCGCCATGCTGGGCAGCACGTTCCCGGATCGCATCGAAGGCCCGTTGTGGCAGATGTGGCACCGTTCCTATTCACATTGGTTCGTCCTGTACGTAGCGGTCATGGCGCTTTTATGGTCGCCTGACATCTTATCCGTGAACGGCCCGTTCCTGTGGAAAGAGGGGCTTGGCCATACGGCGAGGACGTTTTTCTTTTGGTTCTTCGCCGGGGCATTGCTTCATATACCGGAGGATGCAATATGCGGACCGGTACCGTTCCTGTATCCGACGAAACGGACGACAGTACTGCCCAGATTGTTCAGGGTGAGGTCGGTCGGGGAATTCTTTTTCGTGACCGGATATTGCATGTTACTTTATTTACTAAACAAATGGATATAAGAAAGGAATGTTATTTATGACAATATCTCCAAACAACACTGGTTCTTTAACCCCTTCTGCGCCTGTATCTCCTTTGGCACAGCCTTCGCAGCAGCAGGCGTTAAAGGCGTTTGTAAAGAATAATTTGCGCGAGGGGATTGATTACGGGCAGATCCCCGGGGTAAAGAACAACGTGCTTTTTAAGCCCGGGGCCACCAAAATAATCAATTTCCTGCGGCTTAAACCACAGGTTGAGTTACTGCATACCGTGTTCGAGCCGGAACCCAAAGCTATCTCATATACAGTCAAGGTAACATTGGTTACGGAAGACGGGGCGGCGTTAACCGAAGCGCTGGGCGCAGCCAACACGCTTGAACCGAAGTTTATGAAAGGTGGCATGGGATCGCAGAACCTGGTGGTCAGCCAGGCAGTAAAGAGGGCTACCATAAGCGCAGTAAAAAACCTGCTCGTATAGGACTTGTCCAAAAGAAATAACGGGGAAAGGATTATGGTATGTCAGAACAGTTTATGGGGCGGGAACTGCTCCAATTAGAGTGCAAAGTAAAAAATATCCGCTTTTTCTCCACAGAAAACGGCTTTACCATATTGGACTGCAGGGAAGAGGAAACCGGGGCGCGGCTTGTAGCAAAGGGATATATGCCGGCGGTCAGGAAAGATACGGTATATATCTTTGACGGTAACTGGGTAGAGGACAGGAAATACGGCCGCCAGTTTGAAATCGTATCATTTGACGAGGTGTTCCCGACCACTGTCGAAGGCATAGAGGGGTTTCTTTCCAGCGGCCTGATCAAGGGGATCGGCCCTGCTTACGCCAAGCGGATCGTGGAAACGTTTGGCACGGATACGCTGGACATCATAGAAGATACTCCGGAAAGGCTGTTGGAAGTTCCCGGAATCGGAAAAGGGCGGATGGAAAAGATAAAAGGAAGCTGGGAAGAACGCCGGGAAGTAAAAAACATTATGACGTTTTTACGGGGCTTCAACGTGACCAGCAACCAAGCCTGCCGTATCTATAAGCAGTATGGGAAGGAAAGCATCCAGAAAGTCAAGGACAATCCGTATCAGCTGGTGGATGATATTTGGGGGTTCGGTTTCAAGACCGTAGACAAGATCGCGCTGAACATTGGCATCGAGCCTGATAAATATGAACGGCTGCGGAGCGGCCTGATGTTTGTGCTTGAAGACGCTGCGTCGCAGGGGCATTGCTACCAGCCACGAAGCATTTTGTTGAGAAAAGCGGCGGAGCTGTTGGAAACAGACGAGGAAAGCCTTGCTGCATCGCTGGACAGGATGGTGGCGGAAAATGATGTCAAGACAGAGGACTATCCAAAGATACAGGGTGCCTATAATGTAAATAACCCGCTGGTATATTTGGACAAGTATTATTATGCGGAAATCGGCGTTTCCGACTGCCTGTACAATATCGCCAACGGAAGGAGCAGACTGTACTTTCACAACACCGATTTTATAGTGGACCGTGTCCAGCTGGCTACCGGGATGCAGTACGATGAGGTACAGCAGGAAGCGATTCGGGCGGCGGTGAACAACAAGGTGCTTGTGATAACCGGCGGGCCTGGGACGGGAAAGACGACCACGACAAAAGGAATCATCACGGCCTTTAGTGAGGCACGTGCAAGAATCTTGCTGGCAGCCCCGACCGGGATGGCGGCGAAGCGTCTCGCCGAATCCACGGGGATGAAAGCCATAACGATCCACCGGCTTTTGGAATTCGACGGAAACTCGCACGAATTTATGCGGAACGAAAAAGAAAAGCTGGAAGGGGACGTGTTGCTGGTGGACGAGTGTTCCATGGTAGACATCCTGCTGATGCACAGCCTTCTGAAGGCCGTTCCCAGCAACATGACAGTCATCCTTGTCGGGGATATTGACCAGCTGCCCAGCGTAGGCGCAGGTAATGTCCTGCGGGATATTATCAATTCCCGCTGTTTTTCCGTAGTGCGTCTTACCTGCATCCACAGGCAGGCACAGGAAAGCGGTATCGTAATGGGGGCCTATGCCGTGAACAACGGAACTCTTCCGAACCTGAACAATCAGAGCAAGGATTTCTTTTTTATGGATATGGACGCCCTGATGAAAAAACAAGGTGCATCGGAATATAACGCGAAAGAATATGCGGAGGAGGCTGCGAGGCAGATCGTACTCCTTGTAAGCGCCGTGATCCCCCGTCATTTCGGGTACAGCCCCGAAGATATACAGGTGTTGTCCCCTATGCGAAAAGGGGAAGTGGGTGTCACCGCGCTGAACAACATGATCCAGAAGCAGGTGAATCAGGAGGCAGACGGCATCAACCGTGGTTCATATGTTTTCAAGCCGGGCGATAAGGTGATGCAGATCCGCAATAATTACGATAAAAAAGTATTCAACGGGGACATCGGCAAGATTATCAGCATAGACAAGAACGAGCAGACGCTGTGGGTAAAGTACGACGGCAAGCGGAAAGAGAACGGGGTACTTGTAGACAACATAGTTGATTATGAGTTTTCCGAGCTGGACGAGCTGGTGTTGTCTTATGCCTCCACGATCCATAAGGCGCAGGGATCTGAATATCCCGTCGTTGTCATGCCGGTGATGATGAACCATTGGATGATGCTCCAGCGGAACCTGATATACACCGGGATCACCCGCGCCAAGAAACTCCTGATCATCGTGGGAACGCGGACCGCCATGAAGACAGCTGTAAACAATATGGTGGTACAGAGACGGAATACCTTGTTAACGGAGAGAATACAAAACTGCTATTACAGTAAAAAGTATCAGAAGAAAGGAAAAAACTATGTTAAAGGAAGAAATGCCGTTGGTTGATATAAATGGCGTACCGTTTGTGCAGAAATCTGTTTTTAATTTAAAAAAAGACGTCGGGCTGTACCTGAAGATTACACAGCAGACAAAAGCGGACATTGAATATTTGTGCCGGGTCAATGGTATGAGCCAGTCAAGGCTCATATCCACCCTTGTAGAAAAATCCGTAAAAGAGGTCCGGCACGAATCGTGACATAAAAGCGGCTGTCGTAAAAACAGCCGCCTTTTCATGCGGTTTGGCGTCATAAAATAATTTATGCAACGATAATTGAAACCTGTGTTACGATAGTTTCAGTGAAAGGTCACTCGATCAAAAATAAATTTATGAGAAAAAGGAGATCAAGATCATGGCAACTGAAAAGACTAAAGAAGCTGAAGCCCAGGTTGAAAAGAAGTACGTGTCCTACTGCATCCCGGCAACGTTCATCGACCAGAAGTATACCGATGCCCTGAACAAGAAATATCCGGACAGAAAACGGGTGGTAGTACATACCCGGAACGCCGACCGGAGCATCAACTGGGAAGAATCCCTGTTCTTGGCGGCCGAAAGCAAAAGCGGAAAGCCCCGTCTGAACCCGATGACCGAAGAACAGAAAGAAAAGCAGGGACTTGACGCAAAGAAAGATTACTATATTGTCAATTTCTCGGAAGACCACAAAGACAAGGTGTTCATCAACAAGCGTACCGGCACCGATGAGAACGGCAAAGGCATCTACGAGCAGTCTACCCGTGAACTGAACGAGCAGGAATTTGCGGCGACCATGAAAGCGATGGAACCCTGGCACAATTACGCCCGCAAGGAAGAAGCCGGCAAGGAGCAGGCGGTAGCAAAAGAAGCGGAGAAAGCTCCGAAAGCAGAAGAAAAAGCTCCGAAGGCAGAGGAGAAGGCCGCAGAGAAAGCACCGAAGAAGGTCGCTAAAAAAAAGACTACGACACAGAGCAAAGCTAAAACACAGGCTAAAACGATGTAACATCCTGTGGCGTAAACCAAACAGCAGCGGAAATTCCGCTGCTGTTTTTTATTCTTCACCCGGCAAGGCCTACGCTGACAACCAGGCCTCGGCGTCTGCTTTCGCGTCCCGGACAGTCCAATAATCGCTTCGGTCATCGTACCATTGGCCGCGGATCTTTCTCGGTTGTTCTTCCGGTTTTACGAAAGTCCATCCGTTTTCTGTCCGGATATAAAATTCCAGCGTACAGTAATGCGGGTATTTACGGACTCGGCATTGTTTGTTCCCGGTTTCCATGATATGAACCGTCTGTCTGTGCCTTCCTTCGCCGTAGTGTGTGATGTGCCATTTAGCCATGATTTCTCTCCCGTTACCAATTATAGAGGGGGACAGGATGGTTTGTCCCCCCCGGTTTGCTGTCATCAGAAATGCGTGTCATAAACAGCCTCGAAGCAGACTGTCACATAGCCTTTTTCCGGCTCGCTGTTCATCAGCGTGGTGCAGAAATCAATTTCGGTCTCAAAGCATCCGTCCGTCACAAACTGATACCCGCTTTCCAAAATCCCGTAAATCAACCGGTTTTTCCATCTGCAAAGGGTTTCTGCGTTTATCGGCTGTCTTGCGTGTTCCCTGACATTTTCTGCCATTTTTTCAAGGCAGGCCCGGACTTCTTTTTTGGGAATAAAGTATTTCTTGCCGGAGCAGATAATATTCTTTAAACCGAACATGGACTCCAATGCTTTTACAAAATTTTTTTCCGTCCACTCATTTTCCTCTGCAAGTCCGATGTAATCAAAACGCCCTTTGACCTCGTTCCATACATCGTCATCTTCGGGGATATACCGGCTTTCGCTTAAATCGTTTACTGATACTACAAATAACGGCTGGTGCATTGTTATTCTCCTCTCTCCACTCACTCATCTTCGCCCTGTGGGCTGTGTTTTTGCGTTTTTCGCACCTACGGGGCAGCACAGACGACAGGCTGGAACGCAAGGGGTCTTCCCAAAAAATTTACACTTCAATTTTTGGGGAAGATGCTACTCGCCCCTTGCGGGAAAGACGGTCTGTGCTACGCTGTAGGCAGAAAAAAAAGAACCTCCGCTCAACCGTAAATATCAGCTGGCGGAGATTTTCTTACAAAGCATAATGAAAGAGATTATAATAATGTTTGTTATTAACATAATAGACATAATAAAGATAATGAATATAGCATTTCCATTATAAACGCCGGACAGCAGCTCCTTTGTGCAGGTTGTAAAGGAACTGCTGCATTTTTTGTTTGAATTCGTCCGGGGCTTTCATAAGATATTCGTTGGGATCTTTGTAGGAACCGCTTACGGATGAGACCAGACGATAGCGGATACCGTGTTTCCTGCATTCAGAGGCAAGTTTTCTTGTGGCATCTTTTCCCGCTTCATCATTGTCCAGGGCGATAAGACAGGTTCCTTTCGGTTTTGTTTTAACCAGTTTTTCCACGAAACGGTTTATCCGTGCAATACTTCCCAGCGCGACCGCAGGCGCGCCGACGGCGTACAGGGAAAGGCAGTCGAATTCGCCTTCCACCACAAAGAAACAGAAGGAATTTTCGATGGCTTTTTGTCCGAAGAAATAGTCCTGAAGCTGACCGCATTTCATCTTTGAAAACTGTTTCTTCTGCTTTTTCCGTGTATCCCGCGCAAGGTAGGCGTGTTTTCCTAATGGTATGATGAGGCGGGGGGTATAGTAGTGCTTGCTTTTTGATGCGTTTTTAGGATGTTCCCATCTCGGATCAAAGCCGATACCGAAACCGTCGGCCAGCCGGGCCGGGATTCCCCGCGAGGCAAGATACTGATAACCGCCTTTATTCATGTTCCTGAAACAGGAACGGAAATAATCAACATAGTCAACGGTGTCTTCAGCAGGTCCGGCCGTTGTTCCGACAGGTTGGTCCGGCGGGGCGGGAACAGGGCGGATCGGTATCTTGTTATCATCAGGCAGATATATATTGCAAAGAGATTTAAAGGCTTCTTTACGGTTCGGCAGGTGTTCAAGTTTCATGCAGAGGTCAAGCATTCCCCCGTTTTCCCCGCAGGAATGGCAATACCATGTCCGTTTGGCGAAATCCACGGCCAGCGCGCCTGTGGAATGGGCGCCGTGCGTACCGCTTCCACAGAACGGGCATTGATAAAAGTTCTTGGTTTTTGCGTCTTTTTGAAGGACGGAGTTTATGTAGTCAGGGAAATGTTCAAGCAGAACCTGAAACTTTTGGCTTTTCACGACGCGATTCCTCCTGTTTTCCGTTTTTCCTTGCTGTAACGGGGGTCTTTGCTGATATATCCGGTCCACCGGTTCCGTTTTTCGAAGCCGTTGTCCCGCAACATCTTGGTAACCAGCCTCGGTGTGCATTGCACCAGCTTCGCAATTTCGACATTGGAAAGCTCGTTAAACAGTTTATAGATCAGCAAAGCTTTCTCGCTTTTCGTCTTCTGCGATGCCAGGATATTTTTCAGTTCCTTTTTGCGGGAAGTTTTGCACATGGATTTCCTTGTTTTTGTCCGGGTATCGTCGTCACGGATCCCGCACCATTTAGATAAAACATGCTGGGTTTTATGTTCCGTCAGTATGCACTCGGCAAGGGCGTACCAGCCAAGGTTGATAACGATACCGGCGGGGTTTTGGCTGCTGTATTGTTGGTAAACATAGTTAAACATTTTTATATCTCCGTAATATCTGTTATTGCCATTACAATTATATAGTAAACGAATTATATACGTCAACAGAGTGAATTTTTGGCAGAGCATGGGGGATACCCCCATGCTCTTTTTCACTCTAATCTCCAAATTCCACCAAGTAGTTCAGCACCACTGCGGATTCGTCATAGAACACGATTTCCTCGTTCCGCAGAGCCATATTGCCGGGGATAGCGTGTACGCAGTTGCAATTCTGACTAACCATGCTCCGTCTTGCGTTCTCGCCCATTTCGTTGACCGGCTTATAAGGTGTTCCGTAGGCGGTGGCATACAATCCCAAGATTCCTCTCGGCTCGTTTCCGTTAGACCAATATGAGCCACGATAAGAGGTATATCCGCACGACTTGTTGGGGGATACCGCAAAATAGATTCCGTTGCCGAACATCTTGCCGGTGATTCGTGCGTTGGGGTTCAGCAATAAGCCATTGGACAGAATGGAAGCCCAATTTGCGTTCCGGCTTCCGTGCCAAAGTTTCCGCACATCGTGGATATTATGTTTCTTGCGGTATTCTGTGAAGCGTTTTTCCTGCACATGGGGTTTTACCCGCCAGATACGTTTGATTTTGTCCTTGTGGTCGAAATTGGAAAGGTACTGCATGACTTCGGCTTTCTGCTTATCGTTGACAAGGTAGATTTCCGTGTCGGCAAAAGTGCCTTGTGCGGTAGGTTTCATAATCGCGGCTTCCATAGCGCAGATGAGACTTTCCTCAAAGTCGATGATTTGGGCAAAATCACTGACGGAATGAGCAAAATAATTGCCGATGTTGTCTCTCTGCATTGGGTTGCTCTTCCGTGGGGAAAGTACGATAAGTTCCGCAAGGCAGTTGTTGAAATCACTGACGGTCTTGCAGGCGCAGAGTTCTTTCCATAATCTGCGACATTCCTTGACCTGGGCCTCGGTGAAATGGCGTATGGACAAGGCGGTGTCCAAGACATTCCGTGCGTATCTCTGCAAAAGGCTGTACAGTTCACGATGTGGGGCAAGCGCCGGGTCATCTGTTTTCACCACGGCGGTTGAGTTTCCGTCATTCAGATAGAATTTGCTTTTGTCGGTATAGCCTTTGGACAGTTTCTCATAATAGCGAATCCAATACAGATAGCTTTCGTAAGGCTCCTGCACTGTCCTTACGTTCCCTTTGGAAACATCGTCAAGTCTGCCGTAGTCGGCGTACACAACGTTCCCTTCCGGTCGCAGGATATAAGCCTTGTAATTGTTGCTCTCGTGGTGTACGCAGGTGAGGTAGGCTTTTTTATAGGTGCTTCTCGCAAGTCCTTTAATATAGTTCTTGACAGTGACGAACATGGACGGCTTCACCACGCCGTTTTCCGTGTATGTGCCACGTTTTTTTACGTCCAATTCGGCGGTGCCGTTTGGGCAGTGGATTTCGATTTTGCTTGGGATAGGGATATTCAGCAAACGCTTGCCCACATTTTCCCAAAAGTTGCTCTCGGTTTCGTTGTACAAGAAATACTGTTTCATCGTTCCGTCAAAAATCATGGTAGCCTGCAACATTTTCGTTTCTCCTCTCTATTTCCGTATAACAGTAAATTCGTAGTCCGTATCAAGTTCGCTTTCGATAATATCAAGGGATTTGACAAATTCAACGCCTTTGTCAAACGCCTTGCCGGATTTCAGCCATTCTTTCAGTTCCTCATCGGTTGCGTTCCTCATATCGTGGGGAACATTTACGCTGTACCGGTTATAAGAGGTTTCTTTCATAACGAACATAATGTACATAATGTTTCTCCTTTCTTATTCCACGATATGTCCGTATGCCTTGACTTCCACGATTCGGTCCTCGCTGGAATCCATTTCGTCACACAAACTCGCCCAAAGTTCCGTCAATTCCGTTTCCTTGTCCTCTCCGTACAAGTCCAATTCCGTTTCAAACCATTGTCCTCGGTTCTCTTGGAACAGTACGGCAACAGTGGTCGGAACGTGGGGCGCCACGTTCCATTTCTGTTTTTCCTTTGCCTTTTTGATGGCTTCTGCTATGGTCATTTTCCTCTCTCCTTTCATTTTTCCACTCTGTTTGCGGTAGTGGTAGCTTCTGCGGTTTCTTCCGTTTCTTCCATATCGACATCTTCCAAACCTAAATCATTTTCAATTTCCAAAAACTCTTCCGCAAGCGCCCAGGCTTTTTCGCAGGCTTCGTCCTTGTTTTGTGCTTCCGTGGTTACGGATAACTTCACTTCTGCGTAATAAAGGCATTTATAATATCCGTTACCGCTATCGTGGTAAAACTCATCATCATCGCATTCGGTAAATTCGCTATATGTGGAAACGACTGTCAGGGCGCCGTCGAAATACTTTTTTCCGTCCTCGATATCAAACGGAGGTTTTGCTTCTTCTTCCACACAATGCACACCATAATAAGTATCGTGCAACACATAGCTTTGTTCGTGATAATTGCCTTTTACCAAAATATCGGTTTTGTATTTCATGATTTTTCCTCTCTCTCTACTCGCTCATCTATGCCCTGTGGGCGGGATTTTTTGATTTTTTTCGCACCCACAGGGGAGCGTGGGGCAAACCCGTAGCGCAAGGGGGATTCCAAAAAAAATTACACCTCATTTTTTTTGGAAGATGCCACTTGCCCCTTGCGGGAAGGGTGGCCCATGCTACGCTGTTGGAAGAAAAAAAGAAACCTCCACTCAACCGTGATCAGGTCTCCCAAAGATTCCAAAAGAGGTGTTCGTTATGAAACAGATCATTAACCGATGCAGCAAAAGAAATTTTATCTTTTCGTCTGTTTATCATAATATTTATTATGTTTATTATGTAAATAATGTTAGATATAAACATAATGAGCATAATGTAAATAATGTTGTAACGTACATCCTGCCTGTATTTATGCAACGATAACCGCGTCCTGTTTTATAATCATTATAAGTAGAAAGCGAGGTGTCTTTTATGCCGGAAAATGAGATGAACAAGGACGCAAAGCGGCCTTTTGCGATGACGGAGGCAGAAAAACAGCAGGTTATGGATAACATAGAAGAAGAAAAAACAAAACGCCGTACCCGCCGTGTTTTACTGGAAGAAGAAGATTTCGCCCAAGCCCGCGCCAGCGCCGGGGCGGTTATGGAAGACGCAAAAAAATACGAAATATTGAAAGAGGATTTTAAGGAGATCAACGGCCAGCGGGTTTACCGTATCAGGGCATTAAAAGATATTGATCCGGAAAAGGGAATCGTAGCGGGTATGCTTGGCGGATATGTGGCGACGGAGGAAAACCTTTCCCACAGTGGAAAATGCTGGATCGCCGACGATGCCGTTGTTTATGAGGACGCAAAGATAATAGGCGACGCGCTTGTCTGCGGGAAAGCCTCTGTGTACGATCAGGCGGTAATAGGGGAAAACGCCCAGATCCGGGATAACGCTGTTGTTTGCGGGCATGTGCTGGTCCGCGGCGAAGCAAAAGTCTGCGATGGTGCTGCCGTAAAGGACTATGCCAGCGTCATGGGGGCCTCTGTGATAGCCGGCCGGGCGAAAGTTTACGATAGCGCCACGGTTCTTGACGGTAAGGTTGATATGAACGCGCGTGTCTTTGACGAGGCAAAAGTCCAAGGGGCGACGGTTTCTTCCACAGCCTGTGTATACGGCGGTTCCGAAATCACCGGGGAATCCGTGGTACAGGGCAATTCCCGTATTTATGGAAACGCAAAGATAGCCGGGGATGTGGCGATATATGGCAATGCCCAGGTATACGGGAATGCACAGGTGAGCGGGAACTGCTTTATCGAAGGAAACGCACAGGTCTTTGATAATGTCGTTATGAAAGGCGCTGTGTCGGTAAAAGGGAACGCCAAAGTTTTTGGTGACGCAGCAGTCCGTGGGAACGCGTCCATCGAGGGGCGTTCAAAGGTCCATGGGAATGCCGATATAAGCGGGAATGTATTTATTAAAGACGACGTGCAGGTTTATGATAATGCGAGAATTTCGGATAATGCTTTACTATCCGGCGAGGTACAGGTCTTTGAAAATGCGAGGATCGGCGATAAGGCACGTATTGACGGGTATGCGATTATTCAGGGCAATGCGCTTATAGAAGACAACGCCCTTGTATTCGGCCACGCGAAGATTACGGATAACGCAAAGGTGGTAGGGGATTCCCACGTTTACGGGAATGCCGTCATCAGGGAAGAAGCATGGGTTAAAAGCTCAAAGGTATTTGGAGACGCGGAAATCCACGGAAACGCAATGCTTACAGACAACGCAAGACTGGCGTTTGACGCAAAAGTTGCAGAAGGCGTGGTCAGCGGAAAAGAACAGGATTCGGAAAAGAAATTTGAGCTGACAGACGAGGCAAAAGAAATTGACCTGATGAATCACGGCATATGTACGGTACATCGCATCCGTGCGTTGAAAGACGTACCGGAATGCGGCATCAAAGCCGGCGATTTGGGCGGATGGGTGCAGTCTGAAGAGAATCTTTCCCATAGCGGCCAGTCTTGGATCGCAAATGACGCTGTAGTGTGTGGGAACGCCGTCGTAACAGACGATGCATTCGTCTGTGATAAAGCTATCGTATCGGATAACGCCTGCATCGCCGGAAAGAGCCGGGTAGAAGATATGGCGTATATATCAGAAAGGGCAGTCGTAAGAGACAAAGCCGTTATTTATTCGGCCGCGATCGTTAGCGGCGACGCATGGGTAGTTGACAAGGCCCGTGTTTTTGATAATGCCCAGGTATACGGCGAAACAAGGGTCTCCGAAAACTGCAGGATATACGGGAATGCGACGATCCGTGATTCCGTGGTACGTGGCGAAAGCCTTGTCCACGGGAATTCCGTTGTAAAGGACGGGGCTACAATCAGCGGGGACAGGGAAATGGACGGAAACGCGGTAGCCAAAGGCATCGGCCAGCGTATCCAGACTGACAGCCGGTACAAGGAGGCGACCTCGTTTGTCCGTGACCAGAAAATCATTGATGTTTTACGGAACAGGGTACAGCGGTTTGTGACAGAACTGCAAAACCGCAAGGTGATCGAATTAAGAAGCCCGCAGGAGCAGAATGTAATAGAAAAAATGTACTCAAAGACGCAACGTATTACGCAACATGCTTTAAATAGCGGACAGCGAGATGCAATCAACGAGAAATTAGACAAAGGAATCAATAAAGCGGCAGAAACGTTAAAGCGGGCGAAAGAGCGCATGGAAGCCCGGAAAAGAAACAAAGTCCAGCCGAATGTCCGTAAATGAGGAAAGACATCATGGAAAAAAAGTACGAGCTGTTGAAAGACGACCACAAAGAAATAGACGGCCAGCTGGTCTACCGTATCCGCGCAACAAGGGATTTTATGTTTGACCCGAACGATCCGGGCCATCATTATCCGGGGGTGCGGAAAGGGATGCTTGGCGGGTATATCCAGTCGGAAAGCAACCTGTCCCATAACGGCGACTGCTGGATAGGGACTCCCGGCGCAGCCGGGGATACTATTGTTTACGGGGGTTCCGTGGTTGAAGGAGACGGACACGTGGAAGGGGATATAACCATCAAAAACTCCCACATCACGGGATTTGTGGACGGGCATCGAACTGTTATCGAAAATTCAAGGATAGAAGAAAATGCCTGGGTGCATCTTTTTAACGACGGGAAGATTATTGACAGTTATATCTTCGGAAACGCCCAGATCAGGTACGGCGGAGACATTACCTATTCCGTAATATCCGGGGAATCCCAGATACAGGGCGGCAAAGGGATGGAGATATACGCTTCCAAGATCAACGGAAACGCATCCGTGGTCTGCACCGGAGCCGGCTTTGAGCCAAAAATCTACAACTCGTTCTTGGAAGAACACACGATGGTGCGGGAAAATACGAAGGTTTTGAACAGCACCGTAACCGGACACGGGTATATTTGCGGTGATGCGGAGGTCAGGGATTCATTCATCTCGGAATCGGCAAGCATCGGCGGAAAGGCAAAACTGGAAAACACGGTCGTAAAAGAAAAAGCCATGGTATATGGCAACGCAAAGACCAGCAAGAGTGAAATACTGGGCGACGCCCGTATATACCGGGACGCTGTCGTGGAAAACTCCGTGGTTACAGGTAACGCAAGGATACGGGGAGACGCAGAAGTACGGAACTTCCGGAAAGAAAATTCTTTTTCCGGATCCGTAGACCATGGTATATACGACGCGGAGCAGATGGCATTATCCGCAGCTCCCAAGCAGGAAAAAACGCACAGCGGGAATAAGCCTTCCATCAGTCCGAGTATAAGTACAGAGAAAAAGTACGAGCTGGCGATGGATGAGGCGTCCTGTACGATGTTCGGTAAAAAACATTACCGTATCCGGGCATTGCGGAACATACCCGAACAGGGCATTACTGCGGGGCAGATTGGCGGATATGTGGAGGGCGAAAAGAACCTTTCGCAGGAGGGCAGCTGCTGGATCGCACACGACGCCCTTGTGTCCGGTGATGCGCTTGTGGAAAAGGACGCGGTCGTCAGCTGGCGCACTACCATCATGGATTCGGCGAAGATTACCGGGAAGGCTATGGTGACCGGTTTTGCGGTAGTTTCAGGGAACGCCGTGGTCGGCGAGAACGCTCATGTGACAGGCGCTGCAATCATCATGGACGACGCACAGGTATCAAGCTCCGCATATATTTGTGATGATGCGAAAATATGCGGCAAAGCGAAGATCGGGACCGCAACGGTAAAAGACGAGGCTTTCATCATGGATTCTTTCGTCTGGGGCGACGCACATATCAGCGGGAACGCGGTCGTGGTGAACCATGCGAACCTGCATAACGGCATAAAGCTTTCCGGCTACGATTACGCAGACGGGAAGAACGGGATCAGGCAGCAGGATCCGGCGGCAAAGAAGCTCTTTCATAATACGCGTGAATACAGGAAGAAAAAGCCTTTTGAGAAAAACAGGAATACAGGAAAAGAGAGCAAGACCAATATCAGAAAATAAAAAGGGACCCCGTGTAAAGCGGGGTCCTCTTTTATTGTTCGGCCTGGCTTGGTTCTGACAGGCCGGTCTCTGTACTGGCTGTAACGGGTTCTGTTTTTAACTTTTCCTCGTATTGTCGCATCAGTTTGAGAAGGACGGGACGGGAAATCTTCAGTTCCCTTGCAATTTGGGAACGGCTCATACGCCGGGAAAGCCAGAGCTGGTAATATTGTTCAAAGTCATCAGGGAGCTTGCGCGGTTGTCTTCCCTTATATACATGTTTCAGCTTTGCCTGTTCGATGCCTTCCCGCTGCCGTTCTAACAGGGTTTCCCGTTCAAGCTGGGCGATGGAGGCTATGATGGTAAAGAAAAACTGCCCGATCGGCGTACTGATGTCGCAATTTTCTTTTAGGCTTACGAAATTCACGTTTTTCTTCTTTAACTCGTTTGTGATCTTGATCAGGTCCGGCACGCTGCGGCCGAGCCGGGACAGTTCAAGGACACAAAGCGTGTCTCCTTCCCGGACGAACTCCAACATATTTTTCAGTCCCTGGCGTTCCATATTTTTACCGGACAATTTATCAATGAAGATTTTTTCGGCTCCCCATTTGTTTAGTGCGGCGATCTGCCGGTCTTCATGTTGTTCGATGGTAGACACCCGGACATATCCGATCTTCAAAAAAATCACCTCTTGTATAAAAATTTCCCGGATTTTGGTTACGATTTTTTTTGCGGTTTTTCTCAAAAAATCGAAGTCTCAAAATCGTTTATATGAGCATTTTAAACTGTGGCTCGATACTTTGTATACCCCCGCCTCTGAAAAAGGCCTTAAAAACGATTTTTGAAAAATCGAAGGCGAGTCGTTATTCAAAACTGTAAAGATAGCTTCAGATATTGCTTTACAATTTAGAAATTTATTGTTTTTGAAAGTCTAAATTTACAACAGTGTTCAAAATGGGGGTAGAAAGCATGGGAGTACCCCAAATTTACAACATTTTGACCGGTCCCCCGCAAAAAATCCCGTTTTTTTTATTTCTTGGACGGCGTATGTTCCAGCCGTTTTTTCAGGCAGTTTTCCGCGTCCAGACGCCGGCTGAATTTTTCATCCCCGTAATTAAGGATCGAGGCATAGACGAGGATCTCTTTCCGGATCTTTTCCTTGTACGTGTTGATCCGTGCCGACAGGGCAGCATAATTTTGAGCCTGCTTGAGTATATCGCTTCCTTGTCCTTCGGCCATAAGGATAAGCTTTTCCGATTTTTCCAGATTCGGCTCGTTGACATCACGTTTTGACAGGCCGAGCAGCCAGTCGGCGGACACGCCGAAGGTGGTCACCGCCTTTGAGATGATGCACAGGCCCGGCAGGTGCTGGCCCCGTTCGATGGTGCAGATGTTGGTGACGGCCGTTCCGAGCAGTTTCGCCATATCGCCCTGGCTGAGCTTGTAATTCATTCGTAATATGCGTATATGTATCCCGCATAGATTCAGGTTATCCGGCGTATCTCCGGGGTTTCGTTTTGTTTTCATAAGGGCGTCCTCCTTCTATTAACTTTATTTTAATAAATAAATAGGTTAATGTCAATACAATAACTTATTTTATTTAGTTTATATTTTTTTTGCAAAATATAGTTTTTATTGAGAAAAACCATAGTTTTGATTAAACATTGCAATAGATTTTATGTTGATAAAAAACGAATAGAACTTTAAGTTAAAATTTCATAAAACTGCAAAAAGTATTGACAATAATGGCGAAAAAATGGTAAAATTAAGTAAGAAATTCAGGAATACACAAGGAGGTGCAGAAGTTGCGGATAAAGAAGGAGATG
Organism: Acidaminococcaceae bacterium; assembly: GCA_017405945.1. Classification (GTDB taxonomy): domain Bacteria; phylum Bacillota; class Negativicutes; order Acidaminococcales; family Acidaminococcaceae; genus Succiniclasticum. The sequence continues at coordinate 56,922 of JAFQZL010000048.1, forward strand.
TTTGATTCGCTGATGAAGTATCAGGAACTGCGAACTGGGCTTACCAAAGGACAGATATACGAAAAGCACGACCTGAACTATGCAATCGTTTCCAAAGCCCGCCTGGGCGGCCACGTCGCCCCGAAGACCGTGTTCCGTATCGCATCCATGCTGGAATGCGATCCGGTGGAGCTGGTCATTGAAGAAGACTTGCCGAAGCAGATGAAAGAAAAGAAAAAGCGGGGTAACGGAAATGAAGCATGAGCGGACGGCGGAGGCAGCGGGGAAAGAAAGTCTGACCGGTGACAGCAGACAGCTGGCGGCCGGGATGTATTGCGAATACCTTTCGGAACTCCGGCAAATACAGGGAGATCTGCCGGGACAGGGTACGTTCATGGAACGGTTTGAAAGCGTGTGGGAGGCTGAAGACACAGTATGGCATTTCCTGTATGACGGGAAGGACGTAGCCGGATTCGTGGTCATCGGGCTGTACCCGAACTGCCATCCTGCGGCGGACTATTATATCGAGGAGGCCTATGTGTCCCCATCGTTCCGGGGGCGGGGCCTGATGAAAGATTTTATCCTTCGGCATACCCGCGAGCATGGGACGGTGTACTGCATGTTCGTCCTGACGAAAAACGTAAAAGCTTCGGCATATTGGGACTATGTGTTCAGCCTGGCGGGATATGAACCACTGCTGTTGTCAGAAGTAGCGAAACCGGAACCGCTGCTGGTACAAAAAGGATACCGGGCGAAAGAAAAAAAGCGGAAGGGCTGGACCTTATGAATATTAACGGAGAAAAAACATGAAACAGACTTATAGCTATTTTTTGAAGGAAGGAGAATTTAGTGGAAGCATTAGAAGATAAAAAATCCAAACCCAAAAGATATTACTGGCTGAAATTGCGGAAGGAGTTTTTTAAACAAAAGACCATAAAGAAGATGCGGCAGATACCGGGAGGGGAGATCTATGCGCTGATTTTCTTGGAGATGCTGACGATCTCGTCCGAAACGGAGGGCATTATCGTTTTCGACCGTGTGGAATCAACGCCGGAGGAGGAGCTGGCCCTGGTTCTTGATGAGGATGTCAATGCGGTGAAGATGACGGTCAACATGTTGCGGATGCTGCATCTTTTGGAAGACTGCAACAACGGTGATTTTTTCCTCCCCGATGCTATAAAGATGACCGGATCGGAAAGCGAATCAGCCGAAAGGGTAAGGCGGTCACGCGCAAAACATAAGAATAACGAAGGAAACCTGCTGAATTCCGCTTCCGCAGATAATGCCCATTATTTGGAGCCGGGAACCGGCAATAATCAAAAAGTCGAAACCGAAAAAAACGATGGTCAAAAGGTCAAAGTAGATATAAAGCTTGTTCCTGAAGCGGATTTTGAACCTTCAAAAAAGAAAAGTGCGTTACATTGTAACAATGATGTAACAAACCGTAACACGACCGTTGCAAAAGAAGAGCCTGTGGATAACTCTGACGGATTATCGAGAACAATTCCTGATAAGCAGGGGCAAAAAAACGATAGTCAAAAGGTCAAAAACATGTCTGAACAAGCTATAGAGCTGGACTTCGGAGACGACAGCGAACAAAATGCGTTACATTGTAACAGCGATGTAACAAATTGTAACGAGCATAAAGAGAAAGAGTTAGAGTTAGAGAGAGATAAGCCTGTAACCAACCATCCAACAAGTAACAACTGTAGTAGTTTTAATGATACTGTAGGTACTAACTATAACATAACACGCGTGAATGCGCGTGCTATAGAAGAAAACAGCAAACCGGACGATTTTATTCCGGACGACACATCTTTGCATACTGATAGCCCTGTTACGGAAGAAAAACCGTCAATGGTTGGATGGATGGACGGTAGTAAAAAAACTTCAACCCAAGAAGATGATACAGACACACTGTTTCAGAAGTTCATAAAGGAATATCCGAGACCTGTAAAGATGCAGGAACCGGCAAAAGCTGTTTTCCGTGAGCTGGTACAGAAGTACGGGGTGGATCCTTGCGACTTGATCGAGGCTGCGGCCCGTTACACACGGAAAGTGATCGAAGAGAAGACAATGGAACGCTGGATAACGATGCCGCAGAACTTTCTGGCGGACATGATGTGGGTAAAATTTATCGCCCCTACATGGAAGAACTGTCCGGTGTGCCACGGGGAAGGGTATTACAACGACGGGCAGGGGATGGTTTTCTGTAGATGTACCAAGCGATACAGTGACATACCCAAGCTGGACAACCATATGCGTTAGTTTGGAAGAGAGGGAAGAATATGGCGAAAGAAGCATTATCTGACATTATGACGGAAAAACAGCTGGCGGAGTATCTGCACGTATCGGTATATACCGTGCGCCGGATGCGTCTTTCGGAGGGGCTGCCGGTGCTGAAGTTTGACAATATGCGGGCCATCCTGTACTACCGCCCTGCGGTGGAAGACTGGCTGCGGGCCAAGTCCGTCCCGCAGGACGGCGGGGACGGGGATACGGCTGAAGAAGAGAAAGAAAGCGGGAAGGGCCGCCGCCAAAAATACGGCATGGCCCCCATCCCTGACTGAAAGGGGACAGTTCGTTGAACAAGATTCGGTTTGTCGGCGCAGTAGAAAAGACGGTGGACGGGAAGAAGGTGCTGTACCGCAAGTTTTATTTCCGTGCGCTGCTCCCTGACGGCAGGACCGTGAACAGCACGAGGCTCCTGACGGTCGGTGAGGATGAAAAGGCTGCGTACCGTGAATTTGAGGTTGCCTGCTTACGGGAGGGAGGGAAGAAGGGTTCCCCCCTCCGGCTGGCGGCTGTATGCCGGGACCTGACGCTGACGCAGGTGATGGACCTGCACAGGGATTCCAAGGCTGATTACGAGAAGGCGACGACGCAGTACCACCACTACCTGCGGAAACGGATAGACGAGGCCCTGGGCGCGAAAAAGATACGCGACATCCAGCTGTGGCAACTGGACGAGTTCAGCCGCCGGCTTGCGAAGGACCCGAACAGGCTGACGGGGAAGCCGTTGAGCCGTGTGACGGTCCACCGTGTGCAGGCGTTCCTTGTCCAAATCTTCCACTGGGCGTACAAGAAGGGGTACATTGACACCGATCCCACGGTAAAGATGGAACGCTTCAAGAAGGTGAAGAGCCGTGTCACCGCTCCCAAACAGCAGGCGGTGGACGAGCTGGCGGATATGCTGATGAAAGAGGACATCCCCGGACATTACCGCATCTTCGCTTTTCTCGCCCTGTTCACGGGGATGAGGCGGGAGGAGATACTCGGACTGCGCTGGTCGGACATCGACTTTTCGGGGGACGTCATCCACGTCCGGCAGGCCAGGGCAAAGGTTCCGGGGGCGGGGGTTTCTGTAAAAGATGTGAAAAACGAGTTTTCAACGAGGGACATACCGCTGTCCCGCCATCTGAAGAAGATGCTGCTGGAATGGGACCGGGTGATCCGTTCGAGGAAGCGCGACCTGCGGATGCTGTCAGGCAAGGAGGCACTGGAATACGTCGTCATCAACGAGTTGTCCGGCAAGACCGGGCATCCCGATACCTATACGCACTGGCTGTCAAAGTTCGTAAAGGCGCACGGGCTGGGGAAGATAACCCCCCATATGCTCCGGCATTATTTTGTGACATATCTCCTTTCATCAGGCGCCGACCTGAAGACCGTCATGTCCGTCGCGGGCCACAACGATCCGGGGACCACCCTCGCTATATACGCCGCTGCCACGGAAAGCGGGAAGGAAAAAGCGAAACGGTTGCTGGACGATATTATCTGATGCTGTTTATACCCAAAACATCTAAAATGGCGGAAAACGCGGCGTAAATCGTTTTTAAGCAACGTTTTTCAATTTAACAAACGGATTGCTGTTTAAGGTGGTATTTGCGGGTTGCTGACGGTTATATGAGCTTTCAGGGGTATTTTTAAAAGAAAGTTTTGCTTGCTGAACAAAAAGTTTCATCAAAACGAATTTACGGGTAACGGCGGTTTAAATCAAAATCCGGCACATTGTTGCGCCGGATTTATTTTTTTACTGTTTTTTTCTTGGATGAACCGTCTAATTACGAGTACCGTAATTACCATTATTGCGTTTCGTTTTCGCCATAATATCGGTATACCTTTATTGCTTATTTTGTTTGTCCTTTCTATATTCCCCGGTATTCCCCTGTAAGTTTCGGGCAAAGCCCCATCCCGCCGTCTTCCCGTGGAAGCCTTTTATAATCGTTGCGGACGGGGCAGGCCCGGTTAAGGCATTTATAACAGTCTGTCCGGTCTCTCTTTTTGCGTTTTTCCTGTCTGTCCATATACCATTTCATGGCATACCAGTCGTTAATTGAATTACTCATCGCATTATCCTTTTTTAGTACCTGTATCGGTATTTCTCACCGGCAAATCTTCCTGCATGGATGTATTTTTTTATAAAATCGGCGGCTTCGCCTTTGGTCGTCCCGGTAAAAGCCACGCCATGCTCGTCTTCCAGCTCCTTGATAAAGTTGAGCTGTTTGTATGTTGGTCTTTCATTCCGCCAGCCCATCATTACACCCCCTTTCTTTCGGTATGTACATATCCCTCGTATTCTTCCAAACTGCGGATTTCAGGGATGCCCTGAAGGAATTTGAGAAAAATCTTGCCGATCTTCGGCATATTGGCCGGATCGTTGGTGTCAATATCATCGACAAGGGATTTCAGATACCAGTCAGGGTAAGTCTTTTCATCGTCACCGTTAAAAATAAACTCATCGTCTTCTTTGAGGTCCGGCCGGTAATGTCTTGACAGCGAATCTTCAAAGTACGCTGCGCTCCATCCGTCGTAGGGGACGCGCAGTTTCCGGCAAACGGTTTCTACTTCGTCGAAATGCCCGTAGCAGGCCTCCGAATCGACAAAATGGGCCACGGTATCGTCATCATCCCAGTTATCGTTGTTCCACAGTTTTCCCTCGTGATAGAACTCTGCCTGGACCGCCTCGTTCAGTTCAGGGTATCTTTCAATGTCGCTTTTGAGGATGTCCAATGTCCCCGTATATCTGTCTGACATAATAGTTTCTCCCTCCTAATTTTCTTCCCCGGATGCACAGCCTGTGTTTGCCGTAATCGGCTTTTCGTAATATTCGCTGTCCCCGAAATTGCAGTAATATGTTCCGTTCTTTTCCGATGCGTAGGCGCACTCATAACAGTGTACGAGCCGGACGTTTCGGTTGTTGAGCCATGCGAGGCAGCTGTCCTGCGAGGCAAACTCCTCCGTCCATGCCTCCCCGGTGCTGTTGTCTATGCCGATTATGGTGAATCCGTTTCGGTAATAGAACAGCCCTGACGGCTCGTATGAGCCGTCTGCGGTTCTGCTTAAAAACAGGGCATCGGCCTCGGCGGCCGTCAGTTCCCTTGGCGTCATACCGTTCATTGTTTGTCACCGTCCGGCTTATACCGGAGATAATACAGGGCGGTCAGTATCACGGGAAAGGTTTTCTTTTCCAGAAAAGATACACTGATGACCAATGCTTCATCAAGGAATTTTTCCATCTCGTCCGCCGGGAGTTTGATGACATCCTGCTTATAATCTTCGGAGAGTTTCACTTCAGGAAGCAGGATGTTTCCTTTGGCGTCGGTTTGTGCAGCGATTTGACAGCGGTTCAGTTTTTTGATGATTTTTTTGGTTTTTTTGTCCATTTGTTTTTCCTTTCTTCATATTATATTTGTGGGGGGCTGTCCCCTTTTCGGGGACAGCCGTTTCTTTAATTGTCTTTGGGTAAGGGGAACATATCCTTGTACTTGGGTATCAGCTCCTCCGGTATGTCCGTCAGGTCATCTTCCCCGTCGCCACAGAGGAAGAACGTTCCGTAGAGGATGTCAAGTATCTTTCCCTCGTCGTCGTAAAAAGGCCGGTTTGCCCGGGATCTGTTGAGTTTCCCTTCCTCGTTCACCACAAGGGCCACGGGGTCGTCGAAGGGGTGGAGGATTTCGATATAGCCGTTAACGATGTGTTGCAACGATTCCAAATCGTTCTGTACATTTTTTACGACGGCTTTCCTGCCGGGTTCAAAAACGATGATTTTCATAGTCAGCATCTCCTTTTTAATATGAAAGTGTTGTGTTCCATTTCGGGTTATTAAGCAGTTTTCTTGCACAGGTTATTGTTTCATTGTCAAGGTTGACGAATTTGACTTCTTCTCGTGTGGCGATGACAGAGTAGGCTACGATGTACCGCAGTTTCTCGTTGCCGATTTCCTGATAGATGAACGCCTCGTTCTCCGGCAGGATTTCTTTCAGCTTTTCCGCAAAGGCTTCTATGCCTACGATATCAGAGTCCTCGTCGTCCGGGCCTGTACAGAATTCGATGCCCCCGTAAGAGCCGAAGCCGTGATATGTCTTTCCGTCCTTGGTAAAGGAAAAGTCGTGGATGTTGTCTTCGCTGGCAAGGTTGCCGAACAGGGCCTCGTACTTTTTTTCATCGGTGACTTGGAAATAATTGGTGCGGGATACCGCCATATAGTTCGCCATAACAGTTCTCCTTTCAGGTTTCCGTAAGCTGATATAGTTTATGGTTCAGCAAAACATTCAGCCCGTAACCGGTGCATTCATATTCATCTTCGATTCGGTATACGCTGATACGCCCATAGCGTTTTTTCAGTTCCTTATATTTGCAAAAAGTCTCTTTCAGTGAGTCAAACGATTTTGCATAGATGCGTATGGAATAATAGGACTAAATTCAAAAGGCTCGGCAAATAAAGGGTTTTTGAAGCTTAGTCCTATTTTGTTTAGCCCACAAATGAGACTAATGATCGATTTAAGGAGGAAACATGCGCAGAATGAAGATCTTTCTGCGAAGCGTAGTGCTGCCTGTAACTCTGGCAGTACTGTTAGCGATGTTGTTCCTTCCCGTCTATTACAAAGACAATCAGCTGAACATGCTCCTGATGTGGATCTGCATCGGAGTACCGTACGGTATTCGAAGGATGTTTCTTTGGCTTGTGCCGCATAAGTATGATCTTGCCGGCACGGTCGGAGTAGTTGCTTTGGATGTTGTGTTGGAAGGAATCATCGGAGGCTTCGCACTTATATTCCAAATTCTTAGAGGTGTAATCGAAACCGTAAAAGGGTAAAATGGAATTACATATTTGTTTCACACAGGTATGGGATAATCAATTACAGAAAGGCAGGGATCAGATATGGCTCAAGGCAGATTTCAGGTTGATCAGACAGTTTATCTGATCTCTTCTGTCAATTGGATCAAAGAAGCTAAGGTACTGAAGTACTCCGGAGGATTCTATACAATCAAATGGACAGATTCTGACGGAGGAACCAGAGTCAGGGGCTCAAGGCTGTATGCTTCAAAAGAAGAAGCTGAATCAGCCAGAGATTCCGTAAAGAGAAACAGTGCATAAAAATCGGGGATTTGTAGGAATATTCATTTCTCTTATAAACAGGCACCGAGGTGCGAGGAGGTAAATAACATGGATATGAAGCAGGCAATGAAAGAACGTCATATGGTTCGAAAGTACACTGATGAACCTATTCCGGAGGATATCGTA
>JAFQZL010000049.1 GCA_017405945.1 Acidaminococcaceae bacterium
CTGACGGTTGAAGCCCTGGCCCTGTCCTTGTTGTCCCTGACGGTCGCCTCTGTTGAAGCCCGTACCCTGACGGTTGAAGCCCTGGCCCTGTCCTTGTTGTCCCTGACGGTCGCCTCTGTTGAAGCCTGTACCCTGACGGTTGAAGCCCTGGCCCTGTTCAGGACGATTGTTCATTCCCTGGGCGTTGGCCGGCCGATTCGGCATGTTTCTGTTCTGATTTACATTGCGGTTTGCGTTTGACTGTTGCAAATTGCCTGCAGTCCTGTCGGGCTGTTTGGTTTCAGCGGCAGGATAATCCTTACGAGCGATGTTTTTATTGTTCGGCACATTGCGATATTTATTTTTTCCATCGTTGTTAGGCGCCTGAGCCGGAGCGACAGTCGCGTTCCGGTTATCCGGTCTGTTTTCAGCCGGCAATGGTTTAGCGGTTTTGTCTTTTTGCAGGGCATTGTGGGTTATTGTGCTTTTTCCCTCAGCATTTGTCTCGACGGTCATGATGACAGGCTTTACGATCATGGAAGGACGCTCTGTCTTTTCCGCCTTTGCTTTCGGCGGTGCCGGCGTTACTGCCGGCTTTGCCTTTTCCGCGTTCCCTGCCGTTTGCGGCAACGGTTTTTGCGCTTTGACCGGTGCGGGTTGATTTTTTGCAAACGCCGCATGAATAATAGCAGCTTCACTGTCATCTACACTGCTGAAATTTGTTTTGCTGATATTGTGCTTTGCCAGCAATTCTATGACTTCAGGGCTTTTTACCCCATATTCTTTTGCAATCTCAAAAATACGTTTCTTCCCCATTCAACTACCTCCAGCTTCTATCACATGTTCCATTTTTTCATAATCAGCCCGGCAAACCCGTTATCCATTACAGCCACCGCTGCCCGGGGCGCCTTTCCGATGCAGAGCCCCAACTCAGTGCGCTTCATACATGAGATAACCGGCACAGATGCTTTTTCTGCCAGGAATTTCAGTTCTTTTACGGTATTGGGAGACGCATCGGCGGCAATGACCAGAAGTTTCGCCTTGCCACCGGACAGTGCGTCTTTTACGCCAAGATCCCCGGAGGAAATTTTACCGGCTTTCTGCGCAAGACCTAAGGCGCCGGCCACATCTTTTTCACTCATGCTTCAATTCCTCCAGGAGCTTTTTGTACACGTCATCATTCACCTGTTTTTCCAGGGCTTTTTCCAGTCGGTGACCTTTATACGCTTTGGTTATGCATTCCTTATCCGGACAGACGTAGGCGCCACGGCCGGCCTTTTTGCCGGTCAGGTCCAGGGAGATATCTCCTTCAGGAGAACGGACGACGCGAATCAGCTCTTTCTTGGACTTCATTTCTCCGCAGCCTACGCACTTGCGCTGCGGAATTTTCTTTACTTTCACGCCTCTTCACCGCTCCCTTCCTGGACCGTCTCAGCTTCTTCCACCTGAGATTCCGGTTTGATATCTATTTTCCAGCCAGTAAGTTTGGCGGCAAGGCGGGCGTTCTGTCCTTCTTTGCCGATGGCCAGCGAAAGCTGGTAGTCAGGAACAACGACCCAGCAGATTTTCTCTGTATCACTGGCTATTGCGCTGACGACCTGCGCCGGTGACAACGCGTTAGCCACATACTGTGCCGGGTCTGTATTATATTTTACGATATCTATTTTTTCGCCGCGCAACTCATTTACAATGTTCTGTACCCGCATTCCTTTATGGCCTACGCAGGAACCTACAGGATCAATTTTTTCATCGTTTGAAAAAACAGCGATTTTTGAACGCATTCCCGCTTCACGCGCTATTGATTTCAGTTCTACTATGCCGTCGTGAATTTCCGGGACCTCCAGTTCAAACAACCTTGTCAGCAAACCGGGATGTGTGCGGGACAGCATAATCTGAGGTCCTTTTCCTGTCTTTTTGACTTCGATGATGTAAAACTTCATACGGTCATGGGGCATATACCGTTCTCCCGGAACTTGCTCATTTGCCATCAGAAGTCCTTCCGTCGACCCGAGGTCTACATAGACGGTACCGCGTTCTACACGCTGGATCATGCCGTTTACAATATCGTCTTCCCGTTCGGAAAACTTGTCATAAACCATGTTCCGCTCCGCCTCCCGGATACGTTGCATAATGATTTGCTTGGCATTTTGCACGGCGACTCGGCTGAAGTTTTTAGGAAAGACTTCCTGCTCGACAATGTCGCCCAAAATGTAATTTGGATTGATTCTCAGCGCTTCTTCCAAAGAAATCTCATCATGGGGTTTCACTACCTGGTCTACAATTTTACGCTGCTCAAACACGTGAAATTCCCCGGTAGCTTTAGACATCTCCACACGCACGTTCTGGGAACTGTCATAATTCCTTTTATAGGCGCTTACTACTGCTTCTTCAACAGCCTGGAACAAAACATCCGAATTGATACCTTTTTCCTTTCCTAATGCTTCAATTGCCTGTACGAACTCTGAGCTCACTTTTTAAATTCCTCCTTAAAAGTCAATATGCGGTCTGATTAATGCAATCAATTTACGTTCTATTTTTATCGGATTCTTATCTTCCCTGCCTTTGATGATCCGTTTCACGTCAATTTCAGTTTCCGTGTGTGAAAGCAGTACGCCGGTCAGTTCTTTGTGTCCTTCAAATGGTGCAAAAAACTGGATATCTACCTTTTTGCCGTAGCTTGCTTCAAAATCTTTATCCTTTTTCAACGGACGGTCAATGCCCGGAGACGATACTTCCAGATAATATTTTTCTTTAATAGGGTCTTTTTCGTCGAGAATTTCTGCCAGTTTTTCGCTTACAAACTGGCAGTCGTCAATTTCAATGCCTTCCGGTTTATCAATAAAAATGCGGAGATACCAGTCCTTCTCGCGTACATATTCCACATCAACCAGCGCAATGTCAGTATCTTGCAAGACGGGTGTGACCAGTTCCGTAATAAACTTCTCAACTTCTTCGCGTTTCATAACTTTACTCCCTGTATAAAATATTCCAATATAACGAAAGAGCGGGTTTTGCGCCCACTCTTTCTAAGAACTTCATAAATTTTCTTTACTTATTATATCATCAAAAAATATAATTGCAAATTATTTTTGAAAGAATCTGCAGGATTTTGTAATAAAATACAAATTTTTACGTCAGGAAGCAGATTATCAGAAGCTGAACAGATCCATCTGGTTACTGACTGGCAAATCGCCAAGCGCTCCGTATTCTGCCAAAGCATCCAGAGCAGTCTGTCCCACATGTCCCAGTTCTTCCTCTTCCGGCAGCAATTCTTCACGTCTGGCAGTTTTATCCAATACAATCTGCTCTGTCTGCCTGCAGCAGGAAAGCAGATCTTCCTGGGAAATAAACTTGCGTGAATTGTTTTTTACCGCCAGCCAAAGCGTACGTGCCACACCTTTGCCTACACCCGGCAAACAGCATAACGGGATGCGTATCCCTTGATTGTCTTCAGGGCGGAACTGATAAGCGTGCGATTTATACAAATCGATGGGATAAAAAACAAAGCCCCTCGCCAGCATTTCCAAAACCAGCTGCAGGTAAATCACATTATCTTTATCTACAGCTTTCGCATCTTTGCCCTGTAAGTCCACATTTTTAATGTACTGCCGTATGTACGCTTCCCCTTTGGCAATATAAGTCGCGTCAACATCGGCCCTCTGGGAAAAATAAGCGGCGTAGTATGCCAGGGGATGATGGACCTTGCAGTAGGCTATCCGGTAGGCGTTCAAAACATATGCCACCGCATGGGCTTTAGGGAACAGGTACTGGACGGTCTCGCAGGACTTCATATACCAGTCAGGCACATGTGCTTTTTCCATAGCTTCCCGCATTGCCGGTTCCAGGCCTTTTTTGGCTGCCTTGCCTTTTCGGACATATTCCATGGTTTTAAACGCGATAGCCGGGTCCACACCTTTAGCAATCAGTGAGGTCATTACATCATCCCTGGTAGAAATGGTTTGTTCTACAGGATGACCGGATTCTATCAGATCCTTGGCATTGCCAATCCAGACGTTGGTGCCATGGGAATAACCGGATACACGGACAATATCACTGAAAAGTCTGGGTTTCAGTTCATGAATCATATCAAGCGTAAAGCGGGTACCGCACTCCGGTATGCCCAGCGTGCCCACATTCGTGCCTATCTGTTCCGGAGTCACACCAAGTTTCTCTGTGGAAGAAAAAATCGACATAGTATCAGGATCACCTACGGGAATATCCATGGCGTTGATGCCGGTAAATTCTTCCAGCCGCTTGATCATGGTGGGATCTACGTGCCCCAGAATATCCAGTTTTACCAGCCGGTCATTAATAGAATGATAATCGTAATGTGTAGTGATGATACTGCTGCTTTTATCGTCGGCAGGACGGCTCATAGGGGTTATGTAATGGATATCCATATCCCTTGGGATAACCATGATTCCTGCCGGGTGCTGGCCTGTCGTGCGCTTAACGCCATTCAGGCCGGCGATGAAGCTTTCAACATATGCCGGATGTGCAGGTATATTATGTTCTTCAAAATATTTTTTGGCGTAAGACCAGGCTGTCTTAGGAGCAACCGTGGCAATGGTGCCGGCACGGCAGACATTGTCGCGTCCGAATAATTCTTCCGTATATTTGTGGGCCCTGTGCTGATATTCATCAGAAAAATTCAAATCAATATCCGGTACCTTGTCGCCGTGGAATCCCATGAATACCGCAAAAGGAATGTTGTGACCGTCACGGGCCATATCCGTCCCGCAGTGAGGACAGATTTTTGGGGGCATGTCAAAACCGCTTGCATATTCACCGTGTTCGAAAAACTCTGTATGCCGGCATCCGGGGCAGCGGTAATGAGGTATCAGCGGATTCACTTCCGTAATGTCTGTCATGCAGGCCACCAGGCTGGAGCCAACCGAGCCCCGCGAACCAACCAGATAACCTTCATCCATGGAGTGCTTGACCAGTTTGTGGGCAATATCATATAAAACGGCATAGCCGTTGCCGATAATGGCATCCAGTTCCATCTTAAGCCGGTCTTCCACAATTTTTGGCAGCGTGTCTCCATAATACCGGTGCGCTTTTTCATAACATAAATTAACGATTTCTTCTTCTGCGCCCGGCAATACAGGTGAATACAACTGATCCCGGTCCGGCACCGGTTTGATCCGGCTGATTTGGTCCGCAATCAGATTTGGATTGGTGACACAGACCTCATAGGCGATTTCTTTTCCAAGATATGTAAACTCCGCCAGCATCTCCTCTGTGGTACGGAAATACAGCGGCGCCTGCAAATCTGCGTCATTATATCCTTGGCTGTACTGCAGAATAGCGCGTGTTTTAGCATCCTCCGGTTCGAGAAAATGGGAATCGCAGGTAGCCACACACGGTTTGCCCAGTTTTTTAGCCAAACGGTAGATCAGCTTATTGTTTTCAATCAGCTGCTCGTGGGTAAAACGCCCTTCCCTTTCCAGGAAAGCGTTATTGCCCAGGGGTTGTATTTCAAGATAATCATAAAAGTCCGCAATTTCAAGTAATTCTTCTTCGGCTTTGCCTTTTTCTATTGCCTGATATAACTCGCCTATTTCACAGGCGCTGCCCAGCAAAAGTCCTTCCCGCAGTTCTTCCAATACACTTCTGGGAATCAGCGGGCGGGCACGGACTCCGCTACCATTCAGATAACTCAGATGGGACAATGTAACCAGTTTATACAAATTCCGCAGGCCGATATAATCTTTTGCCAGAATGATAATATGATTTGATGGGATTCTATGCGTATGCGGAAGACCTTCCATCATGATTTTTCCGTCAGCATCAGAGGCCAGATACCCCTCACAGCCGTAAATAAGTTTTAAATCACTGCCGGCCTCTTCCACGGCATCGGCGCAGAATGGGAATGCCTGAATTACTCCGTGATCTGTAATTGCCAGCGCCTTATGGCCGAAACGGATTGCCGTACGTATAAGGTCTTTTACATCAGTGATTGCATCCAGCTTGCTCATTTTTGTGTGGCAATGCAGTTCCACCCGCTTGACAGGCGCATTATCTTCTCTTTGCCGGACTTCTATCTTCTTAATGGCAATCGGTGTAAACGTCATGGCCTCATGATTATACTGATCCGGTTCTGCATTTCCCAGCAACTGCAACTCTGTGCCGGCTTTCAGCTGTTTTTTAAATTCGTTCCCTTCCTCACGGTCATCAAAAAAAACTTTTACATAGATGCCTCCGTCTGCATCGATAATATTAAATAAAACCAGTAAACGGGAAGAATCTTTATTCCGTCCCCGAACTTCCCGTTCAGCAAAAGCGACAAGTTTATCATCTTTATCCCGCTGTGTACCGATATGTCCCTGAATCACAATGTGGCGGCGGGCTTCCGTCAACTCATTCAACGGAATGACAGTATCCGCTTTAAAATTTTTACCAAACAGACATCCGTCTGCATACTTTTTCCCATACAAGGCATTGTAGGCCTGCATATAGGTTTCGTCTTCTTCGATATTTGAATCAAACCCGCAATCTGCATCCGGAGGCGGTTCTTCTGCAGGAACATCCGGGTAATATTCTGCTTCCGGTGCATTTTCTTCGGCAGTGGGATTGTTATCCTTCTGTACTTCAGAATCAGGAAGCGGGACCGAACTGTTTTCCTGTTCCGGTTTCTTCCAGCAGAGGTTTTTTAAATTAAAAAAATTAATAATTTGGCTCGTCAGCGCATCCGGCAACCGGGAATCAATCGATTCTGAATGAGAATACTCTAACTCCCAGCTGTTTTCATTTTCATCAATCCATATTTTATTGATACAGATTTTCTCTAAATCTGTAATTAAATTCCTGTGCAAAGAAAAAGTGCGGAAAAAAGACCGCATTTTTTCCGCATCAGGTTCCAAATAATAAGAGGGTTTCATACGTATTCCTCATAAAATACTATCCGATATTCTCAATCGATTTAATTCCTTCGATCTGCTGCAGTCCGTCCATGATGAGCGCCAGATCGGTTTCCTTGCTGAATTTAAGATATAATTCCAATACAACTTTATCGCTTAAAGTACTGTTCTGAACATTGATTGTTTTTACTTTGATATCGTTTTGTGCAAGAAAAGTTGCAACCCGGGCAACAGTACCAGGGATATTTGCGGTTACAACCCGGATATATTTCTTGTCAGACTTGCTGTTGGCAACAGCAAACCGTTTTTCAACACTGTGAAAGGCAGTCAATGTTATAAACGTAATAACCGTAGCTGCCGCGCCTATGGAATACATGCCGGCCCCTGTAGCCAGACCAATGGCGGAAATCATCCAGAGACTGGCGGCCGTAGTAAGCCCGCGCACGGTGATCCCCTCGTGCAGAATCGTACCGGCACCGAGAAAACCGATGCCGCTTACCACCTGCGCGGCAATCCGGGCGGAATCACGGTTTCTGGGATATTCAAGGGGAACCACATCATAGCCTTCAAAGCCATACATGGACACCAGCATGATAAGAGCGGACCCGGCACATACCAGAATATGCGTGCGAAATCCTGCAGGACGGTCACCGCTGCCCCGTTCCATACCGACGATGCCACCGAATACGGCAGCAAGCAGCAGGCGCAGTACCATTTCACCCTGAATGGAATTAGTAAAATTAGTCAGCCATGCTTCCAATTCAATCACCCCGGAATTAGTTTTTCGGTGTTTCCAGTAAAACTCTTATTCTGATTTTCTCAATTCTTCCAGTACAGTCCTGATTCCGTCAACAAAATCATCTGCAGGCAGCATCTGTACATTTCCGGTCTTGCGGGCCTTTACTTCAATCTGCCCGTTATCTAACGTCTTTTTACCTATTACCACGCGAACAGGATAACCGATCAGGTCGGCATCTTTAAACTTGACGCCGGGACGTTCGTCACGATCATCCAGAATCACTTCGATACCGGCTTTCTTAAGTTCGTTGTAAATCGCAAACGCTTTTTCTTTAACCGCTTCATCTTTTATATTGATCGGTACAACAATTACATGGTACGGTGCGATTTCCACCGGCCAGATGATGCCGTCCTTATCGTTATTCTGTTCTACGGCAGCCGCCATGGTACGGCCCACGCCGATGCCGTAACAGCCCATGTACATCGGGTTTGCCTTGCCGTTTTCATCCAGATAGGTCGCGTTCAGTTTTTCGCTGTATTTTGTGAACAGTTTGAATACCTGTCCTACTTCAATGCCGCGCGCTTTGGCAATCTTACCGCCGCACCGCGGACAGGGATCCCCCTCCTGCATCAGACGGATATCGGCAACAAACGCCGGCGTGAAATCACGTCCCGGGTTCACATTGATAAAATGATATCCCTCTTCATTGGCGCCGCAGCAGAAATTGTGCATCTTCATTACGGACTGATCGCAGACAACAATGGCCTTTTCCGGATCGATTCCGCAGGGGCCCATGTAACCGCCTGCAGTTCCTGCCGCTTCCAACAGTTCGGCAGGAGCCATTTCCAGCTGGTTGACGCCGCAGGTGTTGATGACTTTGATATCATTGACTTCGTGATCGCCCCGTACAAAGCAGAGGATCAGTCCTTTTTCGCTCTGGTACGCAACCGCTTTTACCGATTTTTCTACAGGTGACTTTAAATACGCGCAGACATCCGCAATGGTTTTGCAGTCCGGTGTAGCAACTTTTTCTTTCGGAAGTTCTGCTTCGGCGGAGGCTTCAATCAGATTCAGTTCAGCTTTTTCCGTATCTGCTGCGTAATCGCACTGTGTGCAGTAGCTGATCTCCGCTTCCCCTGAATCGGCCAGTACCATAAATTCATGGGAACCGCTGCCCCCGATGGCACCACTGTCCGCTTCTACCGGACGGAACGTAAGACCGCAGCGGGTGAAAATTTTACTGTATGCATCGTACATATCCTGGTAGGATTTATTCAGTCCCTCTTCATCTTTGTCAAAGGTGTAGGCGTCTTTCATGATAAATTCACGGCTGCGCATCAGACCGAAACGGGGACGGCGTTCGTCACGGAATTTATCCTGGATCTGATACAGGGAAAGAGGCAGCTGCCGGTAAGAATTCACGTCCATATGAGCCAGCGTCGTGATCATTTCTTCATGGGTAGGCCCCAGACAGTAATCGTGTCCGTGCCGGTCTTTCAGACGCCACATCTCCGCCCCGTATACTTCCCAGCGCCCGCTCTGCTGCCAGATTTCAGCAGGCTGTACGATCGGCATCAGGATTTCCTGGGAGTCAATGGCGTTCAGTTCTTCACGGATAATCGTTTCGATTTTTTGCAGGACACGCTGTGCCAGCGGCAGATAGGAATACATGCCGGTAGTGGATTTTCTCATATAACCGGCCCGCAGCATCAGTTTATGGCTGGGAATTTCTGCTTCTGCCGGAACTTCACGTAAGGTAGGTGCGTATAATTTGCTGACTAACATTTACTGGTTCTTCCTTTCAACTAAAATTTTATCAATTTCATCAAACAATTCATTTACAAGGCATGCTTCCGGAACTTTTTTGATAACCTGTCCTTTACGGAAGACAAGGCCTTCCCCTTTGCCGCCGGCAATGCCTACATCGGCTTCCCTGGCCTCGCCGGGACCGTTTACGATACAGCCCATGACTGCAACGCTGATGGGTTCCTTAATATCTGCCAGCCTTGCTTCCACAGCAGCTGCCAGTTTTTCCAGATCAATGCTGGTACGTCCGCAGGTCGGGCAGCTGATCAGTGTCGGGCCATACGAACGCAGGCCTAAGGATTTTAATATTTCAAAACCAACCTTCACCTCATTTACCGGATCGCCGGTCAGTGAAACTCTGATTGTATCGCCAATGCCCTCTGCGAGTAACGTGCCGATCCCTACTGCAGATTTAATGATTCCGGAATTCACCGTACCGGCTTCCGTGATCCCCACATGTAAGGGATAATCACATTGGGATGCCAGCAGTCTGTAAGCCGCCAGCGTAAGAGGAACATCATGACATTTCAGGGATATCTTTATATTGCGATAATCCATCTCTTCCAGAATACGGATGTGCCTCCAGGCCGCTTCCACTAAAGCTTCTGCCGTGGGATGACCGTATGTTTCCAATAAGTCTTTCGGCAGAGAACCGGCATTTACACCGATACGGATCGGAATATTTTTCGGCTTCGCAGCTTCTACTACCGCTTTAACCTTTTCGGTTCCACCGATATTACCGGGATTCAGCCGGAGTCCGTGTACTCCGGATTCAATGGCCTGCAGGGCAAGCCGGTAATCAAAATGGATGTCTGCAATGACAGGTATGGGGCTGCCCTGTACAATCTCTTTTAACGCCAGGGCTGCATCCATATCCGGTACAGCGCAGCGTATGATATCACAGCCGGCATCTGTCAGCTTATGAATCTGTTCCAGCGTAGCCTTGGCATCCTGTGTTTTGGTATTAGTCATAGATTGGACGGCGACAGGAGCATCTCCGCCAATCGCAACCGGGCCGACATAAATCTGCCGGGTAGTTCTTCGTTTCATGGGTCACCTTCTTAACGGATATATTATTAACAACAATGAAACAAATAAAAAAGATTAACCTTTCAGCGGGTCAGATCTTTAAACGTTGCAAAAATGGTAAGAGCCAGGATCATGGCCACACCGACTTTCTGGATATTCTGCATCGCGGTTTTCCCAAGCTTATGCCCGGTCAGCGCTTCAATCAGCAGAATCAGAAAATGACCGCCGTCCAGCGCAGGCAGAGGCAACAGGTTGATGATGGCCAGGTTCAGGCTCAGCATAGCCGTAAACTGCATAAGCCTGTCAAAGCCTTTATGGGCCACTTCGCCGGCCATCTTTGCCACCCCCACCGGTCCGGAAAACTCCGCTTTGGTTTTTCCTGTCACCATATGGTACAGCGAAGCATACATGTTCTTAATAATATTCTTTGTGGCAGTTACAGAAGCAACAACAGCCTGTACAGGAGTAAGCCGGACGTTCTTCAGCGAAGATACCACACCAATAAACGGCTTCCCTGTTTCCGGATTCACTCCGGGCGTAACTGTGATTGTCAGCTTTTCCGTATCCCTTTGAATTTCAAAAGGGATGGGCTGCATTCCGGAATCCGCAATATGATTCCGTATATCAAGCCACTCATGAACCGGTTTTCCGTTAATAGACAGGATCCGGTCCCCTTCTTTTAATCCGCTTTGTTCTGCCGGATAACCTTCTATAATCTGTCCTAATACCGGTTTATTTTCCGGTACATCCATACCAAAGGCGAGAAAGAGGCCGAAAAAAATCAATACCGGCAAAAGAATATTCATCAGGGAACCGGCCAAAATCACCAGCATCCGGGAAGAAACGGGTTTGGAATTAAAGCCACGTTCAAGATCTTCCGGATCTTCCGGATCCATTCCTGCGATTTTATTATAACCGCCTAATGGAATACCACGCAGCGAGTACAGGGTTTCGCCCTCCTGCTGCTGATAAATAGTAGGCCCAAATCCGATAGAGAATTCTTCTACCTTCATCCCTGTTAATTTGGCAGTGATGAAATGTCCGAATTCATGAACCGTAACTAAAATGCCAAATACAAAAATACAAGCTAGTACCGTTAACAAATGAGAAACTCCTTATATGAAAACCGTTTGGTCTGCGTACGGTCAAAACTTCGCAGACCATGTTTATATAAACAACGCGTAACCTGTCGGGTGTTTTATGAATCATTGATACTTTAATCGCTGAATACTTATTGTTGCCTGATCAGTTCTTTTGTTTTTATGCGGACAGTCCGGTCCGTTTTTTCGATTTCTTCCAGAGAAGGATGCGTGATCATGACATGGGAATCCACAACACGTTTTACAATCTCCGGAATATCCAGATAAGCAATCTTTCCGTCTAAAAATGCAGTTACACATTCTTCGTTCGCGGCATTAAAAGCGCAGGGCAGGCTTCCTCCCGCCTTACCGCAGTCAATGGCGGTCTGCAAAGAAGGAAAAGCTTCCCGGTCAGGCGCTTCAAAGGTCAGATTCCCACATTGCATCAGATCCAGCCGGCCAAAGTTACAGTCAAACCGTTGCGGATACGAAAGCGCGTACTGGATCGGTAATTTCATGTCCGGTATGCCTAACTGCGCAATCACTGCGCCGTCTTTAAATTCAACCAGCGAATGGACGATGCTCTGGGGATGGATGACCACATCGATTTTATCATAGGGCATGTTGAACAGCCAGTGGGCTTCCATTACTTCCAGACCCTTATTGGCCAGCGTAGAACTGTCGATGGTAACCTTTTTTCCCATGCTCCAGTTTGGATGCTTTAAGCATTGCGCAAGAGTAACACACTTCAATTCTTCTTTGGTCTTTCCCCGGAAAGGTCCCCCGGATGCCGTCAATATCAGCCGCCTGACTTCGCTGGTATTCCTTTCCTTTTCTGCAAAAGAAAGACAGGGATGATAGCCTCCGCGCAGAGACTGGAAAATAGCGCTGTGCTCGCTGTCTACGGGCAACAGGCTTACATTGTTATCTTTTACGGCCTGCATGACAATGTGTCCTGCAGCCACCAGTGTTTCTTTATTGGCAAGGGCAATATCCTTGCCCGCTTTAATGGCGGCCAGTGTAGGACGCAACCCGGCATAACCGACCATAGCGCCCAGTACCGTTTCTGCGTTTTCATAAGTGGCAGCGGCAAGCAAACCTTCCTGTCCGCTTAAAATCTCTGTTTTCCCGTGATATTGCTGTTGCAGTTCCAAAGCAGCGTCGTTGTCTGTTAAGACCGCAAAATCCGGATGAAAATCCTCAATCTGCCGCAGCATAAGGCTTACACTCGAGTGTGCCGCCAGCACACGGACCTTCAGTTTTTCCGGATTGGCCGCCACGACTTCCAGCGTTTGCCTGCCAATAGAACCGGTACTGCCCAATACAGAAATATTTATCATTTATAAACCCCAATATGCTAAATACCCATTAGCTTCATTACATAATAGACTGCAGGTACAGCAAACAACAGACTGTCAAAACGGTCTAACACGCCGCCGTGACCGGGAAAGAAATTGCCGGAATCTTTAATGTCAAAAGATCGTTTCAATACGGATTCAATCAAATCTCCCACTGGAGCGAAAAAAGCTACAGTCAGTCCTGCTAACACCGCAGTAAACAGGCCGGTATGCAGTCCGTGATACGCAATTCCGCCTGTCACCGTGAAAGCAAAGATAAATCCGGCAACAGCGCCTTCCATTGATTTTTTCGGACTTACGGAACAGAACTTGTGTTTCCCGAAAGCAATACCGAAGAAATAGGCAAATGTATCACTGGCCCAGGTACCCAGCAACACCATCCACAGCGCAAGCTCACCCCGTGAAAAATCCATTCCCATATAATGCACAGTCTCCGGGGAATATTCACGGATCAGGGGAATATGCGCAAATAATAGTCCCACATATAACAACGCCAGCAGTGAATTGGAAACTTGTAGCGGCCAGTTTTGTTCACCGCATTTGCAGTGCCGGTAAAGTCCCTCGAATAAAATGCCCAGCACTGCAAATGTCAATATCGGCATGAAATATCCGGCTTTACCGAATCCTGCTGCGCAAATCAGCAGCATGGAAGGAAGAAACGATGTCAAAATATAGGTGTGAACATCTTTGGCAGCGGCCATCCGGGCGTATTCCCGCCAGGCCGCCAACGCCAGAATAAAAACAGCGGCAGCAAATAAAAGACCGCCCTTTGTCACCAGAAAAACTGCAATTGGAATTCCTACAATTGCCGTTAAAATACGTTTAAACAAAATAATCCAACCTTTGCGTTATTTCTGGACAAGCCCGCCAAACCGGCGTTCCCGTTTCTGGTACATCTTAATGGCTTCAACCAGCATATCGGGAGTAAAGTCAGGCCAGAATACCTGCGTTGTCCAGATTTCAGAATAGGCAATCTGCCATAATAAAAAGTTGCTGACCCTCAGGTCCCCGCCTGTCCTGATCAGTAAATCAGGGGACGGAAGCCCTTTGGAATATAAATTATTTTCAAATACGGGAGCATCAATGTCTTCAACCTTCAGCGTACCATCCGCAACCTGCTGCGCAATGGATTTGACCGCATGAAGGATCTCTGCCTGCCCGCCGTAATTAATTGCCAGATTTAAAATAATTCCGGTATCATCCTTAGTTTCTTCAATGGCGTGATCCATCTTTTCTATTACAATATCAGGCAACCCGTCCCTGGAACCCATGAAGCGGACCTGCACATTGTTATCTTTAAACTCTTCGATTTCAGAGGAAAGATACCGGCTTAACAACTCCATGATAAAATGCACTTCTGTCACGGGGCGTTTCCAGTTTTCTGTAGAAAAAGCATACGCTGTAATGGCTTTGATTCCCAGCGTATCGGCCGCCCGTACAATTGTTTTCAGCGTTTCAGCGCCCACCTTATGGCCCTGTGTACGGATTTTGCCGCGGGCTTTAGCCCAGCGTCCGTTACCGTCCATTATTATTGCCACATGTTGCGGAATATTATCCATATCCAGACCTTCGACATTCATCGCGACTTTGGCGGGCATGGAACGGACCGGCTTTAAAAATAAAGTGTTAAACATAGATTAACATCCTTGTTCATAAAGAAAAATGTGCCTCCCCTCCTGCAGAAACAGGAGGGGAGTTTTGTCACTAAAAATTATTCCTGGGAAATAGCGCCAACCGGGCAGTTAGCCGCGCAAGCGCCGCATTCTACGCATTCATCGGCAGTGATCTGGTATTTGCCTTCACCATCTTCTTTCGGTGCGCCAACGGGGCAAGTGCTGGCACAAGTGCCGCAGCCTACGCAAGCGTCGGTATCAATTTTATAAGCCATGCTCGAGCACCTCCTTTCTCCTCTTCATAATAGTACTCAAAAGCATTCTATGGTCAGCCAGCTCCTGCTGTCTGACAACATACTCTTCCATACGGCAATTTTCTTTATTGTCATGCCGGTATGCGGAAGAAATACGTAACACCTGAAAATCCCAGCCGGCAGCCTGCAGTATTTTTACCGCTTCAGAAAGCGGCAGGGCAAGAACATCCGGCATCTGGTTACACTTCCATGATTTCTTTTTCTTTCGCTTCGATTACTTTATCGATTTCTTTCATCATCTTGTCAGTCAGTTTCTGTGCCTTATCCTGACCGTCCTTGGAATCATCTTCAGTAATTTCTTTTGCTTTTTCAGCTTTCTTGATGCCGTCGATAATATCACGGCGCATGTTGCGGATGCTTACGCGGGCTTCTTCCGTACGCTTATTGGCGGTTTTAACAAGTTCTTTTCTGCGTTCTTCCGTCAGCTGGGGTAGATTTAAACGAATTACGGAGCCGTCTGTGTTGGGATTCAGACCCAGATCCGACGTCATGATTGCCTTGGAAATCGCTTTGATCATAGTTTTCTCCCAGGGGGTGATTACAATCATGCGGGGCTCCGGAACACCAATGTTGGCAACCTGGTTGATCGGCGTGGGAGTTCCGTAATAATCCACTGTAATCTTATTCAGCAGCGCCGGAGTTGCCCGGCCTGCACGCAAGCCTGCCAGATCCTCACGAAGATAGGAAATTGTTTTTTTCATTTTTTCTTCGTTTGTTGTCAAGAGTTCCTCAATCGTAGCCATGATTATTTACCTCCTACCGTTGTACCGGTTACTGTTCCCATTGCCGCTTTTAAGATATTTCCTTTTGTTTCTATATTAAAAACAATAATGGGAATCTTATTATCCATGCATAAGCTGATAGCTGTGGTGTCCATTACGCTCAGATGTCTGTTGATCACATCAATATAATCCAGGTAATCAAATTTCTTTGCTTCCGGGTGGGTTGCCGGGTCAGCGTCATACACCCCGTCTACCCCGTTTTTCCCCATCAGAATTGCATCTGCTTCGATTTCCGCTGCCCGCAATGCTGCTGTTGTATCTGTTGAGAAATACGGATTGCCTGTTCCTGCGGCAAAAATGACAACCCTTTCTTTCTCCAGATGACGTACCGCTCTGCGGCGGATATAAGGTTCCGCAATCTGCCGCATTTCAATCGCGGTCTGGACACGGGTGGGAACACCAATCTGCTCCAGTGCGTCCTGCAATGCCAGGGAATTGATGACCGTGGCCAGCATTCCCATATAGTCGGCCGTTGCCCTGTCCATACCCTTGTTGGCTCCGGACAGACCGCGCCAGATATTGCCTCCCCCATTAACTACAGCAATTTCCAGACCGCAATCAAGCACTTCCTTGATTTGTCCGGCGATGGAATTAACTACATTCGGGTCAATACCATACCCTTTTTCTCCTGCAAGCGCTTCGCCGCTCAGTTTTAACACAACACGTTTGTATTTAGGTTCATTCGCCACGCCGACACCCTCCTAATATATTTATAGTCATTCACGAACTAAATTCCAGAAAGATGGTACTTGCTGGCATTATTCATACCATTATACCACATCCTGCGCTTTTGAAAAATAGCAGAATACCATAAATGCCACTGAATTTGTGAAAAATCGCCAACATTATTGTTTGGCCAGTAATGGAGCCTATAAAAAAAGACTGCAACGAATTTGCAGTCTTTTTATTAAACCTGATTATTTATTTACAAATGCAGCAACTTCTTCGGCGAAGTTTTCTTTCTTCTTTTCAATGCCTTCACCCAACTGGAAGCGGGCGAAACGGGCAACATCGGCGTTCTTTGATTTCAAAAGTTTGCTGATGGTCAGATCGCCGTCACGGATAAATTCCTGGTCAACCAGGCAGACTTCCTTATAGTATTTGTTGATACGGCCGATTACCATCTTGGCGATGATATTTTCAGGTTTGCCTTCATTGCGGGCCTGTTCGGTCAGAATTTCTTTTTCGTGTTCCAGTTCGGAAGCAGGAACTTCATTGCGGTTTAAGAATTGCGGATTAGCTGCGGCAACCTGCATGGCAACGTCTTTGCCCAGTTCAGCGTCCCCGCCTTTCATGTCAACCAGAACACCAATCTTTCCGCCACCGTGAATATAGCTGTAAACCTGGCCTTCTGCGCTTTCGTAACGGACAAAACGGCGAACGGAAATGTTTTCACCGATTTTGGCAATAGCTTCGGTAACAACATCTTTTACCGCCTTGCCATCCAGTTCGGAAGCAAGCAGGGCCTCCACATCAGCCGGATTGGTTTTTACGATAAGCTCAGCAATAGATTTTGCCAGAGCCTGGAAGTTTTCATTTTTGCCAACAAAGTCGGTTTCGCAGTTAACTTCCACGATTGCGCCTGTTTTTCCGTCTTCGGTAACATGTGCTACTACAGCCCCTTCTGCTGCTACGCGGCCGGCTTTTTTCGCAGCCTGGGACAGGCCTTTTTCACGAAGGAAATCAATAGCTTTCTCCATATCGCCTTCGGTAGCTACCAGGGCTTTCTTGCAGTCCATCATGCCTGCGCCGGTACGTTCGCGCAGTTCTTTAACAATTGCAGCCGTAATCTGTGCCATATTCTAATCCTCCTGTATTTCAAAAAGTTTAATGTGTATTTAACAGTAAAATAAAGGGAACCACGACGGGTTCCCTTTCGAGAGCATCACATAAAGGTTTCGGAACCGAAAACCAGATGTAAAATTATTCAGCCTCTGCAGCAGTTTCTTCTGCCGGAACGTCGGCAGTTTCCGCTTCAGCGGTCTGCTGGCCCTGGCGTCCTTCCAGTACCGCGTCAGCCATCTTGCTGGCCAGTAAGCGTACGGCACGGATGGCATCGTCGTTAGCAGGGATTACATAATCCACTTCGTCCGGATCGCAGTTTGTATCTACAGTAGCCACAATGGGAATGTTCAGCTTGCGGGCTTCCAGAACAGCGATGTGTTCTTTACGGGGATCTACTACAAACAGAGCCGCCGGCAGCTTTTTCATTTCCTTGATGCCGCCCAGGTTCCGGTTCAGTTTTTCCATTTCATGACGCAGACCCAGCACTTCTTTTTTCGGCAGTACGTCGAACGTTCCGTCTTCTTCCATCTTTTCCAGCTGGCGCAGACGGGCTACGCGCTTCTGAATGGTTTTGAAGTTGGTCATCATGCCGCCCAGCCAGCGTTCATTTACATAGTACTGGTTGCAACGGATCGCTTCTTCACGCATGGCTTCCTGCGCCTGCTTTTTGGTGCCGACGAACAGAATGTTGCCGCCGTTCTGTGCGGTCTCTCGAATAAAGTTGTAAGCTTCGTCAACTTTTTTAACGGTCTTCTGCAGGTCGATGATGTAGATACCGTTACGTTCGGTGAAGATGTACTTCGCCATTTTGGGATTCCAGCGACGGGTCTGATGACCGAAATGTACGCCGGCTTCCAGCAACTGTTTCATGGAAATAATAGTGCTCATGTTTTTTTCCTCCTGTTTTTTCCTCCGCAGCCTTCTTTGTATTCGGGCTCACCGCTTGCGCGGACAGTACCCATCCGACTGCGTGTGTATTGAAACACTTAAAATATTATAGCACAGTCATTGTCATCGGGCAAGTCTTTTTTTACTAATTTCAGATATTTTTATTCTTTGATTCCCAACGTTTCTTTGATTTGCTTCGCCATCTCTCCCGCGGCTATGACATCTTTATGAAGGACAGGCATGGTTTCCAGAGCCGTAACCTGCGGCGGTATTGCAGTTTCCGTTTCTTCTGCGAGCTTGTGTGCCGCTGCAAAAGGATCCGTCTCATCTAATCCGGCCGCTTTACCGATTCCTTCCAGAACGGTTGCGCAGAATTTATAAGGACTTGCGGTAGATAAGACGACAATGTAACTGTCATCACTGCTCAGCAAGCGGTATTTTTCGGCAGCTCTCCAGGCTACCGCCGTGTGCGGGTCTATCAGATATTCAAAATCATTATGGACCCGTCCGATGGTGTCTACTGTTTCCCGTTCATCAATCCACGTCCCAAAGAACATTTCGCGGACACGGTCTGCCACATCTTTGGAAACCTGATATTTTCCTTCCGTATTAAGCTGTTTCATCCATTCCGCAACCTGTGCTGCGTCATTATCCGTCAGGTCAAACAGCAACCGTTCCAGATTGCTGGAAACCAGAATGTCCATGGAAGGAGAAACTGTTTTGTTCAGCGCGCGGTTTTTATCATACACACCGGTATTGATAAAATCGCTCAAAACATTATTGGAATTGGATGCGCAGATAAAATGCTTTACCGGCAGTCCCATTTTCTTTGCGTAATATCCTGCCAGTATATCACCAAAATTTCCGGTAGGAACAGAAAAAATAATTTTTTCCCCGGGCTGGATTCGCTCATTGGCTACGGCATCGGCATATGCCTTAAAATAGTATGTAATCTGGGGGACCAGCCTTCCCCAGTTAATCGAGTTGGCAGAAGAGAATGTCCAGCCGCAGTCTTTCAGTTCGTTGCCCAGTTCTGCATCACCGAATATTTCTTTTACGCCCCGCTGGGCATCATCAAAATTACCGAGGATGCCGAACACCTTTGTGTTGATGCCTGTCTGGGTCACCATCTGGAGCTTCTGCACCTGGCTTACTCCGTCTTCCGGATAAAATACGATGATTTCTGTGCCGGGAACGTCCGCAAAACCTTCCAGAGCTGCTTTGCCTGTATCGCCGGATGTGGCGACCAGAATAACGATCCGGATATCCGAACCGGTTTTTTCCTGTGCTTTCGTCATAAGGCGGGGTAAGATCTGCAGGGCAATGTCCTTAAATGCCATAGTTGGACCATGCCATAATTCCAGCACATCGGTACGTTCCCCTACCTTACGCAACGGCGCAGGGTCTTCCCCGAACTTTTCGGAAGAATAGGCTGCCGCAGTGCATTCTGTCAGTTCTTCCATGCTGTAATCCGTGAGGAAGCAGCTCAGTATTTTTGCGGCGCACTGCTCATAAGGCAGTGCGTTCATACTCAGAATCGTTTCCTGAGAAAGATACGGAAAAGTCTGGGGAACAAATAAACCGCCGTCACCGGCCAGCCCCTCTTTGATCGCATGGGCAGAAGACACTTTGTCAACCTGCCCCCTGGTACTTACAAATAACATCATTATCTCCTTGTCATCTATAATTATATTTGTTATACGACGCTTTGATTTGATTCCCGTCTCTGCGGCAGGAACAATTACATGATTAATGAATCTACAGTCGCCCCGGTTGCACGGGCCAGGTCCCCGGGAGCTGCCAGTATCTGCATACCTCGCTGCCCTGCACTGATGGCGATGCGGTCAAACAGCCGGCAGGTTTCATCCATAAAGACCGGATAATCTTTTTTTGCTCCCAGCGGAGAACAGCCGCCGCGGATATAGCCTGTCAGCGGCAGGACTTCTTTCAGATGCACCATTTCGCAGCGCTTGTTTCCGCTGACCCTGGCCAGCGCTTTCAGGTCCAGTTCCCCGTTTCCCGGAATCACCGCA
>JAFQZL010000050.1 GCA_017405945.1 Acidaminococcaceae bacterium
GCGGCGCAGCCGGGCAGCACGGCCTTGCGGCCTCCGCCGTAGCCGGCGAAATAGTGGTGCACGATGGTGCCGGTCAGGATCACATGGTCGCTGTGGCAGATACGTTTGTTGATCAGCACCGGGGTGAAACGGCTGGTGGTTCCGAAATATTCAAAGTCTTCCGCGATTTTGGCGTCGCTGTTAAACATTTTGATGCGTCCGGCCACTTCCGCGCCCACGCCTTCCACCATTTCCTCGTGGCTCATGAGGCGGTGGGTCCCCAGGCTGAACACGATCTGCATGTTCTCGTCGGGAATCCCCAGCTTGTTCATTTCATTCACCAGCACCGGCATAAAGTCGAAGCTGTTGGCCACCCGGGTGGGGTCGTTGCAGATGAAGGTCACGGTCTGGCCCGGCTTGATGATCTTGTCAATGGGTTCAGTGCCGATAGGATTATAAATGGCATCCAGCACGCCTTTCGGGATGTCTTCCATCACCGGGGTCTCAGGCATGCGGATTTCTTTTATAATCTTGCTTTCGTCCAGGGAAAAGCTTTTGGTGCCACGGCCATAGTGGAATGTAAACTCTTTCATAGCAACGCCTCCTCGTTTTTCAGTCTTCCTTATTATTTTATCAAAAAACCGGCGTAAAAGAAAGTGAAAAATCCGTTACCGGATAACCGGTAACGGATTTCTGCCTTTTTATACAGCCCGTTTGGCGGCTCTCTCAGCCTGCGCTTTCGCTTCCTGGGCGGCCATCATGTCCTTGGCCTTCATGAGGCGTACGGTGCTGGCGCGCTCGTTCTCGGCCAGCTTCATGGTGATGAACTTGATATTGGTCTGCATTTCAGGAATCATGACGTATTCCAGCGCGTTTACCCTGCGGCGGGTCTTTTCGATTTCATCCGCCAGCAGGTTGCAGGTCTTTTCCACCTCGGCCAGTTCCAGCAGCTTGGGCAGCAGCGCGGACAGTTCCACCACCGCGTTATCCAGGGAGCTGGAGGTAAAGGTGAAGGCGTAAGGGATTTCCGTGGCCTCTTCCCCGCCGGTAAAGGTAATGGTGGGAACATCGACGCTCATCACGTTTTTCATGCCCACTTCATACACGGCCGCGCGGGCAGGATAAAGCAGGGCCTCGCTGATCCGCAGCGCGCCCATCTGGGCTTTCGCCATGGCGAAGCGGGTGGAAACGCCCTGCAGGGCCTTCTCCACTTCCAGGCGCAGCGCGTGGTTGCGGCGGATGTGCAGCATGAACTGGCGGACCATTTCATCCCGTTTATCCTTCAGCAGCTTGTGGCCGCGGACAGCGGTCACCAGGCGTTTTTTCAGCCTGGTAAGCTCCATTCGGGTCGGGTTAACCTGGGTTGCCATCGATTATTCCCCCTCGTTATCCTCTGTAGCAGCAGGAACATAGTATTTGTCCAGATATTCGTCGCGGATACGTTTCAGCTCGCTGCGGGGCAGGATGCCCAGCAGTTTCCAGCCCAGGTCCAGGGTCTCGATGATGCTGCGGTTGGTTTCGTAACCCTGGGAAACGTATTCTTTTTCAAACGCGTCGGCAAATTTCGCGTACAGCTTGTCTACCTTGGAAAGAGCGGCCTCGCCCAGGATGGTGGCCAGTTCCTTCGCCTGCTTGCCCTGCGCGTACGCGGCGAACAGCTGGTTCATGGTATCGGCATGGTCCTCACGGGTCTTGCCCTTGCCTACGCCCTTATCTTTCAGACGGGACAGGGACGGCAGCACGTCGATAGGCGGTGTCAGGCCCTTGCGGTAGAGTTCGCGGGACAGGATGATCTGGCCTTCGGTGATGTAACCGGTCAGGTCAGGGATCGGGTGGGTCTTGTCATCTTCCGGCATGGACAGGATGGGGATCTGGGTGATGGAACCCTTCTTGCCCTTGATACGGCCGGCCCGTTCGTACATGGTCGCAAGGTCGGTGTACAGGTAGCCCGGATAGCCGCGGCGGCCGGGCACTTCCTTACGGGCTGCGGATACCTCACGCAGGGCGTCGGCGTAGTTGGTGATATCGGTGATGATAACCAGTACGTGCATGCCCAGTTCGTAGGCAAGATATTCGGCAGCGGTAATGGCCATACGCGGGGTGGAGATACGTTCTACCGCCGGGTCGTTGGCCAGGTTGATAAACATAACGGCACGGGCCAGGGCGCCGGTGCGGTTAAAGTCTTCCATGAAGAAGTTGGCTTCTTCAAAGGTGATGCCTACGGCAGCGAATACAACGGCGAAGCCTTCGCCGGTACCCAGTACCTTGGCCTGGCGGGCGATCTGCGCCGCCAGCTGCGCATGGGGCAGACCGGAGCCGGAGAATACCGGCAGTTTCTGGCCGCGGACCAGGGTGTTCAGTCCGTCGATGGCGCTGACGCCGGTCTGGATGAATTCGGCGGGATAGTCGCGGGCGGCCGGGTTCATAGGTTCGCCGTTGATGTCCCTGTATTCGTCGGGGATGATATCCGCGCCGCCGTCAATGGGACGGCCCATGCCGTCGAAGACGCGGCCCAGCATGGCCGGGGACACGCCCAGGCGCACGCCGTGGCCCAGGAAACGGGCCTTGGCATCGTCGATCTTCAGGCCCTGGGAGCTTTCAAAGAGCTGTACCAGCGCCTTGTCGCCGTCGATAACCAGGACCTTGCCGCTGCGGATTTCACCGTTGGCCTGCTGGATTTCCACCAGTTCGTCGTATTTGACGCCTTCTACCTGGTCAACCAGCATCAGCGGGCCGACGACCTCGCGAATTGTCTTGTAATCTTTACGCATCGAGTTCGCCTCCCTCTGTCAGTGCTGCAAAGGCAGCTTCCAAATTCTTGGTGATTGCGCCAAATTTTTCCTCCCGCTCTTTTTCGGGAATGTATTTCATACGGCCGATTTCCTCGCGGACCGGCATATCGATCAGCTTGTCCAGATGCACATGCTGCTCCAGGGCGGCTTCCGCCTTGTCGTACCATGTCAGGATGAGCTTCATCATGTCATGCTGTTTTTCCAGGGAAGTGTAGGTATCCACTTCGTGGAAGGAGTTCTGGTGCAGGAAGTCCTCGCGGATGGAGCGGGCGCATTCCAGCGTGATGCGGTCCTTGAAGCTCAGGGCATCCACGCCCACCAGACGCACGATTTCGTTCAGTTCCGCTTCTTCCTGGAGGATGGTCATCATCTTGGAGACCATGCCGGCCCAGTCGGGGGATACGGAGCTGTTGTAGTAGTTCCGCAGGCGGTCGCTGTACAGGGAGTAACTCTGCAGCCAGTCGATGGCCGGGAAATGACGGGCATAGGCCAGGGCCGCGGACAGGCACCAGAATACCTTGACGATACGCAGGGTGGCCTGGGATACCGGTTCGGAAATATCGCCGCCGGGGGGTGATACGGCCCCGATGGCGGAAACCGCTCCGGTGCGGTCCTCATTGCCGATACATTTTACGATGCCGGCGCGTTCGTAGAATTCCGCCAGACGGGAGCTCAGGTACGCAGGGTAGCCTTCGTCACCGGGCATTTCTTCCAGACGGGAGCTCATCTCACGCATGGCTTCGGCCCAGCGGGAGGTGGAGTCCGCCATGATGGCTACCTTGTAGCCCATGTCGCGGAAGTATTCCGCGATAGTGATGCCGGTATAGATGGAGGCTTCACGGGCGGCAACCGGCATGTCGGAGGTGTTGGCGATGAGCACGGTACGCTTCATCAGGGGCAGGCCCGTACGGGGGTCGCTCAGTTCCGGGAATTCCATCAGTACGTCGGTCATCTCGTTGCCGCGTTCGCCGCAGCCTACGTAGATGATGATGTCGGCGTCAGCCCACTTGGCCAGCTGGTGCTGGATAACGGTCTTGCCGCTGCCGAAAGGACCCGGTACGGCCGCCACACCGCCTTTGGCGATGGGGAAGAGGGCGTCCACGACGCGCTGGCCGGTAACCATGGGTTCCGTCGGGGGCAGTTTTTCTTTATAGGGACGGCTGCGGCGCACAGGCCAGGTCTGGAGCATCGGATACTCCGTCACGTTGCCGTCTTTGTCTTTCAGCTTGTAAACGGGCTCCAGGATGGTAGCCTCGCCGCTGTACACCCATTCCACGACGCCTTCCTTGCGGGGCGGCACCATGATCTTGTGCAGCACGGCCGGGGTCTCCTGGACCACGCCGATGATGTCGCCGCCCGTTACATGGTCGCCGACGCTCACCTTCGGTTCAAATTTCCATTTTTTCTCGCGGTTCAGCTTGGGAACCTCGACGCCGCGGGTGATACGGTCGCCCGCTTTATTGTACAGCACGTCCAGGGGACGCTGGATTCCGTCGAAGATGCCTTCGATCAGACCGGGCGCCAGTTCCACGGACAGCGGGGAACGGGTGGATTCCACCGGTTCGCCGGGTCCCAGACCTGCCGTTTCCTCATATACCTGAATGGAGGCCATGTCGCCCCGCAATTCGATTACCTCACCGATCAGATGCTTCTCGCTGACACGGACCACGTCATACAGCTCTACATCGCCCATGCCGCTGGCAACGATCAGCGGGCCTGATACTTTTACTATAGTTCCACTCATCGGCTATTTACCTACCCTTCCTTGAAAAGAATGTCTGCGCCCACAGCCTTTTCTACATTGCCCTTCAGCTTTTTCATGCCAAGCCCCAGGCTGCCCTTGGCGGACGGGATGGGGATGATGGCAGGAAATGTCGCAGTAGTGTAATAATCGATTGCCTCGGGTACCAGCTGCGCGGCTTCTTCGGTGATGTAGATGATCGCATACCCTTTATCCGCCAGCTTGTGTATCCTTTTTTCTATCATAGGGCCCTGTTCCTCGTAATACACATCCAGACCGATGGCCTTGAAGATCATTACGGAACCGGGGTCGCCAATCACCGCGATTTTACGTTCCTTCATAGACATCCGCCTTTCTATGCGTACAGTTCGGGCAGCTCGTATTCAAAGCCGCCCCGCTTGGCTCCGAAGATCACCCGGAGGGCTTTGGCTTCCGCCTCGCGGCCCATCAGGTAACCGATGATCGGACCCAGGGAAAACATGTCCCATTTCACACTGCGCAGAACATTCATCAGCGCCGTTTCCATTTTACGTTTCAGAACAGATGCATTGCCGGTGGCAACGTATTCTTCCACGCTCTGGGAAATAAGTTTGCCGTTTTTGCCTCTGTTGAATTGCGCTCCCAGCTGTTCCATCGGGATGTTCATCCCTTCCAGGAACACGTTGAAATCAATTTCCCCGCCCTCCAGGAGCATCAGGCGCAGCTTGTCCACGTCCCAGTTGAGGAGCCTTGCCCTCACTACGCTGCGGGCGTTCTGGAAGTCCGCCTGCAGGGAGAAATAATCCCGGACGAAGCTGTGGTCGTTCTTCTTGTCCAGCACACTCTTGATATGGCGGAACATGGCTCCGTCGATCTCGGCGCTGAGCTTGAGGGAATCAACCCCGCGGGCCAGTTCGGCCTCGATTTTGTTCATGGTTTTGCGGTACGCTTCGGGCAGCGCGTCATAGTTGGCGCTGGCTACGCACTCCTTGAGCTGGTCCAGGGGGAAAGACCCGCCTTCGATCAGCACATCGGGAGCCTCGACTCCCAGGAGACGCGCCTTCAGCAGCGTCTTCAGGTTGTGGCCGTCTACCTCCAGCAGGAAAAGGCTGGTCAGTTCCGGGGCGGGAGTGACCTCCCACACAACCTTCCTGGATATCTGCAGCTGCTCACGGATGACATAGTCAATTTCTTCCGAAGCAATCTGCTCGGGTGTCAGGGATCCGCCATAGCCTGTCTCCAGAAGCAGCGCCAGGGATTCCTGGACGGAACCTGCCTCGAAGATACGCCTCAGCTTGGCCGCGTCCAGCATCTTCGTGGAGAGCTGGCTGATACGGCCTACCGCGTATTCGTAACTTGCCTGCGGCATGCTATTTCACCTCCGCGGCAAAGAGCATGTCCGCCACTTCCTTTTCAATCCGGGTGCGGACATCCCTCAGTATAGTTGCAAAGGACCCGTCGAAATCACTTGTCTTGCCCTGCAGGAGAATTCCGCCGGCAAACTTCGCTGCATCGTCAGACAGTGTCAGTCCGCCCTGCTTGCCTGCCCTGACCAGCGCTTCATTCAGCCTGGCCAGGAAGCCTCCCTCGTACTTCGCCCGGTCTGCTGCCGGCACGCAGAGTTTTTCCGTACCGGTCTCAGCGGACTTCACGACGATGGAGGTAATGAGCTTCTCCCACTTGTCCTCCGGCATCGCGGCGATGGTTTCTTCCGCCTTGGCAAACGCTGCCTCCAGCACCCTGCGCTTGCTGTCCAGGGAGTTCTTCCTGGCTTCCAGCTCGGCGATCAGGATCTGGCGGCGGGCTGCCTCATCGGCATCGGCCGCGGCCTGGGCATTGATTTCTTCTATTTTTACCTTTGCAGCAGCTGTTATTTTTTCAGTAGAGGCGGCAGCCTTTTTCCTGGCGGCATCGACGATCTCAGCTGCTTCGCGGATGCCTTCCTCCTCTATCTTGAGAATAATCTTGTTTGCTGCCATCGGTCTTCCTCCCTTAGAGTTTTACGCCATTAACCATGATGAAGGAAATGAGCAGGGAAAGAACCGCGTAGGTTTCTACCATGGCGGCCAGGATGATGCCCTTACCGGTTTCTTCCGGACGCTTTGCGCACAGGTAAATGCCGGATGCGGCAACTTTGCCCTGGTAAATACCGCTCATCAGGCCGCCGATGGCCATCGGCAGACCCGCGCAGAACAGGGCCATGCCCTGGAAGGTGGTCAGGTCCTTGACGTTGCCGTCAATCACGCCCAGGTTCAGGACGATGATGAAAGCGATCAGCAAACCGTAAATGCCCTGGGTACCCGGCAGAGCCTGCAGTACGAGGACGTTACCGAACTTGTCCGGATCTTCGGATACGACACCGGCGCCTGCCTGGCCGGCAATACCTACACCTACGGCGCTTCCAACACCGGCGAAACCGGCGGCAACTGCCGCGCCTGCAAACGCAAGAGCTGTTCCTAAAGTAATCATTATTAACTGCCTCCTTTAATTTCGTTTATAAAAATTTTTATTTGGTTACGTTCATGTACTTGGTTCTGATAGCCAGGGGAACAAATGCCTTGCCGCCGGCTTCATAGAACTTGCCGAAGAACTCGATGTACTGCAGACGGCTGCTGTGTACGAAGGCGCCCAGTACGTTGATGACGATATTGAACAGATGGCCTCCCAGGAGCACCAGCACGGCTACGGCGGTGCCGACCGGGCCCGCCTCCATGAGCATCTGGGCGATGGTGTTGATAACCATGGCGATAACGCCCGTGGCCAGGCCCAGCGCGAAGATCCGGGAGTAGCTCAGCAGGTCGCTCATGTACCCGCTGATGTTGTAGAGGCTGAGCAGGCCTCCCATCAGTTTCGCCGGGATGCCTTTCTTGTCGCGCCCGCCCGTCAGCACGATGATGGCGGCGCCTGCCAGGGCCAGGTACTTGCCGACAGGTCCCGGTACAAAGGCCATGCAGAAGAAACCCGCGAACATGATCAGCCAGCTGATTTCGTCACAGAAGGCTCCGAAGACATCCCCGTCCCGGATGAGCATGTAGGCCTTCAGCAACATGCCGCAGACCAGGTGCAGGACACCCAGCCCGAAGCAGAGAGCCAGCATCTTCAACGGCTCTTTCATGGGCACGAAGAGCAGCGGATGCAGTTCCAGTCCGAACCAGCCTCCGAAGAGGGCGCCCCAGATGATGGTTGAGATGCTGCCGAACAGGATGACCATGCCCAGCTTGCCGGCAAAGCCCTGGGGTCTGACCAGCTTCATGGCAATCAGGAGCCCGATGGTGAGCACCAGGCCGTAGCCTGCGTCCGAAAGCATCATGCCGAAGAAGATAAAATGGAACGGCGCCATCAGGAAATCCGGGTCAATGCTGCCCGCCTGGGGCCGGGAATACAGTTCGATAACCGATTCATAGGGCTTTACGAAGGAATTGTTTTCCATTTCCGTAGGCGGAATTTCGCCTTCGGCCGGATCGTTGAACTCGATCTGGTACGCGTCCGTCACGCTCCGGATAGCCCTCTCTACCTGGACTGTGCGGTCGTTCCGGACCCAGCCTTCCATGTAGAAGGTCTTTTCGGTCTCCACACCGCCATTGGCCAGGCGTTCTTCTTTCGCCGTCAGCTGGTCGTAATATAACTGAAGCTCGGCCTTGCTTTCGGCAATCTTTTTGGCCTCCGCTTCCAGCTCGTCGGCGCGTA
Organism: Acidaminococcaceae bacterium; assembly: GCA_017405945.1. Taxonomy (GTDB): domain Bacteria; phylum Bacillota; class Negativicutes; order Acidaminococcales; family Acidaminococcaceae; genus Succiniclasticum. The sequence continues at coordinate 8,179 of JAFQZL010000050.1, forward strand.
AGTTTTTCACCCGGGCGGCTTCCGTAAGATCTACGGCGATCTCCGAAACCAGTCCCGTGCGCTTGGGAAAGACAACGTCGGTAAAATCATGCGCTTTGAGGAAATGCTTGAGCCGGGCTGCGTCTTCTTTCAGGCAGAAGATCAGCATGGCGCGTCCCTCAGGTGCTTCTTTCAGCACAATGGGCTCCGCCGCCAGTTCTTTGATATCTTCCAGGAACGCTTCCTTTTCCAGTTCCGGCAGATACCCCGCGAAATACACGCTGGTGTCCGTGGGCGCGAGCTGCTCCAGCGGAATATCCAGGTCTGTCCACGGCTGTAAGGCGTCTACCTGGCTCGTCATGGTCGATGCCTCATTCCTGAGGGACATGATCTTGCCGGAAAGCGCCTCTATCTGGTCCGCCAGTTCCGAGCCTTCCTTCGATTCATGGAGGAAGGAGTCGTAGGAAACCGGAAGCCGGGAAGCAAACATGGAATCTTTTTTCCCGTGCAGGTCGACAAATTTCAGGGCGTCCTTTGCTTTGGCAATCTGGTCGCCCACCTTGTCCGCCCCTTCGAGCGTCTGGGTTTTGTCGCCTTCCGAAATGAGCATGATATTGCCGTCTTTCTGCAGCGCAAGCAAAATGGCGTCGCGGTCTTCCTTCAGCGCGAAGAGCGTCGCCTTTTTCATTGCTATCAGCATACTAAACCACAACCCTTTCTACAATATACGCAACAGCCTCCGGGAGTTTCGCCTCCGCGGCGGCCGCCACGGCGCTGTCTGCCCTTGCCCGTTCTGCCACCAGGTCTTTTGCCTTGACCCTGGCGTGCGCTTCAGCCTTGGCAACGGTCTGTTTGGCAGCGGCGCGGGCCTCGGTGATCATGGCAGCGGCCTGTTGGTTTGCTGCCTCCTCCGCGTCCCGCAGGAGATTGCGACTCGTCAGGGCGGCTTCTTTCTTTGCCTGCGCGGCAGCTGCTTCCGCCGCCTTGATATCATCTAACATTGACATGCACATCTCACCACCTTTGTGATTTGTAGTTTATGTTAATTAAAATACTGACAAAATAAAAATACGGACAAAACTTTACAACTGGTCCTAATAAACCACTCTTATTATTATAGCACCTTTTTCTGTCTTCGAACACAGAAAATGTGCGAAGCGGATAAAATTGTGCCAAATCTATGAAAATTATTCCTCAGATTACAGTTTTACCTGCTTAAATTCGCAGGCTGCCGGGTCCAGCATCCGCTCCGCCAGCAGTTTCCCCAGCCCCACATCGCCGGTAAAACAGATCGTGCAGCTGCCCTTTCCTGACCTCCGGAGCAGTCCCCGGGCCTCCAGATCCGCTTTGGCCTGCAGGGCGGTGGCCTCTGCCGGGTCGATAATGGTCACGCCCGGACCGAAGGCTTCCTGCAGATACTCCCTGACAAAGGGATAATGGGTACAGCCCAGAATGACCGTATCCACTTCTTTTGCTTTCAGGGCGTCAGCGTATTCATTGATGGCTTCCTTCAGTTCCGGGCTGCCGAACCGGTTGCCCTCGATCAGGGGCACAAATTTCGTGCACCCCACCCCGAAAAGCTGCGCGGAAGGATCCGCCGCCTGGATCTCCCGGCGGTGCGCCCCGGTTCCCACCGTAAAGTCCGTAGCCATCAGGCCGATGTGTTTGTTCCCGGTTGCTTCCAGGACTTCCTTTGCCGCTTTGGACATGCCGATCACGGGAAACGTATGGGCGCCCCGGATCACGTCGGTCCCCAGCACGGTAATGGTATTGCAGGCGGTAACCAGCTGCTTTATCCCGTTCTGCTCCAGCCAGTCCGTCATCTGCGCCACAAAGGCGGTGATGGTCTCCCGGCTGCGGGTTCCGTAAGGGGCCCGGGCCGTATCTCCCAGATACAAAAATTTTTCATGGGGCATAGTCTTCTGCAGCGCGCGCAATACGCTGAGTCCGCCTACCCCGGAATCGATCACGCCGATGGGCTGGTTTTTATCCATAGTCTTCTCTCCGAAATCACACTTAAACGTACACAAACGGTTCTGTATTCCGCAAAGGGTTCTGTGTTCTGCAAAGATCCGCAAACCGTCCGGCTTTTTCCAGGCTGCCGCAACTCTCTTTCCTTTATCCCAGCGCGGTCAGTCCGCCGTCTACGGGAACTGCTGCTCCCGTCATAAAGGAATTGGCCGGGGACGCCACGCTGCAGATTACATGGGCCACTTCCTCCGCTGCCGCGATGCGCCCCAGGGGATAGCCCTCCCCCATTTCTTCTTTCGTATAACCGCCTTCCGCGGCCGCCAGCTGGGCCGTCAGCAGGGGTGTGTCCACGTCCCCCGGGCAGATGCAGTTGACCCGTATGTCCGGCGCAAGGTCCAGCGCCAGCGCTTTGGTCAGGGACACCACCGCTCCTTTGGACGCGCAGTACACCGGGCAGCCGTAATTTCCGCCGATCCCCGCGTCGCTGGCAATATTGATGATACAACGGTCCTGCGCCCTTCCGGAGCCGGCGCTGTCTGCGACAGCCGTTTCCTCTGCCGGGCTTCCGGTTTCCTGCGCTGCATTTCCGGTTTCACCAGCCGCCCCGGTTTCCGTTTCCCCCCGGGGCAGCATGTACGGCTGGCAGGCCTGGATCATGAGCAGGGTTCCTTTTACGTTCACGTCCATGATCCGGTTATAGTCTGCCACCGAAACATTCTCTATCCGTTTTTCCTGATACATCCCGGCGCTGTTCACCAGGATATCGATGCGGTCTTTCCCGTAGTAAGCCGCTATGGCCGCGGCCATGCGGCAGTCCGCCGGTTTCGTTACATCGGCCCGGATATAGCGCAGCCTTGCCAGTTCCTCTTCCGTGCCCGGCACCGAACTGTCCCGCGCCCCGGATCCTTCCCCGGCCAGGCCCTCTGCCGCGCTGAACGTATCCGCCCCTTCCGGCAGGCCGGGGAACACCGCGGCTTCCGGATCCTTACTGCCGGCAATCCGCGCCAGCGCCTTCATGCCCTTTGTGCTGTCCCTGCCGACGATGCTGACTATCGCCCCGTCCAGCCAGAAAGCCCGGGCGGCGGCCAGGCCGATGCCGCTGGTGCCGCCGGTGATTACAACGACTTTGTTTTTACATCCGTATTCCATAATACAGACCTCTTACGCCATTTCCGCTTTTTCTTCCGCAGTGAGTTCTTCCGGTTTCGGAAGTTCCATCACGGCCGTGGCTCCCTTGCCGTACTCGCTTTGCATGCTCAGGGCGATTACATGCCGTTCCGCGATTTCCCGGGCAATGGCCAGGCCCAGCCCGCTTCCGGTTTTATTGTTTTCGCCCCGGGTCTTGTAGAACCTGTCAAATACGTGCAGCAGGTCTTCCGATTTGATGCCGGGGCCGTGGTCGGCGATAGTCAGGCGGCGGTTGGCCAGTTTTACTTCCACGCTGCTGTTTTCCGGACTGAACTTCACGGCGTTGTCCAGGAAGATCATCAGCATCTGGTTCAACCGGCCGAAATCACCGGTCATTTTATATATTGGTGTATCCATATCACAATTAATTGTAATATTCTTCTCCCGGGCCAGATGCCGCGCGCTGCGGACCGCGCCCTGCACCACTTCGCAGAAGTTCAGCGGTTCTTTGTCAATGGGGAAATCCACATTCTGCAGACGGGACAGGTCCAGCAGGTCGTTAATCAGCCGCTGCAGGAACAGGGTCTCGTCGTACATGGTGTCATAATACCGTTCCACATCGGCAGGCTCTGTCACCACTTTGTCGCGCAGCGCTTCCAGGCTGCCCCGCACCACCGTTACCGGGGTACGCAGCTCGTGGGAAATGTTGGCGATGAATTCTTTCCGGATCTTTTCCGTCTGTCTTGTCTCCCGGTCCGCTTCCTCCAGCCGCCCCGCCATGCTGTCCAGGGTGGCGGCCAGTTCGCCGATCTCGTCATTCTGCTGTATATAACACCGGGCCGTGTAATCCCCGGCCGCCAGTTTTTCCGCGGTGTCTTTCATCGTGTTCAGCGGTCTGGTAAACTTAAGGGACAGGAACCAGGCAGCCGCCAGCGCCAGCAACAGGGCCAGCACCAGACAGCCGCCGAATACCTCCAGCGCCTCACGGAACGCGTGCCGCAGTCCGAATACCGGCACCCGCAGCATCAGGACCCCTTCCACGCCCCCGTTTTTGTCATAGATGGGAGCCGTGGCCAGGACCATCATCTCATTGATCCGTTTGTCAAACTCTTCCCGTACGGCGGATTCGCCTTTAAATCCCTTACGGAACATATCCCGGTACGTCTGGGGGAGTGAATTGACCGTGGTGGTGCCTTCAAAAACCGGGGGGATATCCCGGCCCTGGGGACCGTTATGATGTTCCACGTGGCCCCGGACATTGTGCGGCACTTCTTTCATATCGTCGCCTTCCTTGATGTGGGTCCGCATGGCGATATCGCCATTCTTATTGGCGACCCAGACATCGTCCGCCGTGATAATATTCACATAGGCGATCAGCCGGCGGGAACGCAGCAGGGTACCCGGGTTGACTGCCTTGCTTCCGGCAGCCGGACCGGCTTTCGCGTTCTGTCCGGAAACAGCCGGGCCCTCTGTTTCGCTGCCGGATTTGTTTTCTGTACCGGCGGCAGTTTCTCCCGCTTTCTTCTCTCTGGCTTCCCGCGCTTCCCGCATACGGGAACGCTCCAGGTTGTCTCCCATAATGGCCGCCACGCTGGCCGCCCGGTAGGCCAGACCGCGCTGCTGCCGCTCAATGAAGTTCTCCCGGAAAAAATGCCCGAAAGAAAAAGCCATGACGAAAGCAAATACTAAAATGGCCAGCGCAAAATAGGCCGCCAACTTCGCAGCTATTTTACTCTTAAACATATCCTTCTCCATTCTGCCGTCAGTAAAACCGGCTCAAACCACAGGATATTTGTTACCGGCGCGCAATTCCTGTCAGGGTTTGCGCCCTTCCGTTTCCTTGTCCGCTGTTTCAAAACGGTACCCTACGCCCCAGATCGTTTTCACGGCCCAGCCGGGATGCTCATACGCATCCAGCTTGGCCCGCAGCCGTTTGATATGGGAATCCACGGTGCGGCTGTCCCCGAAATAATCGTAACCCCAGAGGCTGTCCAGCAGGTTGTCACGGGAAAAGACCTTCTTCGAATTGGAGGCCAGCAGCCAGAGCAGTTCTTTTTCCCGTTTGGTCAGGGCCACTTCGTTATCATCAATGGTCACCATGTAATTATCGATATCAATGGTAAGGTTGGCAATGGTCAGCCTGCGGGACCTGCTCTCCTCCTGCTGGGGGATGCGCCGCAGGATAGCCCGGGCCCGGGCCATGACTTCGGCCGCGCTGAAAGGTTTCACAATATAATCGTCCGCGCCGATATCCAGCCCCATGATTTTATCCGCGTCCTCGCTCCGGGCCGTGATCATGATCACCGGCACCTGGGACATGGCCCGGATGGCTTTGCATACGGAAAAACCGTCCTTTTTCGGCATCATGACATCCAGGAAAACAATGGAAATCTCCCTGGAAAATTCCCGGAACAGGCGCAGGGCCTCGTCTCCGTCATAGGCAATATAACTGCCCCAGCCTTCTTTGCCGGCATAGTCTTTTAATACCTTCGTTATCTGCGCGTTATCGTCAGCGATCAATACCTTATTCATATGCAATCCCCCCGTCGCAAAGTTACAAAAACACTTATACATGTTAATTATACAACAAAACCTGTAAAAAGAAAAACATAGTTTTGTTCCGGAAAAAACATGATTTTGCCATATCTGGGCTATAATATAAAGGCGAACCGGAAAAATACCGGTTAATTGAACGGCGGATGTCCGGCCCGGATACGCAACAGGCTCTAACCTCCGGAAAAACCGTTCAATTCAGGAAAATTTGACTCGGAAGGCTCTGAAGACACATAATATAAAAGAGAAGGAGAGATGAACATGATGAAGAACTGGAAAAAGACTCTGATCGCTGCAGGCGTAATGGCTACTTTACTGGCAGGTTCCGCTTTTGCCGCGACGGAAGCGGAAGACGCCGCCACCCAGCAGCAGGGACTGGATTACAACAACAAGATCGAACAGCAGGCGCCGGATATGGAAAAAGGCCAGCCGCCCTTTGGTTTCCACAAGGACGGACGTCACAGACACGGCCCGCATCACGGCATGCACAGACACCCCGGCCACGGTCCGCATCATGACGGTGAGTTCCGCGGTCCCCACGACGGCAAAGGCCCCAAAGGATGCCACCACGGTAAATTCCATGGCGAAAGGAAACACCGGCCCGGCAAACTGACCCCGGAGCAGCGCCAGCAGTTAGCGAAAGAACGGGAGCAGTTCTTTGCCAACTGGCAGAACATGTCTGACCGGGAACGGCGCGAAGCGACCGAAAAGTTCATCCACCGCGTCAATGAGGAACGCATGAAAAACATGACCGAAGACGAAAAGAAAGTCTTTGAGAAACGCCAGGCGGCGAAAAAGGCCGAGCGGGAAAAAATTGCGAAAATGACGGAAGATGAGCGCCACGAGTACTTCAAACAGAAACATGACAAAATGGTGAAAGAACGCACCAGGAATATGACCAAAGAAGAAAAAGAACGTTTCCTGGAGCGGGATAAACGCCAGCAGGAACGGATGGAGGCGTTCTGGAAAAAATGGAAACAGATGACCCCGGAAGAAAAAGAACAGTGGAAAAAAGCGCACCACCGTTTCGGTCCCGGCCCCGGCCAGGGATCGCCCGCCCCGGGAGGACACCGCGGACCCCATGACGGTCAGGGTCCCAAATGATCCTGGCGTAAACTGGTTACCGGCAGCGTCTGATTCATCAGATTCCCGGAAACAGCCTGATTCCAAAGGACAATAATTTAGAACAATTCACTTTTCTCCCCAGATGCAAAGTCCCCTGTTACACAACAGGGGACTTTCACATTTTATTTCGCGTTTTACTTTAACATTTTATATGAAGCTTTGGTTTTGCCATGTATTTGTCAAAATTTTATTTTACAATTATAATAAATAATAAGCTCAGGCGTTAGTAAATCCAGGTGTTAAGGGGACACTGATCCATTCGTCTCCTTAGAAATCCACAAAAATACAGAAGGGGAGGTTCCCTGCCATGAAAAAATGGAAACAGATGGCCGCGCGCCTTGTAACACTGTCTGTCCTTGCCGCAGTACTGGCTGTTCCGGCATGTGCCGGCGCGGCGGAGATCCGGAAAGCGGATTCCGCCACGACAACGTATAAAGACGGCGCCGTCGTGCCTTCGGCAAAAGCCGCAGCCGTGCGTAAGGCGGCGCAGGATAAGGCCCTGTCCGATTATTATATTACCAGCGGCAAAAAACTGGAAAAAGCGGTAGCAAGACTGCTGTACATAAACCCGGAAGAAACGGGACTGGACCCGCAGATCGATTACGATTACCGTATGGACAAAACCCTGACGGGGGATTATTTTTATCATGTGAAAGCGTTCCGCCCCGGCACTTCGGAAACCGCCGGCGATTTCCTGCTGGCCAGAGATGACAGCTGCATCTTCCGCCGCATCCCCGGGGAAAATCGTGCGGAGCTGCTGGACGGCACGACGGAAAAACTGCTGGAAAAAGTGGAGATTTATCCGGCTTACAGAAAGATACCCCTGGACGGTGTAGGCAAGGTGCTGATCCGGGTTCCCGGCGGGATCCCCTATAACCTGACGCTCACCAGCCTCAATGAGAATGTTCTCCGTATCGATACCGACGACAAGGGGCAGCAGTGGGTTTATGGCGTAACCAGGGGCAGGGCCGATATCCTGGCCGAAGTGGAAATCGGCGGTTTTACGACCAGCAAGACCCTCCGCTTTACCGTAATGGACGAAAAAGACCAGGCCCTGGAAGAAAACCGTAAATCAGGCGGGGGCTGGCCTATCGGCATCGGCATCGGTTTCGGCTGGGGCCACGGCCGGCACCATCACGGACACGGCGGCGGCGTGATAATCGGAATTTAAAATGTACTTGTAAGTTAAAAAGCAGTGCCGGGGAATACAGAAGCAAAACATTGTGAGCGTTTGCGAAATTTCATGAGATGAAATGAGCCGGCTGTGGCGAGACTGTCTGAGGGCGAAGCCCGAGTTTCGAAGCCACAGGCGAATGAATCCATGAAATAGCAAACGGGAACAGTTTTGCGATGTATTTCCCGGCGCTGCTTTTTTATTCTATGCAATTTTACTTTCCAACTGTTTCACTTCCGCAGCCTTACCGTTTTATCCGTTTCCACAGCTGAAAGGCCAGCCAGCCGGTGAAGGCGCCTGAAAAGTCCAGCATGATATCCGTCACCTGACCGCTCCGCCCCGGTGAAAACAGCTGGATGTATTCGTCAAGCACCGCTGTCATCAGCGACAGGAGCAGGATGTAGCCGTGGGAGTTCCTGCGGTCTGCCCGGTCAGCCTGAAACGCGTTGCACAATAACAGCGCCTGCACAAAGTACTCCGTAAAATGCGCCGTCTTGCGGATATAGTGATTCATCTCCTCCGGCGGCACCGGTTTGTCCAGAAAGGCATTGATCCCGGCAACCAGGTTCACGAAATAGTAACTGGTTTCATCACTGACAGGCGCGGGAAGGCTGGAATTGTAAAAAATAAAACCGGTAAAGGCCAGGGCCGCAATCCCGTAAAGCTTACGCATCGCATTTCACCTTACAGATTCCGGACCACCGCGTCCATCATCATCACGTTGCTGACCACGCCGACACCGCCGGGCACCGGGGTAAAGGCCGAGGCCTTCTCCGCCGCTTCCGGCGCCACGTCACCCACGATTCCGTTTTCTGTCACATTGATGCCCACGTCTACGATCACCGCGCCGGGTTTCACCATATCCGGGGTGACAAAACCGGCTTTGCCGATGGCCGCCACCACGATATCCGCCTGCCGCACCAGTTCCGGCAGGTTTTTTGTATGGGAATGGCAGACCGTGACGGTGCAGTTTTCCTGTAACAGCAGCAGCGCCACCGGTTTGCCTACTACGTTGCTGCGGCCCAGCACCACCGCGTGTTTTCCGTCCAGCGGGATCTTATAAAACTTCAGGATCGCCATGCAGGCCCGGGGCGTGCAGGCGGCCCAGCGGCCTTCGCCCATCAGCAGGGCCCCTCCGTTAGCCGGGTTCAGGCAGTCCATGTCTTTCCCCGGGGCAAGGGCGGCGCCAACCGCCTCCCCGTCCACCTGCTTCGGCATGGGCATCATGGGCAGGATGCCGGCGATTTCCGGGTCTTCATTCAAACTTCTGACGGCCGCAGTCACTTCCGCTGTGGTTGCGGTTCCCGGCAGTTCCACGCAGCGGCTGCCGATGCCCAGGCTTTCGGTCATCTTTACCAGCCGTTTCCGGTAAACAAAAGAAGCGGGGTCCTCCCCCACGGTAACAATCGCAAGGGTAACTTTTTTACCTGCCTTGCCGGCGGCTTCCACCTTTTCTTTTATCTGTTCCTTGCAGGCATCCGCCACAGGGCGGCCGCTCATCACCAGTGTTTCCATGTGTATTTCCCTTTCGATAACAAGAGACCGACAGGTGCATCTGCCGGTCTCAGTTTTATTTCGTCACAATGATCCCCTGATTACAGGGAAAGTCCGCCGGTTTGTCTTTTTCTTTATCAAGACGCAGATATCAGAACAGACCGCTGATCTTGCCCTCATCCGTTACATCGATATTCTCCGCGGCCGGTTTTTTGGGCAGGCCCGGCATGGTCATGATATCGCCGGTGTAAATGACGATGAAGCCGGCGCCCGCGCTGATCTTGGCGTTCTTCACGTTCACGGTGAAACCGGAGGGAGCGCCCAACAGGGCCGGGTCATCCGACAGGGAGTACTGGGTCTTGGCCATGCAGACCGGCAGGTTCCCGTACCCTTCTTTTTCGTACTGGTCCAGGGCCTGGGCCGCTTTGGTCTGGAATTCCACCCGGTCGCCACCGTAAATTTCTTTCACGATGGTTTCCACTTTTTTACGAAGCGGCATATCCAGCGGGTAGATGGGTTTGAAGCGGGCCATACCGCTCTCCGCCAGGGCAACCACTTCTTTGGCCAGTTCCACGCCGCCTTCGCCGCCTCTGGCGAATACGTCGCTGAGGGCTACGTTGACGCCCATGCCGGCGCAGAAATCGTACACAGCCTGCAGCTCTTCTTTGGTATCCTGGGCGAAGATGTTGATGGCAACCACCACAGGCACACCGAACTTAAAGATGTTCTCAATATGTTTGCCCAGGTTCGGGAGGCCTTTCTTCACCGCTTCCACGTTGGGTTCTTTCAAATCTGCTTTGGCTACGCCGCCGTGCATCTTCAGGGCGCGGACCGTGGCTACCAGCACGCAGGCGTCCGGGGCCAGCCCGGCCTGACGGCATTTGATATCGAAGAATTTCTCTGCGCCCAGGTCAGCACCGAATCCGGCTTCCGTAATGGTGAAGTCCGCCAGACGCAAGGCCGTACGGGTGGCCATGACGCTGTTGCAGCCATGGGCGATGTTGGCAAAGGGGCCGCCGTGGATGATGGCCGGCACATGTTCCAGCGTCTGTACCAGGTTCGGTTTTACCGCGTCCTTCAGCAGGGCCGCCATGGCGCCGGCCGCGTGCAGGTCTTCTGCTGTTACCGGTTTGCCGTCATAGTTGTAAGCGACTACAATCCGTTTCAGTCTTTCTTTTAAGTCGTGGAGATTGGAAGCCAGGCAGAGGATCGCCATAACCTCACTGGCCACGGTAATATCGAAACCGTCTTCCCGGGGCACGCCGTGGGCTTTGCCGCCCAGGCCGATGACGATGTTCCGCAGGGCCCGGTCGTTCATATCCACAACCCGTTTCCAGATGATGCGCCGCGGGTCGATGTTCAGCGGGTTCCCCTGCTGGATGGAGTTATCCAGCAGGGCGGACAGCAGCATATGGGCAGAAGTGATGGCATGGAAATCGCCGGTAAAATGCAGGTTGATGTCTTCCATGGGAACCACCTGGGAATAGCCGCCGCCGGCCGCGCCGCCTTTAATACCGAAGCAGGGCCCCAGGGAAGGCTCGCGCAGGGCCACGATTACTTTTTTCCCGATTTTCTGCAGGCCCTGGGCAAGGCCTACCGTCGTGGTGGATTTTCCTTCCCCTGCCGGGGTCGGGGTAATGGCCGTAACCAACACCAGTTTTCCCGGTTTCCGGTCTTCTACTTTACGGATCAGGTCATAGGAAAGTTTGGCTTTGTATTTGCCGTACAATTCCAGATCGTCCTGATCGATCCCCAGTTTTTCCGCAATCTCCGTAACAGGCTGCATCTTCACCTGCTGGGCAATCTCGATATCCGATAACATAGCTCCATCCTCCTCTTCTTCTCCCGGATCTGCCGACTGACAGTTTTGTAATTATATATAAATAAAAATATTATTACGCTCTTACATTATACCCCAAAATCGTAATTACTGAAACCATATTTCTATCTTGCTGCCCGCTTCCACTTCCGTGCCGGCGGCAGGTCGTTGTTTATAAGCTTTTCCCGATCCGTAAGGCTCCAGCACCATATTGCCCTTCTGCAGTTCGCCGGTGATGGCCCGGGCGTCAAAGCCGCTGAAATCCGGCACGATCCAGTTGTTTCCTTTCTGCTTTAAGGAAGGCAGGGGTTTCGCCGGTTTTTCTTTCTGCCCCGGTTTCATATGGGCTTCAAAGCTGGGCAGGCCTTCGCTGTTGCTGGGCTGGATGCCTTTGGCGACCAGGATCTGCTGCAGGGTGTCGCGGAAGATAGGCGCCGACACCTGGGAACCGTAGAACGCGCCCCGGGGCGTATCCAGCATGACCAGCATGGCATACTGGGGTTTGTCCGCCGGCACGAAGCCCACAAAGGACGCGATATATTTCCCTGCCGCGTAACCGCCCTGTTCGGCGATCTTCTGGGCAGTCCCCGTCTTACCCGCGATCCGGTATCCTTTGATCCGGGCGGTCTTGCCGCCGCCCTCGCTGACCACTTTTTCCATCATGCCGCGCATCTGGGCCGCCACTTCCGGCGTGATAACATTCCGCACCACCTGTTTTTTGCCCTTGCGGATCACTTCCCCGTTGGGCGCCACGATGCGGTCGATGATGTAAGGTTTTAACAGTTCCCCGCCGTTGGCGATGGCGCAGATGGCCCGCAGTTCCTGTAACGGCGTTACCGCGATGCCCTGGCCGATGGCCAGGGTCGCGATATCCGGCTCATACATATTTTTGGGGTCGTACAGGATGCCGTCTTCCTCGCTGGGCAGCTCGATGCCGGTGGCGGATCCGAAGCCGTATTTTTTCGCCCAGTCAATTTCCTTTTGGGCTCCCAGTTTCATGCCCAACTGCACCATGCCGGTGTTAATGGAATATTTAATTACGTCTTCAAACTTACACAGGCCCATGCCCGTATCGTCCCAATTGCTGATGACCCGGTCCGCGATGCGGATGGAACCGGTATCGTTAATGGGCGTATCCGGGGTGACCAGACCTTCCGACAGGCCCATGGTGCCTACGATGGGCTTAAATACGGAACCCGGTTCGTAAATAATGGAGATGGCCCGGTTCAGCCAGTTGACCGCGGGGTATTCCCCGAAATGGTTTGGATCGAAGGTGGGACGGCTGCCCATGGCCAGGATCGCGCCGGTATGGGGATCCATGATCAGCACCGCGGCGGCAGCGGCGTTTGTCCGCTTCATGGCGTCGTCCAGCGCGTCTTCAATGACAAACTGCATCTTGCTGTCGATGGTCAGGTAGACAGTCGCCACCATGGTCTTTTCCCGGTTTTCTTCCAGGTCCGTGTCCCGGTCGGCAATGGTCCGCCCCATGGCGTCCACCATTTTGGTCTGCCGCGTCTCGGCACCTTTCAGAATGCTGTCCAGGGCCAGTTCCAGTCCGGAAAGGCCGCTGTCATCCGTGCCAACAAAGCCCAGTACCTGGGCCGCCATGGATTTTTTCGTATAGTACCGCTTGCTTTCCGCAATAAAATGCAGGCCCGGCAGTTTGTTTTCCCTGATGATCTTCACTACCTGCTCGTAATCTCTGGGCTCCAGCATGCGCTTTACCCAGACGAACTGGCCTTTTAACGTAAAATCTTCATACAACGACTTTTCGCTGATGTTCAGGACCGGCGCCAGTTTCTGGGCCGCGATCCGCGGGATGTCCCGGTATTCTGTCTCTTTCTTCCCCGGCCTGGCGCTCTTGTTCATCTCGTCGGGGTTAACATACAGGGAATGCACCATGATGCTGACAGCCAGCTCTTCCCCGTTCCGGTCCACGATCCGCCCCCGGGGCGTATGGCGCCTGATTTTGTCCGTAACCTGTACGGTAGCCCGTTTCCCCAGTTCCGTGCCGCTGACGATCTGGATCCATAATAATTTGACAGCCACGGCAAAGAACATGAGCAGGATCAGCCCGCCTAACAGCAGCAGGCGGTTCCGGCTGTCATTTAACGTAAACCTTATCTTCTTCATCAGAACGGCCTCCTGTTCCGGTTTGAGGAGACCACCCTCAGCCGGCTGTCCTCTGTGGGGGGAAGGCCGGCCGCAACGCGTTCTTCCATGGTTTCGCGGGCGCTTTCGTTACGGTAAACCGCAATGACCAGCCCCAGCGTAAACAAATTGGCAATCAGGGATGTGCCGCCATAACTGATAAACATCAGCGGCACGCCGATAACCGGCAGCAGGCCGGTGACCATGGCCATATTGGCGGCCGCCTGCCCGATCAGGAACAGGGTTGCGCCCGCCACCAGCATATAGCCTCTCCGGTCTTTCGTATTCACGGCGATCGTCACCATGGCCCAGGCCATGATCACGAAACAGGCGATTAAAAACAGCGCCCCGATATAGCCCCATTCCTGGCAGAAAATAGCAAACGCGAAGTCCGTATGGGCTTCCGGCAGGTAAAAAAACTTACTGGATCCCTGCCCCCAGGGAAGTCCTGTCAGTCCGCCGCTGCCGATGGCCATCAGGGACTGGGTCATCTGGTAGCCGCCGCCCTGGGCGTCTTTCCACGGGTCCAGCCAGAGGAAGATGCGGGCCCGGCGGTACGGGGCCATCATGGCCAAAGCGCCTATGCCCACGGCCAGTATGCCCAGATAGACTATCTGCCGTCTGGGTATCCCCGCCAGCACATACATGCCCAGCATCAGCGCAAACACGATGGTGGCGGTTCCCATATCCGGCTGGAGGAAGATCAGCAGCGCAAAGCCCAGCGTGAAAAGAAGGGCCTGGTTGGAAGGATATCCCAGCAGGCTGACCCGCAGGCCGCGCTGCAGCCGGTCTCCCAGAAAGGAGGCGGCCATCAGGATGACCGAAACCTTGGCCAGTTCCGAGGCCTGCAGGGAAAACCCGCCGATATAGATCCAGCGCCGGGAACCGTTTACCACCGTCCCGATGCCCAGCGTCGCCGCCAGCAGCAGTATGGTAACCCCGGCTACCACCATGTAGAAGCGCGGGCTCATCATACGTTTATAATTCAGATGAAACGCCGTGACCCAGAACACCGCTCCGCCGACCGCCGCATAGATCAGATAGCGGACCAGGAAATGATAGGGGTTCCCGGTCATGGCCTCCGCTTTGACAAAGCTGGCGCTGAACACATTGACGCAGCCGATGACCATCAGCAGGATCATCAGCGTGATAATGGCGTCTTTGGGGTTTTCCCACAACATGAATCGTTCTCGCATAATGTGTACTATGTCCTCTTGCAGATAGAAGAAATCTGAAACTGATTATTTTCCGGCGAATCTCCCGGCCGGATATTCTTCGGCGAATGTGTCGCCACCCTGCCGGAGCTTTCCGTAAACACCGCTTCGCAGTAGTTGATCGGCGTGCCCAGCGCGCTGAACTTCTTTTCGTATTCCGTCTGCACCTCGTTCTGATAACCGCTGTGGTGCAGATCGTAGGAAAGCCCGCGGATCTCCAGACCGAATTCCTTAAACTCCTCTACGGAAAAATCAAACAGCTTCCGGTTGTCCGTCTTGAAGAACAGATGCCCGCCGGTGCCCAGCAGCTTCAGGTACAGCCCCAGGAAATTGCGGTGGGTCAGGCGCCGTTTCGCCTGTTTTTTCTTGGGCCAGGGATCGCTGAAATTCAGGTACAGGGTTTTGATTTCTCCCGGCTCGAACCAGTCTTCCATATACGCGGCGTCCGCATTCAGGATCACCAGATTATCCAGTCCGGTCTCCATCGCTTTCTTTGCCGGATAATAGGAGATGTCAAACTGGGTCTCAATCCCGATAAAAGCCTTTTCCGGGTGAAGGGCCGCCATGCCCGTGATGAATCCGCCTTTGCCGCAGCCGATTTCCAGACATATCTCTTTGCCCGGAAACCGTTCCTGCCAGCGGCCTTTAAACCGTTCTATATTTTCCCTGTACAAAAAGCCTGCCTCAATGACTTCGGGCATCGCTTTTTCTATCCAGGGTTTCTTTCGTAAACGCATCTGTCAGAGTTCCTTTATTTCTTTTCGGTTCCTGCGGAAACAGGTCCCAGGTCATATTTTTTCAGATACCGGTACAGGGTGACGCGGCTTACGTCCAGCATGGAAGCCAGCTTGGAGATGTTGCCGCCGGCGGATTTCCAGACGGAGATGAAAGCGTCCTTGTCATATTTCCAGGATTTTTCCATGGTCTTGTCCACCGGCATCTTCACGTCGTCCGCCTCGATGATGCTGCCGGGCACATGGAAGAAAGCCCGCTCGATCACGCCCTGCAGCTGTTTGATGTTGCCGGGCCAGCTGCAGCCTGTCAGCACTTTCAGCGCTTCTGGGGTCAGGTGCTTCTGGGGCATGTTGTATTGGGCGCTCATTTCCGCCAGGATATGGTTGGCCAGGACGGAAATATCCTTGACCCGCTCCCGCAGCGGCGGGATGCGCATGACTGTATCCAGTACCATCTCAAACAGCTGGCGGCTGAAAAGCCCTTTGTCCGCCAGACGCTTCAGGTTGCTGTCACAGGCGGCGATCACGCGGATGTTCAGTTTCTTCCGTTCCCCGGATCCGCGGATGGGCAGGCCGTTCTTTAAGGCATCTGCCAGCTTGTCGCCCAGTTCGACCGGGAGCTTTTCCACCTCATCAATAAACAGGGTCCCGCCCATGGCCAGTTCCAGTTTCCCGGCCGCAGGCAGATTGTCCCCGTCCAGCCTGCCGAAGAATTCTTCTTCCATGGCTTTCGGGGATCCGTCTGTGCATTTCACAACGATCAGCGGGGCCGCTGCCCGGGCGCTGGCCTGATGGATGCCATGGGCCAGACGCTGCTTGCCGGTGCCCGGCTCGCCCTGCAGCAGGATATTGCTGTCGGCCCGGGCGATGCGGGTCGCCTTATGCTGCAGCGCCAGGAATTCCGTCGTTTCGCCCACCATGCTGTACAGGCTGTACCGGCTGCTGTAACCGGTAGCATGGGCGATGGTGGTTTTCAGGTCTTCGATCGACATGGTCAGGAGGACCGCGCCTTCCACGTTCTTGCCGATTTTCACCGGCAGCGTGGTCGTTACATCTTCATACGTCCTGTCCTGGGTGATCCAGGTCACTTCGCGGCGATAGACGGGTTTTCCCGCCAGCGCCTGATGCACCGGGATATGCTCATAGTTCAGGAACACGTCCGCCAGGGAATTTTTCCCGTCGAGGCGTTTCTTGCCGTTTTCGTTGCAATACTGTATCTTCTCATCCCGGTTCAGCCAGTAGACGCTGACGGGCAGCTCGTTCAGGATCATCTTCTGCACGTTCCAGTAGACCAGCATCTCCAGATATTTTTCCACGGAATATTTCATGGTCAGCAAAAGGGATAACAACAGGTCGTAAGGCAGTTCCTTCTGGTCCACGGAACAGAAAGACAGGATATAGCGGATCTTGCCCTGCACGCAGATGGGGGCGCTGCAGGCGTCCCCGTTATGGCTTTCCCGTATCCACATCTCCGGCCCAAACATCAGGAACGGCACATTGTGTTCCCGGGCGATGCTGATACTGGACGTCCCGATGTCGCTTTCCAAAACGCGTATCCCCTGGATGTCGTCAATGACGCGCTGGAAAAAGGGCATGGCATAATTTTTGATTACATAGCCCTGGTCGTCGATCAGCAGCATGCTCAGGTTATGGGAATTAAAATGCTGTTTATTCTGTTCGTACAGCCCGTCCACGTATTCCACGATCTGGGCATGGGCTTTCTGATGCTCGATGACCTGTTCCCGGGTCAGGCGGTTGACTTTGGGCATGGTTTCATGGGGCAGGTGCAGGGCACGGCAGCGCTGCCAGGATTCCGCCACCCACGGGTGCACGTTGGGATCGACGATTCCTTCTTCCATAAATTTATTGTAATAGGCTGTCAGCTTTTCCTTATTTCTTTTTTCACGAATCATCGCAGATTTCCTCTCTCTCACATTTTGTCTGCTTTAGCGGCCGCGGTCATTACCGGTTAAAATGCGGCGGGCCGTATAGTAACGCGGTCCCCAGTAACTGTCAGTCAGGTTGCTGAGCATGATGCCCCTGGAGCTGGTAGCATTCCAGAACAGGTTGTTTCCGACGTAGATGCCTACATGGGAGGCGCCGGGTTCATATGTGGTAAAGAAAACGAGATCGCCCGGTTTCAGGTTCTTTTTGGAAACGAACTTGCCTTCCAGCGCCTGGGTGTCCGCCGTCCGGGTCAGACGGATCCCGTGTCTGGCAAATACATACTGCACATAGCCGGAACAGTCGAAGCCCCTCGGCGTGGTTCCGCCGAAAACATAGGGCACGCCTTTGTACTGGGCCGCTGTTTTCAGGATCTTTGTGCTGGCCACGTTGCCGCCGTATTCTTTGGCTTCTGTCTGCCATTTCAGTTCTTCATACGTGGCGTTGTCCAGGTTTCCGGTTTCTTTCAGCTTGTATTTTTTCTGGAATTTGCGCAGGGCTTTGCGGGTAGCCTTGGTGAACCGGCCATCCGCCTCACCGGGGTCAAACCCCAGCTTCTGCAGGTATTGCTGCGCCTGCTTGACTTTCCAGCCCCTGTCCCCGACCTGATATACGGATTTTTCCGGTTCCGGTTTCTTTTGTTTATTCTTCTTTACAGGGGCAGCCGGCTGATTCTGCTCCGGCTTCTTTACCTCCAGGCCGGGCGGTTTAGTCGGCAGTTTGACAGGTTCTGCTTTTACCGCCGGTTTTGCCTGAGCCGCCGGGGTGGCGGGTTTCGGCGCTTCCGTTTTGGGTGTTGCCGGTTGCGGAGCCGGTGCCGCGGGTTTTGGCGTCTCTGCTTTCGGCGCTGTCTGCTGTACGGCCGGCTTTGGCTGCGCCGGCGGGGTTACCGGCTTCGGCGCTTCCGTTTTGGGTGTTGCCGGTTGCGGAGCCGGTGCCGCGGGTTTCGCCGTTTCTGCCTTAGGTGCCGTCTGCTGTACGGCCGGCTTTGGCTGCGCCGGCGGGGTCGCGGGTTCCGGCTTTACCGTTCCCCGCGCTGCCGCTGTTTTATTTACCGGTGGCGCAGCAGCTGTTCCCGGATTTTGCGGCTTCGTTTTCACTGCCACGTCTGCGGGCATCGTCCTGGGTACTGGCTGACTGCCCGTAATCCGCGTCCCATTTGCCCGGTGGGGCATATTGGTGATTACAGGGGCTGCAGACACCCCGCAGGGGGACCAGCCCAGGAGCAGCGATGCCATCAATCCGGCCGTCATCGTTTTCGCTGCGATTCGTTTCATTCCTCTGTAATGCATGTCACCACATAGAATACACGCTGCCGGAGGCAGGCGTATCTCCTTTACTGTTAATATCTGTCGTCGTTATAAACGTCCCATGTCTTTAACTTATCCAGTTCCTCTGCCGCCATCTGTACCTCGGCAAGCAGCCGCTCCCTGTCTTTTGGCAGGTTGCCGGCAAAATTGGCATAATTGGAAACATGGTTGCTGCGGAATATCGTATGGCAATGTTCCGGCAGGTCCACATTCTCCAAAATCAGATGCAGTTCGTGCATCAGGCCGCCGGGGGAAAGGGGATGGAATTCGCCCCGCTCAAACTGTTCTTTCAGTTCGCTGCCCCGGTACAGCATCAGGCACAGGGCGCTCAGCATGGTTGGCTGTATCCTGCTGATGGCCTTCGCCGTTTCCAGCGCATGCCGTTCGCTGCCTTCCACCCCTGCGATGCCCAGGATGATCATGATGGAAAGCTTCATGCCTGCTTCAACCACACGCCTGCCTGCCTCAATGGACTGGGGACCGTCCACTCCTTTGTTTACCGCTTTCAGCGTAACCGAATCCCCGCTTTCCATACCGTAATACAGAAGCTTCAGACCCGCTTCCCGCAGTTTTATCATGTCCTCCGGCGATTTCCGGAGGATGTCCTTAGGAGCCGCATAGGAAGAAACCCGCTGTAAATGGGGAAAATACTGTTTCAGCGCATGGAGGATGCGCAGCAGCCGGTCCGTGCCCAGCACCAGCGCGTCGCCGTCAGCCAGAAAGACCCGGCGCACGCCGTCCCTGTTATAGGAATAGGCCAGCGCCATCTGGCGGGCAATTTCTTCGTCCGTCAGGACCTGGAAGGACACGCCCCGGTACATGTTGCAATAGGTACATTTATTGTGGGCGCAGCCCCGGGTCACCCGCAGGATAAAACTGTTGGCTTCGCTGGGCGGACGGAATACAGGGGTATCGTAATCGTCAAAAAACATCTGTACTTCCTTTTCTGTTAAAAAAACATTTACATTTTTCGAAAAATCAGTTCAAATCATATAACATTTAAAACACTTTTCTAAAACATTATATAACATTTTACATTTCATTGTAAACTTCTTTACATTCTTTTTTTAGGAAGAATCCCGGAAAATTCCCCATTTTCACAAAAATGACGTTTTTTCGTGATAGGATGTGACAAGAACAGAGAAATGTAATACAATGCTAAGGAAATATTGATCACAAAATACCGGAGAACTCTGATGAAAAAGTTGTGTATGGTTATGGTGCTGGTCTGCCTGATCCTGGCAGCAGCCTGCGGCAAACCGAAAGCTGCAGATAATACTATCCGTCTGCAGGGCAGGACCGAAGCGGTCCTGTATACCGTAAAAGCACCCGTGGACGGTGAAATCCGCGGCCTGATCCTGGATACCGGGGAACGTATCCGCAAAGGCCAGCCTTTATTCGGGCTGGGAACGCAGGATGAAAACCCGGAAGTGGGAAAAGCCGCCACGGAACTGGCCAAAGCACAGGCCAGGCTGAACAACGCGTCCCAGGGAAACAGCGACGCCAGCCGCGCTTCCGCCGCTGCCGCTCTGCAAAGCGCCAGGAGTGAAGTGCAGAACGCCGAACAGAATTACAATAAGATGAAGCGTCTGTATGACGTAGGCGGCATCAGCCGCAACCGTCTGCAGCAGACCCGGCTGAACCTGGAAAGCGCCCGGGCCGGTCTGGCCGCGGCCCAGGCCCGTTACGACCAGGTCAGCCGCGCCTATACACCGGAAGAACTGGCCGCATTGGAACAGCAGGTGCAAAAGCAGCGGGCTGCCTATGATGCCGTCATTCTTACCGTGGAGGGCAGCGAGATTGTCAGCCCGTCCACCGGTACCGTCCGGCAGCTATGGGTTAAGAACGGGGACGCGGTAAAAAAAGAACAGCCCGTCATGCAGATCATCTCTGCTACGGACTGCACTATTCTGGTTCATGCCAAAGCCGCAGATCCCCGGCTGACGGAAGGGACGGAAGCCAGCGTAACGGCGGCCGGAAGCAAAAAGAACTTTCCTGCCGTTATCCGTAAGATCGAACAGAACACGGTAACGCTGTTCAGCAACCGGAAACCGGAAGAACTGCCGGAAGGGACGGCTGTGGAAATCACGGTTGCGCTGAAGGAAAAATGATTTTTACCTTTGGGTACCCGCCGGCCGGTTTACGGCCGGTCAGGAAAACGCTGTTTACTGCACACTCTCCTCAGAAAAAAACAAAACTCCTGCCAACTGACAGGAGTTATTTTTTTTGGAGCGGGCAATGGGAATCGAACCCACCTCTAAAGCTTGGGAAGCTTTCATTCTACCGATGAACTATGCCCGCATGATAAAGCGATTCTGTTTTATAAAGAGAAGTTTCCACCTCATAAGGTACTGTAAAATAATAGCACGTTTTTGTTTTTTTGGCAACACCGGGGAAAACAACATTTCAGGGACCGCTGTCTGATTCCTGTGGCACCGGCCGGATCCCTGTTTCTAATCAGTGTTTTCGTTAAAATACCCCCAGCACCTGGAACAGCATGACCCAGAAGAACAATGTGACACTGGAGAACGCGGAAGTCAGCACCACGCTGTTGCCTGCCAGTTCCGCGTTACTGCCCAGCTGCTGCGCCATGGCGAAGCTGGCCACCGCGCAGGGGGTAGCGAAAATACAGAGCAGCGTGACAAAATCCACGCCGCGGAACCCCATATAATAGGCCGTTCCCAGCACCAGAGCCGGGATTACGATCAGCCGGCCCACCACCACAATGATCAGGTTCCGTTTTTCTTCGCTGATTGTCCCGAACTGGAACGAGGCGCCTAAAATCAGCAGGGCCACCGGAGATGTGCAGGACGCAATCTGGCGGATTGGTTTTAAGACCGGTTCCGGCACCGTGATCCCGGTAATCATAAAAAACGCGCCCAGAATCGCGCCTACGATCATGGGATTCTGCAGCACCGTCCGCAGCGTTTCCAGCAACGAGAAGCGCCCTTCACCGCGGAAACTTTCCAGAAAGAAGACGCTCACGGAATTATAAATCGGAGAAACCACGGCGATCATCATCGTGGGAACCGCCAATGCCTCGGACCCGAAAATATTTTCCACCAGGGGCATTCCCAGCAGCACGAAGTTACTGCGGAACAGCGCCTGCAGCATCGCCCCCCGGGACCGGTTATCCTTTTCCACCGTGCACACCACGACAGCGGAAAGCATCAGCATGATAAACAAACCCGCAACGGTAAATGCCAGCAGCCGGGGACGCAGCGCGGTAGCAATCGTGGTCGTATACATGTTATAAAACATCATGCAGAAAAAGAACACCCGGAAAATCATGGCATTTACATGCTTCAGTTCCGTATCCGTCAGCATCTTCCGCCAGCGGACAAAGATGCCCATGCCGATCAGAAGAAACAGGGGGATGATTGCTTTTACCGCAACAATAAAATGTTGCTCCATAATTACCCCAGCAGCAACTTATCGCTTGCCATTCCGTCGCCGCTGGCTTTCTCAAACATCGCCAGCAGGTCGGCAATCTTCAGATTTTTCTTTTCTTCGCCGTCCACGTCGATCAGCACCCGGCCCTCATGCATCATGATCAGCCGGTTGCCGAAACGCAGGGCGTCACGCATGTTATGGGTGATCATCAGGGTCGTCAGCCGGTCCCGTTCCACGATGGTATCCGTCAGTTCCAGGACTTTTTCCGCCGTTTTCGGATCCAGCGCCGCCGTGTGTTCATCCAGCAATAATAATTTCGGTTTTTTAATGGTAGCCATCAGCAGGGTCAGGGCCTGACGCTGGCCGCCGGAAAGCAGTCCCACGTGGGCGGTCATGCGGTCTTCCAGCCCCAGGTTCAGCTCTTTCAGCATTTCATAAAAACGGTCATGCTGCTCGCTGCTGCTGCTCCAGGCAAGACCCGGGAACTGGCCCCGCCGTGACGCGATGGCCAGGTTCTCTTCAATCATCATACCGGCCGCCGTTCCCAGCATGGGATCCTGGAATACCCGGCCGATGTACCGGGCCCGTTTGTGCTCCGGTTCTTTCGTAATATCCACGCCGTCAATGACGATACGTCCCTTGTCAATGGGCCAGACGCCGGCAATGGCGTTCAGCATGGTGGACTTGCCGGCCCCGTTGCTGCCGATCACCGTAGTGAAGTCACCCGGTTTCAGGTGCAGGGTGGTGTCCACGAGAGCCCGTTTCTCATTGATGGTTCCGGGGAAAAATGTTTTATAAATATGCTCAACCTGTAACATCAGCGCGCCACCTTTCTGCCCTTGAACTTTGCCTTGATCAGCGGCATGGACAGCGCAATCGCCACCAGCACGGAAGTAAAGAGCTTCAGATCGTTGGGCGGCATGCCCATCTGCAGTACCACGGCAATGACGATACGGTACACGACAGAACCCAGCACCACGGAAATCATGCAGTTTTTAAAGCTGCGGGTGCCGAACAGCACCTCGCCGATAATGACCGACGCCAGACCGATAACGATAGTACCGACGCCCATGCCCACATCCGCGAAACCGTTGTTCTGGCCCACCAGCGCGCCCGAAACGGAAATCAGGGCATTGCTGATGATGAGACCCAGAATAATGGTCATATCCGTATTCACGCCCTGGGCCCGGATCATCTGCTGGTTGAAACCGGTCGCGCGGATCGCCGCGCCGATTTCCGTGCCAAAGAACCAGTACATGCCGATCCCGATGAGCAGCGTCGCTGCCAGCCCCACCACAAAGGTGGTATACGCATTATTCAGGCCCAGCGCCTGCTGGGTATAGGTAAATACCGTGTCCACACCAAGCAGGGACAGGTTCGCCTTGCCCATGATACGCAGATTCACGGAATACAGGGCAATCATCGTCAGGATTCCCGCCAGCAGTGCCGGAATTTTCATTTTTGTCGTCAGAAAGCCCGTTACCGCGCCGGCCAGCATGCCGGCCACAGCGGCCGCCAGAATCGCCGTGCTGACGTTGTGGCCGCTTGCCATCAGCGTCGCCGCCGTTGCCGCTCCCAGCGGGAAACTGCCTTCACAGGTCAGGTCCGCCAGATCCAATACCCGAAATGTTACATACACGCCAAGGGCCATTACGGCCCACAACAAACCTTGTGCCACCGTGGACACAGCCAGGTTACTCATAAAACATTGACCTCGAATCTTTTGTAAAATGTAAAACTTATAAAAATTATTGCGGAAACACCGCATGGAAAAGGATGCGCACCCACCGGAAGCGGACTGTAAATCCTTATATATAAAAAGGAACGGATCCGTTTGTTACGACGGATCCGGCCCTGCCTGTCACCATCAGATTGGAGGAACTTCTTACCCGCAAAACAAAATGTCTGCCGGTTCAAACTTTTTTAATATGTTTTTTCAGTTCCCGGTAAACGCAAACAGATTACTTGATTACTTCCGCGCCCTTCAGCAGTTCCGCCGGGATCTTGATGCCCAGCTGATCGGCTTTCTTCTGGTTTACGACAGCCTTAAACTCTTTCTGGGAACGAATCGCCATATCCTGGGGTTTCGCCTTGCCGTTCAGGATCTCCGCCGCCATGGCGCCGGTTTCTTCGCCCAGCATGTAATAATCGATGCCCAGGGTAATGAGACCGCCGGCCTTCACTTCGCCGGGTTCCGCGCAGATGACCGGCAGTTTGACTTCATCGGTCACCTTGCACAGGGTAGGCATGGCGGAAGCCATGACATTATCAGTAGGAATATACAGGGCGTCAATCTTGCCGATCAGGCTGTGAGCAGCCTGCTGGATATCGTTAACGGTGGAAACCGTAGCTTCTTTGACCGTCAGGCCTTTTGCCGCCGCTTCTTTCTTCAGGATTTCAACCTGGATCTGGCTGTTCACTTCGCTGGAGCAGTAAATAACGCCCACGTTCTTTGCGGTGGGAACTACTTTCTGCAGCAGTTCAACCTGTTCTTTGATGGGGTTCATGTCCGTGGTGCCGGTTACGTTGGTGCCCGGTTTCGCGGCATCTTTCACCAGTTTCGCGGATTTATAATCGGTAATGGCCGTTCCGACAATCGGAATATCTTTCGTAGCGTTGGCTACAGACTGCGCGGAAGGCGTAGCGATGGCGCAGATCAGATCCACTTTGTTGTTGACAAACCGGTTGGCGATGTTCTGCAGATTGGACTGGTCTGCCTGCGCATTCTGCCGGTCAAAGGTGATGTTCTGCCCTTCTTTAAAACCGTTTTTGGCCAGGCCGTCAACAAAGCCTTTATTGGCAGCATCCAGAGCTGCGTGCTCTACCAGCTGCACAATGCCTACATTGAATTTCTTCTCCGCCTTCGGTGCCGGTTTTTTGTCTCCGCCGCCGCAGCCGGCCATCCCTACTGCCAGGGTCAGCATCAGGGCCGCTGCCAGAGTCTTCATTTTAGATCCGGATAATTTAAACATGTCCCTCATTTCCTTCCCTCATTTTTTAATACAGTTACAGGCAGTCAATCTCTGCGTGTTCCATAATCTCTGACTGCCTCCCGGGAACCGCTGCTCTTATTTCTTCACAGCCCCTTACTTATAACTATACATAGTATATTGTAAGCGTAAACACCAATAAAGTAAATAGCTTTTGCTTAATTCTGCCTTTTTATTCGCTATATACCACTATTTTCTGTAAAAAAGCTGTTAAAAAAGTAACGGTTAGGCCGCAGTCCTCCCTAAAGGACTATTGCAAATCCTGTTTTTTCATACTATAGTAAGTGTAGATGATAAAAAAAGAAAGGATGATAACCATGCTGAAAAGGATTTTACTCTGCCTGATGGCGTTCATGATGTTTAGCGCCGGCGCTTATGCCGAACAGTGGACCTACCTGGGCCGTTACGCGGTTAAGAACAACCTCCTGTATGTAAATACTACCGACGCGCTGATCCTGAACCACCTGTTCCTCTATACATCCCAGTCCACAAACAATCACCAGATGTACGATGTCTATTACTTCCACGACCATAACGACGACGTCCGGGTGGTCAACGATGTTGTCAACCTGATCACGGTTCCCATTAAAGCAAAAATCGTTCCCCTGAACATCTACGGAAAGCCCATGCTCAGCGACGGCGTGTTCTGCGGCCAGATTTTTTCCGATATCAAAATTACCAACGCAGGCGTCTTCGAAGTCCGGCCTGTTGCTTTTTCCATCCGGGATTCCGTAAGCGGCAAGGTCATCTTCCGGGCAGCGGGCGAAATGCAGGGACAGGTCCTCCTGGCCGACTCCGCGGCGCAGAAAATAGCGGCCCTTACCGGTCCCCACAAGGATTGGAAAGAAACCATCGGCGGTATGCCGATGTCCATGTTCCAACAGCAGAAATGAAAATCGCTTTAACAACTTTAAGGCGAATAACCGGTCCGGTTTCGCTGCATTGCGTTGAAGAACCGCTGTTGCAAACCGTGATTACTCCTTTCCGTACGATTAAACTTTATTTAAAACGGTAGTGCAAAGGATTGCGTTTCAGATTATGAGTGCAGAAATTATCAAACAACTGGCTATTTTAATCGTTGGTTTCGCCCTGCTGGTAAAAGGAGCCGACCTGTTTGTGGACGGCGCCTCCGGCATCGCCAAAAAGTTCGGCATTTCGGAGCTGATCATCGGGCTTACCATCGTGGCCATGGGCACCAGCGCGCCGGAAGCCGCGGTCTCCATTGCGGCCGCCGCCAAAGGAAGCGCCGGTATCTCCATCGGTAACGTGATCGGCAGCAACATCATGAACATTTTCATTATTCTTGGTGTAGTGGCTTCCATCGTCCCGTTAAAGATCGAACGTTCCACCGTCCGCTATGAAATGCCTTTTACCATAATTGTCACTGTATTATTCGTGCTGATGGGCAGAGACGGCCTCCTCACCAGACCGGACGGCGCCATCTTATGGGCGGGCCTGCTGCTTTACCTCGCCTATCTGCTGCGCCAGGCAAAACAGAAACCGGCAGAGTCCCCTGCACAAAGCGAAACAACTGTCCAAAAAGCAGAAGAAGCCGCTTCGGCTGAAACGGTTACGGAAACTGCCGAAGCAAACGGCACGTCTGCCGCAACCGAAGAGTCCCCTTCCATCTGGAAACTGATTGCCCTTACCATCGTGGGCCTTGCCGTGATTCTGGTCAGCAGCGATTACGCCGTGGACGCCGCCGTTGCGCTGGCCAAAATTTTCAACATCAGCGACCGGGTCATCGGTCTTACTATCGTAGCCCTGGGCACTTCCCTGCCGGAACTGGTGACTTCGGTCACAGCGGCGCTGCGGGGCAATGCGGATCTGGCGGTAGGCAATGTGGTGGGCAGCTGTATTTTTAACCTGCTGTTTGTACTGGGCACTTCCGCCCTGATCCTTCCCATCCCCTGCGCCCCCAATTTCCTCAGCGACGCCTATGTGGCCGTGGGCGCCACCGTACTGCTGCTGCTCTTCGGTTTCACCCAGATGAAGATCACCCGCTGGGAGGGCGTGCTGCTGGTGGCCTGCTATGTAGCCTACGCCTATGTAGCGCTGGTCTGACTAAACAGGAAATTATTACAGACTGAAACATGCGGACATAACCGCCAAACAAAAAACGCAATACTATTTTCAAATCCGTCCTTTAAAAAGGATATTGGAAAACAGAACAGGACCTGCAACGATGTGTGCCTGACACATCAATACAGGTCCTGTTTATTTTTTCGTTCGGGACAAAGCCGGAAAGTTCCGTGCTCTCCGCATTTCTTCACGTAATCTGTTTTTTCCGAATCTGCTATTTCCGCAGTCCTTGTGCTTACCGGTAGGAAACCGCTTCCACGCCTTCCTCCGTGACAATAGCCCGCAGCCTTGCCAGCTCCTCGTCCGTGGGCCGGCGGAACGCCTGCTCATCGTAGGAAAGGCCCAGCTGGGTATATTTATCCGCGCCGTAACTGTGGTACGGCAGCAGTTCCAGTTTCGGCTCCGGCAGGTGTTCCCTGACAAACCGGGCCGTGTTCCGGATATTTTCCTCGTCGCCGTTGACTCCCATGATTGTGGGAATCCGTACGACGATATTTTTTTTCTGTTTGCCCAGTTCCGCAATATTATGCAGGATCAGGCCGTTGTCCACACCGGTGAACTGCCGGTGCTTTTCCCTGTCCATATGCTTGATATCCATGAACAGCAGGTCCATCAGGTCCAGGGTGGGCTGCAGTTTCTCCAGCGGAAAGTATCCGCAGGTCTCCATGGCCTGATTCAGTCCCAGGTCATATACTGATTGGGCAAGCTCATGCAGGAATTCCGGCTGCTGCGTGCATTCCCCGCCGGAATAGGTTACGCCTCCGCCGGATTCCCGGAAAAAGATCAGTTCCTTTTCCAGCCAGTCCAGCACCTGCTGTACCGTCCATTCCGTTACGGAATGCTTCCGGGCATGTTCCAGGCAGGCCTTCACGCAGGCGCCGCAGTCCACGCATTTATCCCTCTCCCCGGGGGCATTCAGGTCACAGCCCACCTGCCGGGGGCAGACGGACGTGCAGCGGCCGCAGCCGATACAGCGGGACGCGATATACAGAATGCGGTCGCGGGCCTCCCAGCCTTCCGGATTGGAGCACCACCGGCAGCGCAGGGGACAGCCGGCAAAGAACACGATGGTCCGGATGCCGTCCCCGTCATTGACGGAATAGTGCTGCAGTTGCAGAATCTTTCCCTTAGTATTCATCATGTACGGTGCGGCGGATAATGGAATCCTGCAGCGTCTTGGACAGATGTACGAACTGGGTGCTGTATCCTGCTACCCGCACCAGCAGGTCCCGGTAATTTTCCGGATGTGCCTGGGCGTCCAGCAGCGTCTTGCTGGACAGGGTATTGAACTGGATATGGAAAGCGCCCATGTCAAAGAACGACTGGATCATGGAAGCCAGGTTGTTCCGTCCTCTGGGCGTGCTGACCAGATCGTGGCTGAGGCGCATGTTCAGCAGCGTGCCGCCGGAATGGATGTCCTGGTTCATCTTGGCTACGGATTTCATGGCTGCCAGCGGCGTGGACGTATCCGTGCCCGCTACCGGGGAAACGCCTTCGGAAATGGGTTCCGTGGCTTTCCGTCCGCAGGCGGTGGCGCCGATCACGCGGCCGGTGGGGATGAAGTTGGAAATGCCCATGAAGGCAGTGGTAAAGGTCTTGCCGTAAATATCGGTGTATTTATGGGCCTCTTCATAATAATGGTTGCCGATGCGGCGGGCGATATCGTCCACATAGTCGTCATCGTTGCCGTACTTGGGCGCATCCTGGGCCAGCTTGCGCAGTTCGTCGTAGCCTTCCCAGTTTTTGTCCATGGCGTCCAGCAGTTCGTCCATGGTGCATACCTTGTCATCAAACACAAGCTTTTTCACGGCAGCCAGGCTGTTGGCGGATTCCGCCAGCCCGATACCGGTCAGCACCGGCCCGATGGTGTACTTGGCGCCGCCGTCCACCAGGTCCATGCCTTTTTCCAGGCAGGATTCGGACACTGCCGAGAAGAACGGGCGGGGGATCAGCACCTTCTGCAATTTCTGGGCCAGAATCGCGCCGGTCACGGAAATGGAGATCAGGTTGTCAAACTGTTCCATGAAAGCCTGTTCCACTTCCTCATAGGAAGCGAACTGCCGGTCCGTATGGATGGGCAGGCCCATCTGTTCGCCGGTGATGCGGCTCTTGCCGCCGTTAGTGGCATATTCAAAAGCGCCGCTGAAGTTTACGTTAACGGTGCTGGTCCATTCAAAGGTCTTGCGGAAATGGGGCACGACGCAGCCGCAGTTGTTCCAGTCCCGGGCGTCTTCCGTTTCATAGCCCATGTTCTTCAGCATCTGGTAGCCGGTCTTGTCGCTGTGGATGGCCGGGAAGCCCGTTCCCTGGGCCACCAGTTCCATGACCGCTTCCACAAATTTATGGGGGCTGTCATGCCCGATGCGGACAGACAGGCCGGGCTGGTGGGTCTTCACTTCCCCGGTCGCCTTCAGGCACAGGTAGCTCAGTTCGTTGGTGGCGTCCTTGCCGTTCCGGTCCGTGCCGCCTACGGTCAGATTCTGGAACTGGTTGTAGCCGGCAAAGAAATCCGCCGTGTTGGCGGAAATCGTCCATACCCATTCGGACAGCTTCAGCCAGTAGCATTCGATCAGTTCCAGGATGCCGTCTTCGTCATGCAGTTTGTGTTCGATATCATATTTATAATAGGGATACATATACTGGTCAAACCGGCCCGGGTTCAGGGACAGGGGGTTTTCCATCAGGATGCCGCCCAGCTGGTAGAACCAGATCATCTGCAGGGCTTCCTGGAAGGTAACGGGAGGCTGGGCCGGGATACGGCTTAAGATATCGGCGATTTTCAGCAGTTCGTCTTTCCGTACCGGATCCTTTTCTTCTTCTGCCATCGCCAGGGCTTTTTCACGGTAACGGCCAGCCAGGATGATCATGCCTTCGCCGCAGAGGATGATGGAACGGTAAAAATCATACTTTTTCAGTCCGTCCGGAGCGGCCAGGCTGATTTTTTCCATCTTTTCCTTACAGGTATCGATGATGCCCTGCCAGCCTTTTTTGAACAGTACGTCCTGATAGTCCGGGGTGATTTCACCCACAGACTGGCGCCATTTGGAGTCGATATCGATAATGCCGGTATCTACCGCCACTTTGGCAATGGCCGGCGGGATCTGCGCCAGATAGGCTTCTTCCA
>JAFQZL010000051.1 GCA_017405945.1 Acidaminococcaceae bacterium
AAAACAGCTTTACTAAAACCGATAATATTGCTCATAATCCTTATCCTACAAACCTCAATCTATACGATTAATATTGATTTACTTTATTATAACAAAACAGCCGCAGAATTCCACGGCTGTTAAAGAAAACACGAATTTGTCTATATAGCCCATTTCAACTTTATAGGCGATATTTCGATTACAAAATGTTCCTCCTCTATACCAGTCACAGGATGCGAATCAGCCATGTCGATATCAACACCAGAAACAACTGCGGCTTTAAAATCGGAGTGATTTCCCATGACTATATATTGGACAGCAATATATTCAATAATTCCTTCATATGGGTCAAGAGGCATTGTTTCAAATGGTTTTTCAATATCGACTCCCATCCCTGTTAAATAATCTGACAGTATAGGATATGTTTTCTTAATCTCTAAACAATAGTTTCTGCAATAATCACAGGAACAAAGACTGTTTTTATCTAGTTTTCGATAGTAATTCACTGTCTTTATAATATCCATAGCAATCTCTCAAAAATTCTGATTTGTAAGATTATCATCGACTCACTTTATTATACCAAAACAGCCGCGGAAAAATCTACGGCTGTTAGAAAAACAGCAATTTTGTTTAGCTTAATGACATTGCTCCGGTTGAATCTGGGTTTATTGGCGCTAAAGCCCCAATACTTTGCCCCGCCTGTCAACTGACAGACGGGGCGTTTTTATTTTTCCTCTGCCGGTTCTTCCCGCCAAAGCAATTTCTTATAATATCTTACCGCCAATGTTACATGATAGTCTATTTGGGACTTGTAAAGCCATGCGATAATCTTTAACCGGTAAATCCTTTCTGCCACATCATTTTGAGGTACAGGAAGACAGTAAATATCCATAGCCAGCTGTCGAAAGGCATTTGCGGCTGCGCCGCGAAGGTCAGCCGTTGTCTGTCCTTTCCAGCAGTGTCCATCCCAATGCATCCAGCTTCTGTATTGGGGCAGATACTTCCAAGTATTGCCAAACAGCTCCAGCAGGCGCTGTGCATTACCCGCATCTGTACGCGGCATTTTCATCAGTCGTATGATTTGTTTTTCATTCATTTATAAGAACCTCCGGCTTATAATTCTTCATTATCGTGTAGCAAATGAATCACTTTAATAGTATGGTAAGAACGCTGGTATTTTCCAACCAGCGTCCTGTGTCATCTTTTGGGTATTTCACCACGCATTGCGGCAATATTGCAGCTTAGCTCTCCAATTACCTCCGTGAGACCTGCCAGCTTGTTTTCCATGCGCAC
Organism: Acidaminococcaceae bacterium; assembly: GCA_017405945.1. Classification (GTDB taxonomy): domain Bacteria; phylum Bacillota; class Negativicutes; order Acidaminococcales; family Acidaminococcaceae; genus Succiniclasticum. The sequence continues at coordinate 1,273 of JAFQZL010000051.1, forward strand.
CAATAAAAACCAGCTGAGCACCATAGGAAAGCCAAAATCTTTAATAAAGCCGCACACTTCGGAAATTTCCAACATGTGTTACCTTTGCCCCGGGCAGCGGTTATTCCACTACTTCCTTGGTGATAGTGCGCAGATGCCCTTCCACGGCTTCTACGATGTCGCCGCCGCTGGTATTAAACACATTGTTAGAAACCACTACCTGCATGGCTGCATCGATCTCCGCCTTGGTAACGCCGGTTTTCGGTTCCTCAATGTTATAAGTTACATTTTTACCGGCCGCATTTTTAAAAACTAACTCCAAATCGGTATCAGTGCTCATATATTGTCCCCCTTTCACATTTAGCAACTTCTCGCAAAAATACTTCATTTGTTAAAATCATTTTTAGTCTTCAGCAAGCGGGCGCTTACACCGGCGCCCGCTTCTTTCTTGACCTGATTACTCTTCCGTCAGGATAGAGCGTTCCACTACCACAAAGCCGGTAATGTCATTGTCAAACAGACCGCCCAGCGCTTTCCCTACTGCCAGAATTTTCGCCGGTTCGGCGTCCGGCTTTACGTTGGAATACGCGTAACTCTTGGTTACCAGATTGCCATCGGCATCTTCGCCGCGGGCAATGCCAATGTTCAGGGTACGTTTAATAACGTTCATAACTGCTGCCATTTGCTTTCACCTCCTTCCGTTGTATACTTCTTTGCGGGACCTACAGTTTACCGGCTTACATTTGCAAGCCATACGATTCTGCCGCATGCCGTTTCACACGCCCGCTACTTTATTTGACTGCAAGCATAACCGAAATCCAGTTTCGTTGCCGCAGGCCAAACCATACTGTTATGCACATTTCTTCATCTCATTCTGATAGAAAAGCGCCTTCCCTCTCAACAATGCGCCACCGGGAATCAATACGCCGCCATGAGTGTAATCCGGCAAAAACCAAAGATCCCATTTGGTATACGGATCGCCACTGCCAGGTCCATAGTGATCTTTAAAGGCAACCTCACAGTGAGTCTGGACGTTATCCTTGTCGATAACCAATCCCAATTCCAAGCAGAGCAAAGCTATCAGCCACGCCATCGCTTCAATCTGTTTCATGGTGGGAGGCTCATCTCCGGAGCGGATGATCGCATCATTTGGAGAAGCACTTTCATCACCAACATAAACAGCTTTTGTCGTTCGGACGTTACCATTTCCCGGCGGCCAGCAGTCTGCACCATAACCACACATCAGACTGATGGCCATGGTATTGCTGTTACGCATCCAGGTATGACCCTTTGTTTCTTTAAAATCTGCGCAGTTCGCATACACCTGGCCATTTTCATCCACACACAGATGATAGGCATCTTCGTTCACCCCGTAGTGACCGCCGGTCCAGTGAAGATAGATGCGATGCACAAATCCGCGTGCTCTCTGAGCCAAATCCATCAGCTCCTCTTTTTCAACTACTCTACCGATTTTTTCAGACATTCTCGTTTCCTCTCCTTTGTTCTCAGATAAGTTAGCTATGTTCGGGTTACTGTATTCCCCCCCACTAGTTAATCGATTGAGACGCGAAAAATTCAACTAAATTTTTTCCAAAACATTTCTTTTAACAAAGCTGTTCACATTTACATCAAAAAAAATGTACGCCGGCATTCCCCTGTCAGGGAATTGCCGGCGTACATACGTGTACAATACATATTTACCAACTAAAATGGGTTTTCAATTGCCTCTTAACAAAGCAACCCCGAAATATAATTGCTGCCGTCTATTTCTGATAAGTTGCCCCATCAATGATTGTATTACCTTTTATCAAGGTGTTACAAACCGCAATTTCCAGGCTTAACGGTTTGATGCCGCTTCTTTGTTTTTGCAAGTAGCGGTTTCATCCTCTGCTCCGGTATTTTAAGGACATCTGCTAGTCTACGAATATTCGTAATACTTGGAATTGCCAAACCATGTTCCCAACGATATTCAGTCGTTCTGGAAACACCAACTCCATCGGCTACCTCCTGCTGCGACATATGCGCATCGTTACGGTATTCAAAGATTAATTCTGCTAAGTCCGCGTCCTGGTGCAACCCGTTCACCTGCCTTCCATTAAAAAATTAACGCGCCCATAATGAAACGTCGTTTGGGTTTGATAAAGTTCTTGGTTCAAGTTGGCAAATGTTTCGCACGAGATAGGATTATAGCATAACAATTTTATATTTGCAAACAAAAATTGCAAAAATAGGAATTTTTTCTATTTCATATAGATGAAATCATAACACAAATACATAATGCAGCATAGATGTATCATAAAAGCAGCATAAATGTATCATAAATGTATCTTGAATACATTGTTTAACCCTGCTACCATTTTTAATGCATGCGCACACAACTTTTTTTGAAAAACTATACAAAACAAACGAGGTGATAATTTAATGGAAAATGCAGTCAGAAAGACGGATTTCGAACATCAACAGCCTTGGAATCTTTGGTTCCGGCAGGCGCAAAGCGGTGACAAAGATGCCATCCACAACATCATAACGGCTTCGCAACCGTTCATTCGCAGCATAAGCATGGATCCGCTTTTCAGGAAACGGATGAGTCAGGACGAGATCATCAGCAACGCAAACTATGCCCTGATTAAATACATAAAAACACATAAAAATCTGCCTTGTGATTCTGAAGTCCCCTATTTTCTACGTTGTGTTCTCAGGCGCGATCTCAAAGACTGTATCCGGCACATGAACATACAGGAACAGTATGAACAGCTTGCCAAGCCGGCAAAGTCAAAAATTGCCCCGGATGACGAAGAATATACGGCCAACGAATGTGATAAAGCGGTTTCCACTGACACAACTACTGAACCGGAAGCCCATATTTTGAACAACGAACTCTGCAACGAAGTACGGGAAGCAATACGTCAACTTCCAAAAGACGAAAAGACCGTAATACACGGGTTTTACTATCAGCATAAAGGTATGAAAGAGATTGCAGGTGATCTGCATTGTTCATTTCAAAACGCCTATAAAACACGCAACAGGGCGTATTCACACCTTCATAAGATACTGAAAAAAACCGTGTACGCATAAGGTACCAGGTATTATAGCATAACGTAAACGGACTTTCAATATTTCCGGTTCCGCTGCCAGTACCTGATTTAGTGGAACCGGAATATATTACTCTCATTTTTTCTGTAAGATAATCTACACTAACGGAGGAACAAACATGGAGTTAATAAATACAAAACCTATGCTGGATTGTAAAACGGTGCTCGCAATTCTAAATGCAGACCCGGACGGCGTGACCATTCTCGGTGCGTGGAACAGTATGGAAACGCTGGCGAGGGAAGATCCGGAAAACTGTGTGAGGCTTAGTCCCGGTCTGCCTATGGATAATTCAGCCCTGGCAGCTCTGCTGCGCTGCACAGAATCTATTGTAGAAAAAACCATTGATGTATTCGGAAAACTAAAACGGATTGCCGTAAAAGACGGGGTGATTAAAGTGTTGAACCTGAACGAAGCGAAAACGGTTACCACAAAGCCAGCACGGAATGAGAAAACCATTACATCCAGAGAAGAAGCTCTTGCAAAGAAACGGGAACAGGACAGGATCCGACAGGCAAACCGGCGGGCAAGATTAAAAAATGGGCAGAAACCGAACGTGAATGAAAATGACACACGATCCGTTACGAGCGTCCGGCGTGACAACTGTGACGGCCAACATGATAACTGTGACAGCCAGCGTGACACCTTGTGTGACGTACGTGACATGAAAACGCAAAGCCGCACAGCGACTGAGGTTACGCTGTTGCGTGATATGCGTGACAAAAAGCGTGACATACGTGACAACTCGTATATGTATAAAGAAAATTTAAATAATAATATATATCCTTTACATGCATACCATGCACATAAGCATATAAGCAAGTATGATAATCTGATTTCCCTGAGTGAACTACCGGAAGAATACCGGAATGTCATCGCAGAATGGAACAAGCTGCCCCTGCCGAAATTTAAGGGACTGATACCCGAAATGTTGGACAAGCTGAAATATCTGATGAAAAAATACGGGGAAGCTACTCTCTGCAAAACTATTTCCGGAATTGCCGACAACGCCTTTCTGTTAGGCAGAAAATACGGCAAGACCTGGTCAATTTCACTTGGCTGGCTGCTGGAACCGGCAAATTTTGCGAAAGTACTTTCCGGCAAATATCAGGATAACAAGTTTGAAAGCAACTCTACCTGGCATCCCGGGGAACGTTTGCCCTTTTACCTTCCCGGGGAAGGTGAAGAACGATTTACGCCAGTAGAACAGGAACAGGCGTTGCGCAACCTGTTCATTCCCACTACCCCCGCCCAGCTTAAAGCTGCCCGGTTAATTGGGCTACCCGGTTATAAGGAGGCAACTGCATGAAACAGGATTTTACTGTAAAAGAAATCATAAAACGGGAAAAACGACTTCGCGCATTGGGACAGGAAAAACTATGCGATTGCGATTTTGCCCACGACAACGGGCAGAGTCCCATTACTACCAAGGTGATGCGGGAATATGCGAATCATTATGAAGAAATGCTGAAAGAAGGTACCGGCCTGTTCATTTACGGAGGCCCAGGCGCAGGCAAAAGCTATGCCGCTGCGGAAATTGTGAATGAACTCACTGACAATGGCTACGACTGCATGTTCACAAGTATGAACAACATCATGACAGAACTGAACACTATGGGATTGGAAGGCAGACGCAATCTGTTTAGCCAAATTTTTTCCAAAGACCTGCTGGTATTGGATGACTTGGGTTCGGAAGTGGAAACTCCCTTCTGCAATCAGACCTTTATCCAGATTGTGAACACCTGTCTGTCCAAGTGCATCCCCATTGTCATCACTACTCCCTATTCGGAAGAGGCATTAATCAAAGATGGAGGTAACGAAAAACGGGTAATGGCCATTACCCGCCTGCTGAAAAGGAATATCAATTATACCGTAATGATGCCCATGGAACGCCGTAACCATAATGTGCAGCGGAAGCAGAAAGCCGAAGCCTTAGTGAAAGGCGCTGCCGATCAGCAGACACTTCCCGCTTTTGCAGTACCTTCTGAATGGGAGGAAACGACCGTACAGGAATGCCTGCCGGAAATAGTACAGCAAACGCTTTCGTTAAACGAAAATAGTGAAAAGGAGAAATGAATACCGTGCAAGAAAAACTGATTCCACAAAACATTGCAGCGGAACAGAGTGTGCTCAGTGCCCTGCTCATTGATAAACACGCCATCAACAGTATGGCAGGAAAACTGAAACCGGAAGACTTTTACCGACCTTCCCACCAAATCATATACCAGGCCATGTTGAACCTGCATTCCCGCAACATTCCGGTTGACATGGTGACAATCATAGAAGAACTGAAACAAATGGGAAAATTGGAGGATGTTGGGGGTGTCAAATTCATCACGCTGCTGGCCAATATCGAACCCACGTCAGCTAACCTCAAATACCACGCACGCATCGTAGAGGAAAAAGCCCTGCAACGCGAGGTCATAGAAAGTGGCACGGCGCTGGCGGCCCTTGGCTATGAATGTGGCGAGGGCGAACTTCAGAGTGTAGTAGATACCGCCCAGCAACGATTGCTGCAGCTGACTTGCCGCCACATCGGACCGGATTACGTGCATATCAAGACTGTTGTGGAACCAGTGGTAGAACATTTTGGCGAAATGGTAGAGAATAATGAAGCCGCCACCGGCCTTGCCACTGGCTTCACAGATCTGGATGAATTGATTGCCGGTTTACATCCTTCGGACTTCATCATTTTAGCAGCCCGCCCTTCCATGGGGAAAACGGCTCTGGCACTTAATATTGCGGAAAACGTTGCGCTACGTGGTGCCAAAAAAGAAGAACCGCCAAAACGCGTCATTTTTTTCAGTCTGGAAATGAGCCGGGAACAGCTTGTACAGCGTATGATCTGCACAGAAGCCAATGTCAGCAAGCAGGATTTGAGGCCCCGGAAAAGCGATCCAAATACTATATTGGATCCCGCAACTGCTGAGCAGGCGATGCAAAACAAAAAAATCGGAATTCTGAACCGTATTTGGACAGCTTCAGATAAGCTGGCCAATTCCAATGTTTACATTGATGATACGCCAGGCCTTACCATACAGGAAATGCGGGCGAAAGCGCGCCGCATGAAGGCAGAATACGGCATAGACCTGATTGTAATCGACTACCTGCAGTTGATGCAGGCTCCGTCTATTCGGGGCAATTCCGAAAATCGACAGCGCGAGGTCAGCGAGATCAGCCGTGGCCTGAAAGCCATGGCCCGGGAACTTAACGTGCCGGTGCTGGCCCTGAGCCAGTTAAGCCGGAGCGTGGAAACCCGCCAGGTTAAGAAGCCCCTGCTATCAGATTTGCGGGAATCCGGTTCGTTGGAACAGGATGCGGATATTGTTATGTTCCTCTACCGGGAGGACTATTATAAAAACAAGGACACATCCCCAACACATCTGACAGAATTAATCGTTGCCAAGCACCGCAACGGTCCTACCGGCAAGATTGATCTGTTTTTCAAAAATGACTGCACAAAGTTTATCAGTATGAACGAAAAAGATGCTTGCTAAAGGAGAACGCGTAAAATGAAAAAAGAAAAAGTAATGTTACAAAACATCACCGACCGAGTTAAGAAATATTTTATTGGTGAAGCTGCTATGCATATTGTTGAAATGTTGCAGAAAAACTGCGTCAGCGACGCGACGCGGCACTTAATAAAAATGGATGGTTATGATAACGCATATACTGCTCTTGCCCATCAGTTATCTTTCGGACCCAATGAATCTTGTGAAGCTATTTTGGATGATATGGATTTTGCAGCAAAAACACAGTTTGCTATGCTGCCGAATTTTGTACATAACATTATGGAATATGAATGTGCCAATACGGAAGAAAACCGTTCGCATTTCTGTAAAAGCGCATTCCATAAGGCGCTTACACTGATTTCTAACGATGATAATGCTGCAAACCAAGAAGAAGATAAGAAACTTTTAGAAGCGGAAATACCGTTTTGAGGAGCAATTTTTATGTGCCTGGTAAATAGAAAAGAGGTCGAATAATGATAAGTTATAAAAAATCAGCAAAAAATGCCCCGATTATTACCATTTGTAAAAACTGCAATGCGAATATAAACAGCAGTAACAGACTGCATGGAGAAAATGAACAGCAAATCATAAGCTAAATAAATATCCACCGGCATAGCCGGTGGTTTTTCCTTTTCGGGCATAGCCCTAATGCTACCGGCAATGCACAAGTGCATTGTTAATTGGCCTGCCAGCCATGCACGAGATTATTTGCTCCCCGTAAACGGGTCGCGAGGATCAAACAAACTTAATTGGTCGTCTTTCTTATCTCGTTCTAACTGATTGGCTATGTACTGCTGTATCGCTTTTGTGTTTTTACCTACCGTATCTACATAGTATCCCCTACACCAAAATTCGCGGTTTCGGTACGCAAACTTCATATTCCCAAATCGCTGGAATATCATCAGGCTGCTCTTTCCTTTCAGAAATCCCATGAAACCCGAAACGCTCATTTTGGGTGGGATACTTACCAACATATGGATATGATCCGGACAAATTTCTCCTTCGAGTATCTCTACGCCTTTCCATTGACACAACATACGCAATATTTCTCGAATAACTTCTCGCTTTTCAAGATAAAATACTTTTTTGTATTATCGGAACCTTACTATCATCTTTTGAAAATGCTATTAATTCTTCAACACTAATTTTATTCATACGATTAAGCATTTTATTCAATAAATCGTTTGCAAATGCACCGTTTTCTTCCTGTCGTTTAGTAATTTGAACGATAATATTTTCCATATTATGCTTCTTAAAATCCAATTCACGTTTTTGCTGGTAAAGCATTGATAATCTTTGTTTTAAAGGTACTACATTTACTTTTCTATATACAGACATAGTACGAGAATAAGCAACTGTTTCCCCTATTTTTTCATAATACTCCCAATAATAATTATCGGTAAAATTCCATCTATCTGGATTAACTAATTGAGCCCAATGTACATTGTATTTTCTATCAAGCCCTGAGATTACAAATTTACCATTATCAACACCCACAGATCTCATTTCAAGATAAAGATAAGAATTAAGTGTACTTTCAACCTCAGATATGCTCTTGTTAATAGTTTCTGTTTCTGATACAAGATGCATACGATCCATTTGATCATTTGCTCTATATAGTTCCTCTCCTGCTGTAATTTTTGACCTTAAACAACTTTCTATAACATCCAAATATTGTTGGTTCTTAATTATAAAATTAGAATTGGTATACCCTTTTAACGTTTTTATATAACCTAGTGTCACCTCGTCATTGCCTTTTTTTACATGTTCTTGAATACCATAAAGTTTTGTAAAGACGAACAGATTTGAAAATGCCATGTCATTAGCAAACCCATCGATGTTCCATATTTTTGATTTTTCAACTTTTTCAGTATAATCGCTAAAATCCGTCTTGCTCTGTTCCAAAATAGATTTGAATTCTGACAACAATTTTTCTTTAAATATGTTTGGTTTTTTATCAATTGCATTCTTTTTTAATTCATCACGCAATTCGGGGTTAATCTCATAAGCTTTATAAAAATTTGGCACTATCATATTTTTTTCATTAAATGCGTTTATAATAGCTTTTTTCTGTACAACCTTTGTAGAATCAGAAATCAAGACGTTACCTATAGCATTAACCGAATCTGTATATTGTTTTTCACTTAAATCAATTAATACTCCTGTAGCCTTTTGAGTAGTAGAGGCAAAATAGGCAGAATCAGCACGGTCTTGAATAAGCTTAACAAGTCCTTCACTGTTTTGATTCGAGGCCAAACTTTCTACGTGTTTTTCAGTAGGGCCCTGAAAATAGAAACAAGCAGTGCCAATTAATAGACAGGCACATAAGCCTCCGAGAGCTATCTTATTTTTTAATAATGACAAAAAGTTCAATCGAGAGCACCACCTTTCAAGAATTAGTTAATAATTCTACTGTCTCCAAAAAATCACCATTGTCAATTAAGATATTTCCCATATACCCAACCTCGTTGATCTGGTTCAACCCTTCGAATCCAATACCAGTTTCCTTGTTTACCGAGAACGTGCACCAGTTCATTATTGTTGAGAACGCCAAGAACTTTTGAATTAGTAGTCGGCTTTTCTCTTAAGTTAACATCTGTACCAGTAATAGAACCACTTACTCTTTTCCCCTCATAACTTTCAAATTTTTCTGATGTACTATCCAAATTTTGAGTGGTTGGTTGTACATTTGATTGTGTCTTCGAAATATTATTATTCAAATTTCCATTACTATTCAAATTTTTAGTATTACTCCAAACTGTATCAAAATTCCGACGTTTTGCATTCTTCAAAAGTCCTCTTTTTACATAAAATGGTCCTTCGCCATTCTCCAAAACTATTTCATGAAATTCGGTATCATGAATAAAACCTGTTTCATAGGCAATTTCGTTTAATTTTAGTTCTCTGATTATTGGAGAATTTGAAGATGGTTTTTTTCTTATCCCAATACCAGACCTATCAATTTGAAAATAAGCAATTGATGGATAAACTGACGCAAGTTTTCCATGTTTAAATATCAAAACAGTATTGTTATACACTAAAAAAGCACCATTACCAACAACCCCATCAGGGTGATCACTGTACCGTAACGGGCCACTATATGCTCTCCTCAGAGGTTTTCCATATACTTGAATTACCTGGTCTACGTTAAAATCTGAAGTAATGGTCACCATTTCTTTATCATCTTTTAAGCGTCGACTACCAAATTTTACTATTGGAAAACTATTCGATGAAAGTTCGTCCATCCACCCAAGTTTAAGGATTTTTCCATGTATATCAGTAGTAATCCATATTCCCTTTCTTGCAAATTCGTAGGTTACTGAATCGGGATTCTCCAAAACCTTTTTTGGGGCGTTTTTCATATGGTATGCGTCAAAATATTTTGAATTATATACCAGTTTCTTTGAAGGTTCTCCACAAATATTAAGAGCTTTCTCTATTCTATCATAAATAAATATAGTTTCATTTTCATTTATACGAGGAAGTTGTGACAGATCATTCTTTTTTTTTACATCTGCTTGTTTTAAATCACTTTTTTCTGAAGATACTCCTTTCGGACTTGGCTCATTGCCACATCCTAAGACCATAAAAATAGAAATACATGATACTAAAAGAAGTGAAATCATTTTCTTCATAATAGTCACCACCAGTAATTTATTTTAAAGATATAGAGTCTATTTTATGTTCTAATAACAAAAAGTTGGTGTCATTTTTGCACTCTTTTGCCGGTCCTACCCATCATGAGTCCCTTCGACTCTGACTTTTTGTTTCTTTGTTGTCACCATCCTGTCGTTGGTCGGAGGCGTTTTTCTGGTGATTTTTCCAGTTCCTTCTTCTTGTGAGGAGTTGCTTGGTGTTTTTGGCGGTTTTCTTTTTCTCCTCGTTTTGTTCAGTATTTCTTGCCTTACTTATTCCCGCCGGATGTTTGGTTCGAATTACGTAATTCCCTGTATATGTTCTGGCCTAATATGGACATGATGATATTGAATTTGTCAGCATCCTGGAACAGTTGTGTGTATGCCCCCTGGCTTTCTTCATAGGCTTCTTTGGCTGTTTGTCTGAAAGCTTTGGGGAATTTGTTTTTAATGAACATCTGCTGGCCGTCAGATTGGGCAGACTTCTGTAACTTCACGTCCTGCATCAGCTTATTATGCAATGTCTCGACCATTACCCGGTCTGCATCAGTGAAGTCACCATGGAACTGTTCATTGATCCTTTCAATAACTTCTTCCAATGTGCTTTTTTCTTTCTTTGGCGTCATGGATTTTACCTGTTCAATCGGATCAAGGCCATCTTTAGAAGCTTCCAGTTTGATTTCCCCTTCAAAATTCTTCTCCAGTCTGTAATATTCCAATTTCACACGGTCTTTCAGTTCAAAAAGATCATCACCATCCCCCGGCAATAGTTTAGCCAGATATGAACAGAACACATATTCCTTATGCAGTTCCTTATCAAACAGGCGGGTAATCATGGAAATATAACTATACCATTTGACAAAAGCCCTGATCGTCCGTCTGAACTCATATCTCTGCTCCTGTTCCAAAGCATTGTATGCCTGCTGGACAGGCAGTAATGCATTGATAATCTTCCCTTGTATGGAGTCCACTTTGCTACGATTTGGGTCAAAGTATATTGCTGTAACCTTGTCAATATCGACAGTATTGTATACCTTGTAGTTTCTTAAGTTTTTCTGTGTTTTGTATATCTGGTTTACATCAATTTCTCTGGATAAGAATGTTTCCTGATAATACGGCTGGAAGGCGTCGAGAATATCTTCTTTTTTATTAACGAAATCCAGGATGTATGTATCTTCTTTGCCGGGATATATGCGGTTCAATCGGCTCAACGTCTGAACTGCCTTCACATCACGAAGCTTCTTGTCAACGATCATGGTATGAAGCAACGGTTCATCAAAGCCGGTCTGGTATTTTTCAGCAACAATAAGGATATTACCTTCATCGTGGAACACCTGCTTGGTCTGTGCTTCACTAACCCTGTTGCCTTTTCTGTCGGTGTTCATCCCTGCTTCTGAATATTCAGGGCCATTCACTTCAGATGGATCCCGTAAGCTTCCGGAGAAGGCTATCAGTATCATTACATCGTCATAATGCTGGCTGTTCAGATATGACTTTATTTCATGGTAGTATCTTACCGCGGCTAACCGGGATGCAGTTACTACCATCATCTTGGCTTTCCCACCAATTTTCTTTTTGGTTATGTCTCTGAAGGTTTCTACGATGATCTTTGATTTCTGTTGTAAGTTATGTGGATGCAGTTCTTCATACTTTCTTATCAGCTTGGCCGCTTTTGATTTAGGTACATCCGGGTTGTCAGGTGTGTTCTTGATAATCTGATAGCACATCTTATAGGTCGTATAGTTAGCAAGAACGTTTAATATGAACCCTTCTTCTATTGCCTGACGCATGGAATAGATATGGAAGGGGTGGAAAGTCCCGTCCTTATGCTCATCGCCAAATATTTCCAGGGTCTTGTTCTTAGGTGTGGCGGTAAATGCAAAGAATGACAGATTCTTGTGTTTGCCGTGCTTTATCAGTTCTTTGACCAGTATATCTTCATCATCTTCAGTTTCAGCTTCTGCAGCTGCTTCTATTTCTTCATACTCTTTTAATGCTTCCTTTGTGTCTGCCAGTGCCACTTTCAGTTTCATCGCGCTTTGGCCCGTCTGGCTTGAATGTGCTTCATCAACGATGATCGCATAGCATTTGCCATTGGCTTCTTCCACTTCTTCATAGATAACCGGGAATTTCTGTAATGTGGTGATGATGATTTTCTTGCCATTATTGATAGCGTCACGGAGATCCTTGGAAGTCTTTTTATTATCAATGGCAACAACAGAGCCTTCCATATGCTCAAAGCCTGTTATGGTGGCCTGGAGCTGGCTATCCAATACTCTACGGTCGGTAACTATAATGACAGAAGCAAAGATGGGATTATTATTCTCATCAAACAAGCTTGCAAGGCGATAAGCCGTCCATGCAATGCTGTTGGATTTTCCTGAACCTGCACTATGCTGGATCAGATAATTCTTGCCAGCCCCACGTACTTTAACATCAGCTACCAGTTTACGAACCACGTCAAGCTGATGATAGCGCGGGAATATTAAACTCTTTTTGGTCACTGTTTTTGCAGTACCATCATCCTTACGTACTTTTTCTTTAATAACTTCCAGGCTGATAAACTTCTGAAGAATGTCCAGCAACTTGTCTTTCTGCAAGACATTTTTCCAAAAATAATCGGTAACATAGTCACCACTATCACTTTGTGGGTTACCTGCACCGCCATCAACCCCGGCCCCATTGCTTCCTTGGTTAAATGGTAAGAAACGCGTGGTAGCCCCGGCCAGCTTGGTAGTCATTGACACATTTGATAAATCTGCGGCAAAAAATGCCAAAATACGATGGTTGAATTTGAAGGCCGGGTCATGTGGATTACGGTCATACATCCATTGCTTAATGCCATTATCCACTGTCTGGCCCGTCAGTTGGTTCTTCAATTCAATAGCTATCACTGGAATGCCGTTGATCGCCAGCATCATATCCACACTATTGCCATTTTCCCGTGAATAATGCCATTGACGGATACACTGACAGATATTTTGGCTGTAATGCTTTATTGCAAGATCGTTCAGCGTGGATTCAGGCTTAAAATAACATACTTTGAAGTCAATCCCCCTGTATTTGAAGCCGTGGCGCAATACCTTAAGAATACCGTCATCATTAACGGTGTCTTCAAAGGTCATATAGAATTTCTTAGCTGGATCTGAATTGCACTGTTTTTCAAAGCGTTGCCATGCCATGGGCTGGCTAAGCTTAACGAACTTGACAAGGGTATCAATATCCAGTGCCATACCCTCACTATTTGGACTGCGATACCCACTGTCATCAGCCTTTGCCCAACCACCTTCTGGGGATATGAGGTATTTTTCTATATCCGTCTCAAACTGTTTCTCAGTATCCGGCATTATGCTGCCTCCTTAGCAAACTTTCCTTTTTCCAGTGACCACTTCAAAGATTAAGGATTTCTTATATGCTTCCAAATCAGTTATCATTGATTCTTTTTCTTTGATAAGAGTGTCTATTTCAGAACATTTTGCGTCAAGAAAATTGTAAATTAAAGCTTGTTCTTCTATACTTGGTATTGGATATGAAAAATTACTAATTTTTTCTTGTGAAAGAGATGCCATTATTGAACCATTCTGTGAAAGACCCGTATATTTTTCAAATATACTACTTTTTATTATCCAATATAAAAAGCGGTTATCATAATTAGGATTTGTTGACCGTATTAACAATAAATGACTGTTTAAAGACGATGGTCCTGGTAATTGTGTAATATATGCAACCTTCCCAACAGTTCCATCTTTTGTTACTAACAAATCTCTTTCTTTTACGTGTATTTCTGGAGCTTCATTGTAGCGATATTCACTAATGTGATAACACTTATTCCAATTAATCGATCCATTATCAAAGTCTGTTCCAGTGATTAGGTACGGCCCTTCATCTATAAATTCATCAGATTTAAGTCCTTGCCATCCAATTCTTCCTTTTAAATAATAATTGTATTTAATTCTAGCAATTTCCCAATGTTCAGGTATTTCTCCAATCCATTCAATTCCACTATCCTTCATAGGAACAGTCGGATTTAGGCCTTTTGTAACCGCTTGGGTAATAATGGATTGCTTCAGCAGTTTATAATCTTCAATGCTTGCTTTGGCTTCGGCAATAGCTTTATTGAGGTTTTGGGTTGCAAACTTTAAATAATTACTAATAGTTTTTTGCTCATTAATTGGAGGGGTTGGAATAACCAATTTTTTTATAATATCTTGGCTTATATTTGGCTGGGTTCCACCTCTCGAAGATAATAGCAATTGCTTTTTTGCTGCATTTAATACAAAAAACACATAACCTGCATCAATATCATCTGATGGCTTACTCAAAACACAACAAGCTTGATTGGTACACGAATCGATGGTTACAACACTTATATTTGCTATAGATGCACCATACATTGCTATTGCAATAAAAGGTGCTTTATAAATTCTTAAGCTGGGTGTTTCATTTAATGCAATACTTGTTACTCTCTTAGATGTTTCAGTGACGGTAGACCCATATATATCTCCTGACTGCAACCAAGGAATATCGCCGTTATAATAATCTTCATTATCTGACTTTGGTGTTGTTCCACTTCCAATTAGATAAAAACAATAGGACAATTTACATTGTTTCCAATGTTGTGGTATTTTTCCTAACCATTCTATTCCACTATCTTTCATTATTTCATACATAGGCATTTAGTTACCAACCTTCCCGAACAATGTATGAAGTTTATCTATCAGAATGTGTTCGTGTTCTTCTATTCTCTGAGCGATAGCTTCCGCTGATTCTAAAGGTTGATAGACATAGAACATTCTTGTAAATGGAATTTCATACCCTACTTTTGTTTTGGTTTTGTCAATCCATGCATTTTGTTTGTATGGCTTTACTTCTCTGTCGAAATATGTGTCAATATCTTCGTCTAAGGGTACATTCTCTGTATCACGCTGGTCTGAATCTGGTACTGGCTTACCCTTTTTCTTAATAACTTTTCCATCCTCATCGAGCAGTGGGGATTCAACGGTAATCTTGTTGTAGCCCAAAGTGATGGAATCCAGTATTTTACTTTTGCATATGATTTCTTTACTGTCTTCTGCAGTATCTGTGTAAGTCTTATCCAGATATTCACTGTAAGCTAAATCGACCAGATCCCTGCAAGCTCTGGTAATGTCAACGCGTTTATTACCAATGCTCTTTCTCCTGCTAACATAACACTGGCTGGCATCTATCAGCTGTACCTTACCGGCTCGTTCTACCGGCTTATTCTTTGTAATGAGCCACACATAGGTAGCGATTCCCGTATTATAAAAGCTGTCATTAGGTAACTGTACTATGGCGTCTAACCAGTCGTTTTCTATCAAATATCGGCGAATTTCACTGGGTCCTGATCCAGCATCACCAGTAAACAAAGATGAACCATTCTGGATAATGGCCATGCGCCCGGTATCTTTTAATTTTGCTATGCCATTCAGCATGAACAGCATCTGACCATCACTTTTAGCGGGAAGTCCCGGGGCAAAGCGGCCAGCTGTACCTTTTTTATGTTCCTTTGTTACTTTGTCGGCTTCTTTCTTCCAATCAATTCCAAAAGGCGGGTTGGATATGCAGTAGTCGAATTTGTACCCATCAAACTTATCATCGCTTAATGTGTCGCCAAACTGCATATTATCAGGGTCTCCACCACGGATCAATGTGTCGGCCTTTGCAATGCCGAAGGTAAACGGGTTGATTTCCTGGCCAAAGCTGGTAACATCTGCGTCGGCATCCAGCTGCTTCAGTCTTTCTTCCATGCAGGCAAGCATCTGGGAAGTACCCATGGTCATGTCATATACGGTTTTATTGATATTTCCATCAACAAATGCCGATGTATCGCCAGCAACCAGTAAATCACACATCAGGTAAATAATGTCACGGCTGGTAAAATGGGCCCCGGCTTCTTCATTGTAGGATTCAGAAAACCTTTGAACCAGATTTTCAAAGATGTAGCCCATGTCAACAGAACTGATCTTGTCAGGGCTCATATCGGCTTTTTTGTCATTTAGGTCAGTAATTACTTGGTATAACGCCCCAGCTTCCACCATGCGCTTGATTTGGTCGTCGAAATTCATTCTGGCCAAAATATCCAGTACATTGTCAGAAAAACCATTTATGTAGGCTCTGAAATTGTCTTCAATACTGTTTGGGTCGGCCAGCAGGGTTTTGAAAGTAAACGGACTTACATTATAGAACTGGTAACCGGATGCGTCTGTAAGGAAATCTTCATATACCTGTAATTTCTGCTCTTTTGCTTTGGCATAGGCAGCCAACACTGCGTCATGTGTAGGCAACAGACAATCATGGAAGCGTTTGATCACGGTCATAGGCAGAATGACAAGCCCGTATTCATGGGGTTTATATGCGCCAAACAACGTGTTTGCAATATTCCAGATAACTGATGCCTTTTCCTGTATGTTATGGCCTACAGAAGCAATTCGTTCATCACTGTTCATTGTCGGATCCGTCCTTATTTTGCTTATAGTACTCCAAAATAAATTATACCACACTAATAGGCAAAAGTGTTTAAAAAGACAGAAAGTACTTTATTTGACAGTAAGTATTTCCATATTGCCAGCTTCAGAGATAGTGGCATGCCTATATCCATAAAAGTTTACCTTTTTAGCCCCTTCAAAAATGCCGTATCTTTTTCCAATAATGTTATATTACAATTATTGTATATATCTAATAAACTAAAACTGTTTTAAATACAAACTCAACAAAAAACACCTTCTTCCAGACAAAACTAAAGCCGGCATCCATTTAACTATGGATGTCGGCTATTATGCTATATTCTTTGTTTTACGCCTTTTCCTTCTCTACCTCACCATCCACCAGTACACAATCACTCCGATGCCGATCAGTCCGGCAAAGTTGTAGAACAGGAACATGCGCAGGTAGTTCATCGCCTGGTGGGGATAGGCGGCGGTGTAGAGCTTGTAGCTTATGACGCTGGCCATGGAGGCGATCAGGGTGCCCAGGCCCCCGACGTCCACTCCCAGCAGCAGTTCCCCGGCATTGCGGGTAAAACCGGCCAGCAGCATGGCGGCGGGCACGTTGCTGATAAACTGGCTGGCCAGGATACCGGTCACGTACACGATGCCCCGGGCGTGGTGCAGGTAGTGGTGCAGTTGCCGGATGGCGTCCCAGTGGGACAGGTTGCCGATGAAGATAAAAAAGCCGATAAAGGTCAGCAGCAGGGAGTAGTCCGCCATTTTCAGCAGCTTACGGTCAGCCACGGCTGTTACGGCCACTACTGCGGCGGTACATACCAGTGGACTCACCACGTGGGCCACGGACAGGAAGCACAGCAGCAGCAGTGCGGCAAAGAGCAGGATCCGCGGCCGCGGGCCTGTTTCCGTTTCCCGGTGTTCCAGCTGCAGCTCGCCGTTGGGCAGCCCGTGTACCAGCAGCGCAAGCCACAGGGCGCTCAGTACGGACAGCGGCCCCAGCACGGAAAAGAAGTAGCCTGTGCTCAGTCCGTAGTGGTAGTAGATGAACAGGTTCTGGGGGTTTCCCATGGGGGTGCAGGCGCTGCCCAGGTTGGCGGCCAGGGTCTGGAAGATGACGATGCGCCCTACGTCCAGCCTGATCTGTTTGCCGGTAATCAGGGTCAGGGGCACAAAAATCAGAAGGGCTACGTCGTTGGTCACCAGCATGGACATAAAAAAGGTCAGCCAGATCAGCACCGCTGCCACGTGACGGGTGGTGCGGCAGCGGGAGAATAAAATGCCTGCAGCTTTCTCCAGCACATGCAGCTGCCGGAAACCGGCTACCACCAGCATAAAGGAAAGCAGCATGCCCAAAACGGAAAAATCGATATAGGAAATACGGGGTCTGAAAAACAAAGAAGATACCAGCGCCAGTACGATGGAAATGTTCAGTACCATATCCCGCTTCAGTATGCTTCTGATTTCCTGCTTTAACTTAACAGTATGCATCGGTTCCTATCCTGTTACAGGCCCAGGCACTCGCCTACCAGCACCACTTCCATCTCCATGTTGCTCATCTTCTTGAACTCGATCAGCAGTCCGTTACAGATGCGTTCGGGACTGGCGCAGTTATAGCAGCGGTCTCCGTGTTTCGCGCAGGGTGTGGCCTTGTGTTTGCGCCGGCAGTTGCGGGGGGCGGCTATGTTGCGCAGCCGCCAGATGGCGTGGTCCAGATCCGGGCAGATTTTGTTCACCCCCGCCACGTAATACACCTTTTCGTGCCCGAACAGCGCAGCAGCCACCCGGTTCCCCGTGCCGTCCATGTTCACGAGGATGCCGTCTTCGGTCAGGGCGTTGACGCTGCACAGGAACACATCTGTAAGCAGCGTGCCTTTGGCGTATTCAAAAAAAGTCGTGCCTTTGTTGATGGGGCTGCGCAGCACGTTGTGCACCTGGTTGTGGGTGGCCAGCGCTTCGTGCAGCTCCAGCTTCCGCAACGTCTCCGAGTCGCCGATGCCAACCTTTTTGCCGTCAATTTTACCGTTAAGGTACGCCCGCGCTTCGGCGGCGTCGGCACAATAATGGGCTTCAAAGCGGTTGGCGCGCAGCCCCCGCAGCACGCGTTCGATATCCGGGGTGTATACCGCTGCCGCGGAGCCCTCGGGGCTTGCCTGCCAGGCGCGGGTAATGGCGTCGTCCAGTTCGGGCCGTGTAACATCAATCATAGTACTTCCTCCTTTTATCAGGGCGCGCGGATTTCCTGCGCCTGCATGCCTGCCGGCGCGTTTGTGGATGGATTGGCGCTTTTTTAAATTGTACCATAGAATACGGTTCTTTTTCAATTTTAGCGGAACCGGTGAATGGTTACATAACGGGTATTTTGTAAAACAAAAACCAGGGGCAGCGGCTTCCTTTCCGCAACCTCTGGTTATATTTTATAAAAATATGTGATTGTTTCTGTTAACGCTGTTACCGTCCGGTCCGCTTCCAGTTATGGGTCACGGAAATCACTTTATAGGGCGGCTGGGGAATCGGGATATGCCGTTCCAGCATGCCGCTGATCCACTCGCACTTGGCCACATTCAGATATTGCAGCGCTTCCTCTTCTGTTTCCCCGTGGGCGATACAGCCCGGAAGCAACGGGATTTCCGCATGGTAGCCGCTGTCCTCTTCCGGCGTGATTTCATACGGGTAATCCAGGTTCATGTAAAAGTTGATGTCTTTCATAGTCGCGTTGTCCCCTGCTTATTGCAAACAAATGTACTTACGTATTATATCATAAATTTACAGGGAAAGGAAGATGTTTTGTTTTTCCTTGTGGCAGGAAACACACTGCAGTATTGCCCGGTGCCGGCTTTCAACGGCCTGACGGCATCGGCCGGAAGTCCGTCTTTTACTCCCATTCACCGCTGGCCACCAGGTGGCACTGACCGCCGACTTCAATCGTCCAGATATCTTCCCTTTTGCAGGCATGAATGTGCAGAACGGATTTTCTCCCCATATCTTCTCCCTGAATCACGGTATATGAGATGTCGGGCCGGTTGAAATAGTTATGCTGCAGCAGATAGCCTGCCAGGTCGCCGTTGGCGCTCCCCGTGGCGGGATCCTCCAGATAATCTTCCATCAGGCAGCGGGCGGCAAAAGTGTTGCCTCCCATATCCACAAAGAAAAAGTGGCTGCAGAAGCTGGCCGGATGCCGGCGGATATACCGTTCAAAGGCCTCCCGGTCCGTTCGTGCCTGGGCCAGGGTCCTGCGGTCCTTCAGGGGAATGATGACGGCTGCCAGACCGGTGCTGGACCACTGCACGGGGTACTCGTCCGAAATGGCATCAGGGGAAATGCCAAACACCTCCGCGATTTCCTTCCGGGGGATGATCTCCCCGAAAGCCGGCGCCTTTTGGGACATGGTAAGACCGTTTTCCGTAATGTCCACGGGGATCTGCCCTACTTTCAGATTCAGTTTCACCTGCCTGCTTTGCCCGTGTTCTATGTAACGATGGATTACAAAGGCGGTACCCAGCGTGGGATGGCCGGCAAAAGGAACCTCCCCCACCGTCGGCGTCCAGATGCGGACGTCGTATCCCCCGTTTTCCTGTTTGCCGGACAGGAAAAACGCAGTCTCGGAAAAATTGATTTCCCTGGCGATCTGCTGCTGTTCCCGGTCACTGATGAACCGGTCGGCTATTACTACAAGCAGCTCATTGCCCTGGTATTTTTCTTCCGCAAAACAATCAACAATATAAAATTTCACCGTACACCTCTGTAGTCCGTCACAGACCGGAAGAATGACCGTTCATGCCCTCGTCTTCGCGCCCATCGCTTTTAACTGCATCTTGCGTTTATACATAAGGGCGTCGGCCCGTTCAAAGACATCGTGCACATTCTTGTCCTGCCCCGGCACAAATTCGGAAAGGCCTACCGATACGACCACTTTCCCTTCTTCTTTTACGTTTGCCTCTACCTGTCGGTTAAAAGCCTCCACGGAAGCATGGCGTCTTTCAAAGCCCTGTTTCTCCAGAATGGCCACAAACTCGTCGCCGCCGGTGCGGAATACGGGGCTGTGCTTAAAATTCTCACAGATCAGATCACTGGCGGAGCAGATATATTCATCCCCCGCTTTGTGCCCGTAGGTATCGTTGATATGCTTCAGGCCGTTCACATCGCAGACGGCCATGGCAAATTCTTTTATGGTTCCTGACGCGATCAGTTCATCCAGCCGGCTCACCTCATCCACATACGCCTGTTTGCTCTTCACACCGGTCATGGCATCCCGATAGGCCAGCTTCTGGACGTGGCCCAGTTCAGCCTCCGTTTCCTCTGTCCGCCGCTGCACGATGGCATAATTGGTGAAAAACATGCCCATGGAGAACATGATCAGTATCAGGACGACTGAATTTTTGCGGGATCCTCTGACGACATAATCCTGTTTTTTAGAGTTGATGAAATCCGTTTCCCCCATTTCATAGGCGGCCGCGCCGGCCTCGCCCCTGTAGAACGCGCGGATTTCCCCCATGGTCTTATTGGCAAAGTCCTGGTCCGACTGCCGCATCCAGCTCATGGACATAAACACGATAATCGCCATCAGGGCAACCCAGGCCACGACGGAACGACCGAAAACCTTGGCATAGTCGCGGTGCAGCACATTGCGCAGGAACAGAAAACCGCACACGGACCAGATGGTAATCAGGAAATAGGTCTCCGTTGCCAGTTGTTCAAAGTTGTTCAGTTCCGGGAAAAGCTGCAGCAGGGCAAAGACGGCCATAATCGCCATACCGGCAAGACCGGTAAAGCGCTCCGTCCGGTCGCCCTGCTCCCCTGCCAGCTTATACGCTGCAGCGGAAATCAGGCCGTACACAATGATGGCGGAAATGGTCAGCACGTCTACGATCCAGCCTACGGCGGTGCGGCCCAGCAGCGGAATCGGCAGCGACAGCAGCAGGATCAGACCCACGGCCTGTTCCGGGTTCCTGTTCCGGTTCAGCTCCGCGAACCGGCCGGGCAGTACGTCGTCCTTGGCTACACTGTAAAACAGACGGCTCAGCGCCACCGTGTTGCCGATGAGGCTGGTGAGCACCAGTGAAAGCAGCGCCGCGGCTAACAGGTACATGCCTGTATCCCCCAGATAATAATGGGCCGCGTAAAAAGCCGGCAGCACTTTCAAACCGCCGCCCTGCTCCTCCAGACGGTTAATATAGTCCGGCCAGCCTGTATACTGGGACGGAATCGCCGAAATGGAAAGCAGGATCACAAAAATGTACAGCAGTGTAGTAGTCACGACGGACACGGTTAACACGTTAAAAGTCTTCTTATGGCTGAACTTGAATTCCCGGGCGGAATGGGAGATATTCTCAAAACCGATGAAGGCCCAGGGCGCGATCAGCGCGATACCGGTCACCTGGGATAATGCGCTTTTATCGGAAATAAAGCCGGGGCTGAAAGGAAACGCTGCCACGTCCCGGTGCAGCATGGCCACGGCAAAACAGACGACTATGCAGACGGTAAAGGTCAGCGCCAACACTTTCATAAGATTTACCGCAAGCCGCTCCTGTTTCATACACAAAAGCCCCATGAAAAAAATGACGGCCATGGTCAGCAGCACTTCGCCCAAATACACTTCGTAATCAAAAACCGTGTACAGGTAGCCGACGCGGAACGTATCGCCAAGGAAATTGCGGGCAAACAGCGGTAAGGAAGTAGCATTGGCCCACAGCATGGCCAGATAAGCAAGGCCCACATACCAGAAACTCAGGAAGGCCCGGTCATAACCGAATATCTTTTTTACATAGCCGTACACGCCGCCGGCAGAAGGATAATAGTTGATCAGGTAATGGTAGTTCCGGCTGATGAGCAGCATGATCACCATACCCACAAACATGCCCAGAGCGCTTCCCAGCGGCCCCGCTTCCGACAGGTAAAGGTTCGTGGTAAATACAAAAGAACCCCATCCGATGGCGGTGCCCACTGACAGCGCCCAGGCGCCCAGCGGCGTAAGATACGGTACCAGACCTTCTTCCCGCTCTTTGACCGAACCGAACTCTTCCATAATATCTGACCTCCGCCCTGCCGCGGTACATTGCGGCATAAATTCTTATTATTTCATAATTATTTAAGGCACTCGCTTAACGTGGCCACCATATCCGGGATATTGATGGGCTTGCCGATGTGCCCGTTCATACCTGCGTCCAGCGATTGCTGTACGTCATCCGCAAAGACGTTGGCCGTCATTGCGATAATGGGGATCCGGGACAGTTCCGGATCCGGCAGGGCGCGGATCGCTTTCGTGGACTCGTACCCGTTCATCACCGGCATCTGGATATCCATCAGCACCCCGTCGTAATAACCGGGAGCAGACGCCGCCACTTTCTCCAGGGCAATCTTGCCGTCTTCCGCCGTTTCCACCGTAAAGCCCAGTTCCATTAAAATCATCTGGGCGATTTCCCGGTTGATCGCGTTGTCTTCTACCAGCAGCAGCCGCTTGTTGCTAAAATCTGCCTGACGTTCGGGCGCTTTGCTTCCGGAGCTGGCTGCGGTTTCCGGTTCATCTTCCGCCAGGGGGAAGTCAACATGAATGATGAACTCCGTACCTTTCCCCTGCTCCGTTTCCACCACAATGGTACCGTCCATCAGGTCCACAAGGCTCTTGGTGATGGCCATGCCCAGGCCTGTGCCCTGGATATTGTCCACCGCCGCAGTGCGTTCCCGTTCATAGGCATCAAATACTTTAGCCGCAAATTCCCTGCTCATGCCAATACCGGTATCCTTCACGCACAGTTCGTAAAATCCGGTTCCCGCGTCGGCGCCGGTCTGGCGCAAGGTCACCGCAACGCTGCCGCCCGGGGGCGTAAACTTGAAGGCGTTGCTGATCAGGTTCAGCAGGATACGGTTCAGACGGCTCACGTCGCACATCACCGTTTTGTTCCTGATATCCGCCGCCGTAACCGTGTAATGCAGCCCCTTGGTCTTCATCTGGGTCAGGAACATATCGCGCGCTTCGTCCATGACCTTCTCCAGACTGGTCTTCTTCAGTTCCAGCCCAATCTTTCCGCTTTCAATGCGGCTCATATCCAGCACGTCATTGATCAGCGCCAGCAGGTGCTGGCTGGATGTCTCAATCTTCGTCAGGTACTCCGCTGCTTTCGGCGACAGGTCTTTCTCCTTGCGGGCCAGCGCCGTGTAGCCGATGATGGCGTTCATGGGCGTGCGGATATCGTGGCTCATGTTGGAAAGGAACGCGCTCTTGGCCCGCGTGCTCCGTTCCGCCTCCAGCTTCTTCCATTCCATCTCCCGTTCCCGGCCCAGTATGAAGCGGAAAACCATGAACAGGATCACCATAACGATGATCATCATGAAGAAAAACAACACCATGTTCCTGTTAAGCGAAGCAACCAGATCGACCTTGATTTCATTCGTAAAGAAATCGCGGTATTCCTGCCACTGCTCGAAATCCATGACGACACCGAAAGCACGCAGCTTGGTCGTATTGTAGAGATTGATGCTTTCCATGGCTTGTTCCGCCGCGATCTGGAATTCCTGCCGTACCCAGATGGTAGACGCAATGGTAATCAGGGATACCAGCCACAGCCAGACCTGCGTCGCTTTGCCCAGCCGCGCTTCCCTGTCGTTACGCAGCAGGACCAGGAACAGCAGGGACCCCGCCACGGACCATAAAACGAAAATCAGATAAGATTCCACGGACAGGGAATCATCAAACAGGTATACGCTGAACAGGACTGCAGCGACTGTGCCCGCCAGGCCTGTTATCTCATACTTCAGATTATTTTCCCGTTTTGCGCAACGGAACGCCGTGAACGAAGTGTAACCGTAAACTACGGTAGCGCCGATGGTGGTCACGTCTACGATCCAGGCCACGGCCGTACGGCCCAGGAAAGGAATCAGGCAGGAAAGCGCCATAATAAACAGAACCGCGTTCCGGGGAACGCCGTTGCCGTTCAGCCTGCCAAACCAGCGGGGCAGCATCCTGTCCTCCGCCATGGAGTACAGCAGGCGGCTGGCCGCCACACAGTTGCCAAGAATACCGGTAAAGATAGCCCCCAGTACCGTAACGGAGATCAGATACAAACCGGGTTCGCCCAGAAGCGATTGCATGGCAAAGAAGGTAGGCAGACTTTTCATTCCGAACATAGATTTCAGATTGATAACATAGGCATACCATGTCGTATGGATACGGTCCGGCAGCACGGAAGCCGCCAGAACGGTAGTAATGATATAGGCCAGCGCAGCTGTAATAACCGCCGCCACCAGAACAGACAGGGTCTTTTTCACCGGGAAACGGAATTCCGCTGCAGAGTGGGAAATCGATTCAAAGCCCACAAAGGCCCAGGGCGCCAGCGCTATAATTTCCAATGTGCCCGCCAGCGGCGAATTTTTAGGTGAAAAGGCCGGTTCAAAATGCCCCAGGTTGCCGCCAAAGCGCGACATGGCAGCCCCAAAACCGATACTGACGCCCGCAAAGAGGATAAAGGCCATGATGATCTGCACCCGTTCCGTCAATTTGCCGCCGCCCAGGCAGACCAGCCCCATCAAAGCCAGGGCAGCCATCGACAACAGAACCTCACCGAAATACACGTCGTAACCTGCAACGGTGTAGTGAAAACCAAACTGCAGGGTTCCCTGCACCACCCGCCGGCCCAGCAACGCCAGCGCCGTGGCATTCGCCCAGATGATGGAAATATAGGTCAGCATCAGAAACCATGCGCTGAGGAACCCGTGGTCGTAACCCAGTTCTTTTTTCGTATAGGTGAACGCACCCCCGGCGTCCGGGTAACGCTGCATCATATAATGGTAGTTCACGCCGATGAGGATCATAAGCGCCCCACCGATGAGCATAGCCAATACTGTACCCAGCGGCCCCGCCTCAGGCAGGAACAGGTTGCCGGGCATAACGAAAGCGCCCCACCCTACCGCGCAGCCGAAAGCCAGCGCCCAGGCTCCCAGCGGGGACAAATAGCGTTGCAGTCCGGCCCGGTTCGTATACCGGGTCGTTCCCTTATCTGTCATTTTGCAGATCCCTCTTTTCACCCGTACTTCATTGCGAAATGCGGGCATCTCATTTATATAAATACAGTTGTATTTTAATTCTGTTTAAACGCAGTACTTCATTCCATTTAATTTGTTGTATCAGGCTCTTTACTGTATCAGGCTCTCCAGGGTGGAAAACAGCGCACCGGGTTCCACCGGTTTGCTGAGGTGGGCGTTGAGACCCGCCTGCAGGCTGCGCTGCACATCTTCGTCAAAAGCGTTGGCCGTCAGGGCGATAATGGGAATCGTTTTCGCGTCGTCCCGGTCCATATCGCGGATTGCACGGGTCGCTTCCAGCCCGTCCATTTCCGGCATCCGCATATCCATCAGAATCGCGTCATAATAACCTGCTTCGTGGCCGGCAAACTTATCCACGGCAATCTTCCCGTTTTCCGCCACGTCCGCTTCAATTTCCCGCATCTGCAGTACCATGACCATGATTTCGGCATTGACGGCTACATCCTCTGCCAGCAGGACACGGCGGCCGTGAAGGTCTGCCTTTTTATTCTGCATGACCGCGCGTTTCTTCTGCAGCCCTTTCCGGAATTCATCCAGCACCGTAGCCGCGAACAGCGGTTTTGGTACAAAGGTGTCCACACCGGCGCTGGTTGCTTCATCGGCAATATCGTACCAGTTGAAGGACGTCAGAATGATAACGGTTGGTTCATCCCCGATAACGGAACGAATGCGGCGGGTGGTTTCCACTCCGTCCATCTCCGGCATCTTCCAGTCTACCAGGATGAGATCATAGGGTTCCCGGCGGGCACGGCGCACCCGCACCATCTCCACGCCTTCCTCACCGGACTGCGCAGCTTCGCAATTAATGCCCACCTGCCCCATTACTACTTTCGCATGTTCACAGGAAACGGGGTCGTCATCGATGACAAGCACGCGCATATCCTGGGGTTTCGGGTATTCCGTTTCCTGTTCCTCTGCTTTGCGGCCCGAATCGGCCAGCGTAACGGTTACGGTAAACATCGTACCTTTGCCCTTTTCGCTTTCCACTTCAATATTGCCGTTCATCAGCTTCACCAGGCTTTTGGTGATAGACATGCCCAGCCCCGTACTGCCGTACTTGTTGGTGGATGAGGAATCCTCCTGGCTGAACGCGTCAAAAATTTTCGGCAGGAATTCTTTTTTCATGCCGATGCCTGTATCGCTGATGATAAAACGCAGTGTGGAATTACCGTCAAACTGCGCCACATTCTGTACAGCGAGGCTCACCGTTCCCCCTTCCGGCGTGAACTTTACCGCGTTGCCCAGAATATTGATCAGCACCTGCCGCAATTTCATGTCATCGCCGATGTAATAATCGTCAATCTTCCCTGTGACGCGATACTCGTAACTCAGTTTTTTGTCCCGGCATTGGCCGCCGATCATGGTATTGACCTGTTCCATGGCCTTGGTAAAGCAAAACTCTTCGTTTCGGATAATCATGCGCCCCGATTCAATACGGGACATATCCAGGATGTCGTTGATAATATTCAGCAGATGCTGGGCGGACGCGCTGATTTTTTCCAGGCTTGCCCTTGTCTCCGGGGATAATTCCGGATTATTCAGGGCGATATTATCCAGACCGATGATGGCGTTCATAGGCGTACGGATCTCATGGCTCATACTGGAAAGGAAGGCCGTTTTGGCCAGGCTCGCCTGTTCCGCCGTAGCCAGCGCGTCATTCAGCGTCTGGGCCGTTTCCAGATTCTTCCGGGTTTCCGCATCCACATCGGTAATGCAGGCGCCCACCGCATGGACGATGTGATCGTCCCGGTCTTCCGGATGGCGTACGCCGGCAACCTTGGCCATCTCATAGGTTTCCTTCCCATTCCGGCTCACCATGTACCGGAACCCGATGACCCGCTCCTCCTTCAGCGCTTCCCGGATTGCGTCCGGATGAGCAAAACGCAGGAACTCCTCCCGGTAGGACTTTGTCACATATTTGTTGGCATATTCGGTTACAGAAGCAAGGTACGGGAAACGTTCCCCTACCTTAAGACCGTCTTTGATATCGGCATGGGCCTGGTAACAGACCCCTTCGTCCTTGTCAAGTTCAATATAATAAACGCTCCAGTAGTCGGAGGACAGCGCCGTAATCAGCTTATCCTGCCGTTCCCGCAGCAATTGCTGGGTCTGGAGCTGCTGCTGCAGCGCCTGCCAGTCCCGCACGTCTTCATCCACGTCCCTGAAACCCAGCACGACCCCGATTCTGCCGTCAGGCATATTCGCCCGGGCCACTTCAATCCGGAAATACCGGTTCGCGCCGTTGTCCATCAAACGCTGATAGCTGATGCTGAAATGGGGCCGTTCCTTCAGGCGGCTGATGATCCGGTCCCGGGACAGTTCCGCCCGCAGGCGTTCCTGATCCTCCGGGGCAACGGTATTGCGGATATAATACTCCCTGATTTCGGTATAATCCGCCAGATCCTTTCCGTTTAATTCCGGCTTGTCAGGGACAAGGATGCCTTCCTCATTACGGATATAGCGTTCATAATCATCCGATTCCGGATCCTTGAGCAGCCAAAGGGCACGATAGGACTCACTGAGGGCGTCGATGAGCGCCTGCTGGATGATCTTGTCGGATTCCATCCGTTCGTGCTTTTCCGTAATATCGGAAATGAAAACATAGTAAATGCCGCCGTAGGCTTCCGTATCCGTATAATGGCCGTAGTCATCCACCCAGCGCACGGCGCCGTCCCTGCGAATGATGCGGTATTCCACATAATCCATAAGTTCTTCGTTTTCCTGGACCTGGCGCTGGATGGTTTCGGATACAGCATCATAATCATCCGGATGCAGCATGCCTTTGAATGTATAACCTGTAAGTTCTTTGAACTCTTCCAGGTTTTTACAGCCGAAAATATTCAGGACAGCGCGATTGGCATACAGCAGCTCCTCCGGCATCTCCTTTTTGTAAATAAAAAAGCCGCCGGGCATATGCCTTCCTATTTCTTCGACGATATGGATCGTTTCCTCATCCAGTTGGAAGCGTTTTCCGAACATTCCCATTTTGTTTCCCCCTCGCACATGAAGGACGTATCTGTAAGCTCTGCTCCGTATGAATTAATAAAATAGTATCAGAAAAACCAGGCCTGTGTCATTCCGCACTTTTGTATTATTATACCATATCTGCAGTTTACAATTCTACATATACTAGATAAAAAACGAAAAAATCCGGACGGTGAGGTCCGGATTCGATTCTGATTAAATTTATATATTTATTTAATTTTTAATTTTATGTTGTGTTATGAAAGAAAATACCGATTCATCCGCAGGTACGCCAGTTGATGCATTTGTGACTATAATTTCGGTCTGCCTTTGCTGTCTTTGTAAGTCGTCCTGCACTGGGGACAAGACCAGAAGAAACCGTATCGGCCCTTCTTTTTTTCCAGAACCGCATTGTCCTGCGGGCAATGCTCGATTACAGGATTCCCTTCTTTATCCGCAGTATAGAATACCGTTTTTTTCGTAATTGGTGACACACAGGTTTTATCGTCGCAAACGTAAAAATACTGTTTTGTCTTTGGAGAGTAATGGCGGTTCAGGGTTTCTTTCCCGCAGACAGGGCAGGTAAAGGTCTTCGCCGGCGTTTCCTCCTGCCGTTTCATGACCGGCTGCCCGTTTTTATCAACATCATAGTAGACAGGCTTGCCCGTGGCCGGCGATACACAGGCCTTGTTATCGCAGACGAAGAATGCTTTCTTTGTTTTCCGGGAAAAATGCTTCACCAGATTCCCCGTTTTGCAGAGGGGGCACTTTTCCATGATGTAACCGGGGAACTGATGCGCTTCCGCGTACGCGATGTTGCGGTCAATGGTATCGCAGACAGCCTGCCTGAATTTTTCCACCGACCCTTCCCCTGCCGCAATCTCCGCCAGGGCAAATTCCATCTCCGCCGTAGTGTCCGGTTTCGTCAGCGTCACATCCACGTTGTCAATAAGCCGGAAGCCCAGTTCCGTCGGAACCAGTTCCTTTTTCACCTTTTCCATAAACGGCATCTGGGTCTGTTTGTTTCCGCGGATACCCTGTAATTCGGAGATGATGGTATCACGGGTGGCCGGCGTACCGATTCCCTTTACTTCCTTCAGTTTGTCCCGGTTGGGATTCTTCGGATCCATGAACCGGTAGATGTTGGCCATGGCGGCCAGCAGCGTGCCTTCCGTAAAGCGCCTGGGCGGTTTTGTTTCCTTTTCCAGCAAGTCTACCGCATCCGGTTTGCCGAGGTTTTCACCTTTGTTCAGGTTGGGCAGGGACAGGTTTTCGTCTTCTTGCGTTTCCGTTTCTCCGTCCTGCCCGCCGGCATTGCGTGCAGCTTTTTTCTTTTTGCCTGCAGCAGATAAAACAGTCTCTTCACCGGACGAAGCGGCTGTGGTGCGACCGGCTGACGTCGTTTTTCCCTGTCCTCCGAACACCGCTTTAAAGCCCGGTTTCAATATGACCCTGCCGCTTCCTTTAAACAGTTCGTCCGCCAGCATGATTTCAAAGGTAATGGTTTCAAACTCGCAGGGCGGATAGAACTGCATCACATACCGCTCCGCGATCATAGTGTAGATTTTTCCTTCCGTTGCGCTTAACTGCAGCGGGATTTCGCCTGTGGGAATGATGGCGTGATGGGCCGTCACCTTCTTATCATTCCAGGCCCGGGAAAACAGAGACACGTCTGCCCCGGCCGCGCCCCTCACATTACGGGACGCCAGCCTGTCCAGAATACGGAACGCGTCTTTGTGCTGGGCCCGGGGAATGTAGTTGCAGTCCGAACGGGGATACGACACATACTTTTTCTCATACAGCGACTGCACCGTGGACAAAGCCTGTTTGGGGGAAATGCCGAAGCGCGCGTTGGCCTCCACCTGCAGCGTGTCCAGCGAATACGGCAGAGGCGGCGCCTCCGTTCCTTTTTTCCGTGTGACCTTCTGCACGATGCCATCGGCAGGCAGTACTTTCTCCCGTACGGCTTCCGCAACTTGTTTGTCCAGCAGTCGTCCTTCCTCGTCAAGGGCTGTTTTCTTTTCATCCGGCTGCCACAAAGCGGTGAACCGGATTCCCTCTTTTGTAAAAGCAGCTTTCAGTTCGTAATATTTATGTACCTTAAAACTTTGTATTTCCTTTTCCCGGTTGACCACCAGCGCCAGTGTCGGCACCTTCACCCGTCCGATGTTCCAGACGGCCCCCGGAGAGAATTTTGACGCATTGGTCGTATAGCAGCGGGTCAGGTTGATGCCCACCAGCCAGTCCGCCTGCTGCCGCGCCAGTCCTGCCGCATACAGGTTTTCATATTTTGCGTTGTCTTCCACGGTCTCAAAAGCCCGCCTCATGCTCACGTCATCCTTGGCATTGATGAGAAGACGCTTCACCCTGCCCCGGTAGTTGCAGTAATGCAGAATTTCCTCAATCAACAGTTGTCCTTCCCGGTCCGGGTCGCCGGCATGAACAACTACATCCGCCGTTTGCAAAAGTCCGGCCACCACCTTAAACTGAGCGGCTGACTTGGGAATCACATCATGCTTCCAGATTTCCGGAAAAATCCGGTAATTCTGCCACCTGGCGTAGCGTTTGTCGTATTCCTCCGGCGTCGCC
Organism: Acidaminococcaceae bacterium; assembly: GCA_017405945.1. Lineage (GTDB taxonomy): Bacteria > Bacillota > Negativicutes > Acidaminococcales > Acidaminococcaceae > Succiniclasticum. The sequence goes on from JAFQZL010000051.1 coordinate 32,542, forward strand.
AGTTCCAGCAGGTGTCCTACCGCCCAGGAGACGATGACATCGTCCTTCCGGTAATATCCCGTACTTTTTTTATAACCTCCGGATGGCCACAGGTAATCTGCTATGGCGTTGGCTATGTCCGGTTTTTCAGCAATATAAAGCGTCTGCATAAAATCCTGTTACCCTTTCTGATTTTATCTGCCAAAGCAATTGGCACAAATAAAATTCCCCTCAAATCCGCTATCGGACCTGAGGGGTTGTTTTCATGGCAGGGGCAGAAAGAATCGAACTCTCAACACACGGTTTTGGAGACCGTTGCTCTACCAATTGAGCTATACCCCTGTGGAGCGGAAAACGAGACTCGAACTCGCGACCCCAACCTTGGCAAGGTTGTGCTCTACCAACTGAGCTATTTCCGCGTGGCGACCCGGACGAGACTCGAACTCGTGACCTCCGCCGTGACAGGGCGGCATTCTAACCAACTGAACCACCGGGCCGTTTGTCAGTTCACCTGACGTTTAGGAATTATATCACAGGATGGTAAAATACGCAAGTTATTTTTTAACCGGATTGTTTTTCCCGGTACTGCCACGTTTGGTCAGTTCCACGCCGTCATGGCACAAGGGGCAATCCTCCGCTTTAAACGTAGGTACGTCCAGATGCAGCAACGCTTCTGTCCGCACGCCGAAATCTACCTTGCCGCCGCTGCGGTCTACCAAAAGGCCCACGCCAATTACATTGCCGCCGTGTTCCCGTACCACGTCCATGACTTCTTTTACGCTGCCGCCGGTGGTAACGATGTCTTCCACCACCAGCACCCGGCAGCCTTCCGGAATTTGGAAGCCTCGTTTCAGGGTCATCTTTCCGTTTTCCCGTTCCGTAAAGATAGCGCGTGTTCCCAAAGCTTTGCCGGTTTCATGGGCCAGCAGGATACCGCCGGTGGTAGGCCCTACCACTAATTCAATCTTGTCACTGGCATAGCGCGCGGCAATCTCCTTACACAGTTTTTCGGTATAGGCGGGATGCTGCAGTACGTTGAACTTCTCCACATACATGGGGCTGTGCAGGCCGCTGGTCAGCAGGAAATGCCCATGCAGGACAGCCTGTGTTTCTTCCAGTAAATGCAGTACTTCTTTTTCACTTAACATGAAAGTGCCTCCTCTGTTATATATTCTTAATCTCTTCTACAATGGCCGAGGCCGCCTGTCGCTTGTCCGCCGCTTTCATGATGGGGCGCCCCACCACGATATGGGAGGAACCGTTGGCAAAAGCCTGTGCCGGTGTGGTCACGCGGCTCTGGTCGTCCAGGGCGCTGCCTGCCGGACGCACGCCGGGGGTTACGATCAGGAAGTCCGGCCCGCAGGCTTTACGGATCTCCTCCGCTTCTTTAGGCGATGCCACTACCCCGTCCAGTCCGGCTGCTTTGGCCAGCTTTGCCAGGGCAAGTACCTGCTCCGCAATAGTATTTTTGTAATTCAGATCGGCGAACTGCTCCTCGTCCATGCTGGTAAGGATGGTGACCGCCAGCAGCTTCGGGCGTTCTATGCCAAGTTCTGCCGCTTTTTCTCTGATGGCAGCCGCTGCCGCTTCCATCATCTTTTTTCCGCCTACGGCATGGACGTTGATCATATCCACGCCCAGTTTCGTTTCCACTTTCAGGGCGCTGGCTACCGTATTGGGAATGTCCTGGAGTTTTAAGTCAAGGAAGACTTTCTTGCCACGCTCTTTCAGGAAACGGATCATCTCGTTCCCTGCCGCGTAATATAGTTCCATGCCGACTTTATAATAGATTACCGCGTCCCCGATTTCCTCCACGGCCTGCTTCGCAGCTTCTGCCGTGGGAAAGTCCAGGGCTGCGATGAGTCTCGGATCGCTCTGCATGTTGTCACCTCTTTTGTACTCAAAAACCTCACACTGCCATCAGTATTTCCAAAAGCCGGAATATCAGCACCGGCCCGGAAGTGCCAGCCCGATCATATCCTGTATCTTTTTGATATTGTGCTTGTCCATGTATTCCAGAATGCCAGGGCTGATGGTCTCCGCAATGGCCGGGTTCACAAAGTTAGCCGTGCCCACAGCAATGGCGCTGGCTCCCGCCAGGAAGAATTCAATGGCGTCTTCCGCGCACATGATGCCGCCCATGCCGATAATGGGAACCTTCACCGCCTGGGCCACTTCATAACACATGCGCACCGCCACAGGACGGATGCAGGGGCCGCTGAGACCGCCGGTCACATTGCCCAGCACAGGACGCTGACGGTGGATGTCAATCTTCATGCCGATGAGAGTATTGATCAGGGAAAGAGCATCTGTTCCCGCGTCTTCTGCCGCTTTTGCCATTTCCGTTATACTGGTCACGTTGGGGGAAAGCTTGGTGATAACTACTTTGGACGTATTCCTTTTGACTTCTTTAACAACCTGGGCCATGCTTTTGGCATTGGTACCGAAAACCAGGCCGCCGTCTTTGATGTTGGGACAGCTTACGTTGATTTCCACCGCGTCCACGCCTTTCACGTCCAGCTTCGCCGCCAGTTCGCCGTATTCCTCCGGACTGGAGGCGTCGATGTTCACGATAATGGGTACTTTGTATTTGCGCAGTTTAGGCAGCGTTTCTTTCAGAAAGTACTCGCTTCCCGGGTTCTCCAGCCCTACGCAGTTCAGCATGCCGGAAGGGGTTTCCACTACCCGCTGTCCTTTGTTTCCTGCCCGGGGAGCAAGGGTGGTGCCTTTCACCGTAACGGCGCCCACCTTTTCCAGATCCAGAAAGTCCGTAAATTCCAGACCGAAGCCGAAGGTTCCGGAAGCAGTGGTCACCGGCGTTTTCATTTTCAACCCGGCAATATCCACAGCCAGACGGTTATGATACAGATATCTTACCATTCCGTCACCTCCTCCGCCCGGAACACAGGGCCGTCCTGGCAGACCTTGACGCGTTTGCCGGTGCCCTGGCAGCTGCAGGACAGGCAGGCGCCCAGCCCGCAGGCCATATATTTTTCCAGAGAAACCTGACACTTAATGCCTCTTTCCAACACGGCAGCGGAAACCGCTTTCATCATGGGCGCCGGACCGCAGACATACACGCAGTCATAATTTCCCTTTTCCAGCATATCCGGCAGACAGGCCATTACGGTCCCTTTGGTTCCCAATGAGCCGTCATCCGTCGTCAGGCCGATTTGCCCTGCGATACCGTCATACAGTTCTTTCCAGAAAAGGTCGTCCGCTGTTCTTCCGCCCATAAGCACGTCAGGCCGGGTTCCTTCCTCAGCCATGCTTTCCGCCAGATACAGCAGGGGCGCCAGTCCGGTGCCGCCGCCAACCAGCAGCGGATGTTCCGCGTTGCGGTCAAAGCCGTGCCCCAGCGGGCCCACCACGCTGAGGCGGTCTCCGCTGCAGACGTCTGCCAGAATGTTCGTGGCATCGCCTACAATACGGTAGATCAGGCTGATGGCGCCGTAGTTTTTATCCACCCCGCCAACGCCAAGGGGACGGCGCAGCAACGGCGCGGTGCGCTGTGAGACCTGCACATTGACAAACTGGCCCGGAACCGCTTCTGCCGCAATCCGCGGCGCAATCATGTCAATCTGTTTTGTCGTGGCGTTCAGAACACGCTGCCCCACGACTTTTGCTTCTTCTATATACTTAGTCATTCAAATCCTCCGGTATATTTCCGGTTTCAGATAAACAAACCCTGAAAGCTATTTTGCAAAACCTTTGCCAGTTTAGGGATTTACTTTTCGCACACTGCGCCGTCTTTCATAACGAACTTGCCGGCTACCACCGTCGCAACGGCTTTGCCCTTGCAATGTTTTCCTTCAAACGGTGTAACCTTGCCAACCGTGTAGAACTTTTTGGAATCTACCGTCCATTCTTTATCCAGATCCAGAATGGTAATATCCGCCGGGGCGCCTGCTTTTAAGGTGCCGGATTTCAGGTTAAAGATCCGGGCCGGACTGCAGCTCATCTTGTCAACGACCTGTTCCAGCGTCAGCACGTTTTTGTGATACAGATCCGTCAACACAACACCGACAGCTGTTTCCAGTCCGCAGAAGCCGTTAGGAGCCTTGCGGAATTCCACGTCCTTTTCTTCCGGGGCGTGGGGGGCGTGGTCGGTGACGATCATGTCAATGGTCCCGTCCAGAAGGGCGGCCCGCATGGCGTCCACGTGATCCTGGCTCCGCAGGGGAGGAGAAACACGGGTAGCCGTACTGTAACCCAGGCAGGCTTCATCCGTCAGGGTCAGGTGATGCACGGTGACCTCTGCCGTTACCGGATAGCCTTTGGACTTGGCCTGGCGGATGATATCCGCCGCGCCTTTGCTGGCCACGTGGGCAATGTGGATATGGGCTCCGGTGTAACCGGCCACCAGCACATCCCTTGCTACGGCGATGTCTTCCGCCACGGAAGGCACGCCGGGCACACCGATCTTTGCGGAAACCGCGCCTTCGTGCATGTAACCGTCCGCGTTCAGTTCGCTTTCAATGCTGTGGGAAATCAGGGGTGCGTCAAAGCTTGTCATATATTTGGCCGCGTTCATCAGCAGGCGGCTGCTGTACACATAATGACCGTCGTCGGAAAAAGCCACCGCGCCTTTTTCCAGCATATCGCCCATCTCCGCCAGTTCCTTTCCTTCTTCGTCCTTACTGATGGAACCGATGACTTCCACGTTCACATAGCCTTCCTTCGCGGCCCGTTCTTTGATGCCGCTGACCACGATGGAAGTGGAAATGGCAGGTTTCGTATTGGGCATGCAGGCGATGGTGGTAATGCCGCCGGCCGCTGCCGCCATGGTACCGGTGCGGATGCTTTCCTTGGCTTCCAGGCCCGGCTCCCGCAGATGGGTATGCATGTCGATGAAGCCGGGGGCTACTACCTTACCCGCGGCGTCATACGTCTCATCGGCTTGGTCCGTTATGTTCTTTGCAACTTTTGCGATTTTCCCGTCTGCTACCAGCACGTCGCAGATTTCATCCAGTTTCTGAGAGGGGTCTACCACCCGTCCGTTTTTAATTAGCAGCTTCAATTTGTTTACCTCCAGTCAGTGTCAGGAATAACAGCGCCATACGAACGGCCACGCCGTTCTGCACTTCGTCGCGGATCGCCGCCTGGTCGCAGTAGCCTACGTCCCAGGAAATTTCCAGGCCCCGGTTCATGGGACCGGGATGCAGTACCACGCAGTCCGGTTTCGCCAGCTTCAGCCGCGCTTCGTTCAGACCGAAGATGCGGGCGTATTCCCGGGGTGACGGGAACAGACCACTCTTCTGGCGTTCCAGCTGGATCCGCAGCACGTCGATGACATCCGCGCCTTCGATGGCTTCTTCAATACGTTTATGATAAGTCACGCCCAGACTTTCCACGGCGTAGGGCATCAGGGGACGGGGTCCCGCTACATGCACGTCCGCTCCCATCTTGTTCCAGGCCGCAATATTGGTACGGGCCACCCGGCTGTACAAAATATCGCCCAGGATGACCATTTTCTTTCCTTTTAAGTCTTTCAGCCCCTTTTCCCGCAGGGTGAACATGTCCAGCAGCCCCTGGGACGGATGGGCATGGGCGCCGTCGCCGGCGTTGATGATGACCGGTTTTGCCACGTCCGCCGCGTAAACGGCAGCCCCTTCAATGGGATGGCGCATGACGATGGCGTCGCAGCACATGGACTGTACGGTAAGGATGGTGTCCCGGAGGCACTCGCCCTTTACCACGCTGGAAGAAGAAGTCGTAATGTTGACTACGTCCGCCCCCAGGTATTTGCCCGCCAGTTCAAAAGACGTACGGGTCCGGGTACTGGGCTCGTAGAACAGGTTGATGATGGATTTGCCCCGCAGGGACGGTACTTTTTTGATGTCGCGTTTCATAATCTTTTTCATTTCCGCAGCTGTCTGCAGAACCAGGTTGATTTCCCCGACGCTGAAGCTCTCCAGGTCAAGGATGTCCCTGCCCGCCAGGGACACAGTCGCTTTTGCCATTGCAGTTCCTCCTGTCTGATGTTGGAAAGTCCGCCTGCTTTCGTTTGGTCAGCCGGTTCTGTCAACACCGGACCGGGACACGGGCGGTTTCCCAAAAAATAAAAGCCTTCTCGTCCCGCAGGATGCAAGAAGGCTTACTATCTTCCATAATACTACTTTGCTAAGTCACCTTACAGCCTCACAGGACCGTTTTAAAGGTAATGCCTATTTAGTTTTGTTAATTATAACACGAACCGTCTGCCGCTTCAACTAAAAATTCTGTATACAATTGAAGATGTTTGACCGTTTTCCGTAAGTATCTGTCCGGCACTGCGCAGTACTTTGCATAGTTGCATTTATCTGCAACATGAACTTATGAAACCAGTTTGATCAGTTCCAGATACTTGTCCGGCAACTGGGACGGGTTCACGACCTCCGCCATGAATTCCCACTGTTTATTGCTTCTGGAAGGCTGGGAACTTTGCCAGTATTCCGCCGTCATTTGCATAAACTGCCGGACCTGTTTCCGGCGTTTTTCTTTACCTGCAACAACGGACAGCCATTCCCTCTGCCACGCTCCATAAATTTCCCATTCATCTTTCATCAGCAGCCGGGCGCAGGCTGCCGCCATATCCCGACCGTTTCGCAGGACAAAACGGATCATGTCCAGCGCTTTATCCTTTTCTTCCAGCAGCTCCATCTTCTGTTCCACCTGTCCCAACATGCCGGAATCCTGTGTCGACGCTTCCACTTCCATCACTCTTTCCGACAGAAGGACATGGTTATAGCGGTTCATCCCCCAGCGCAGCAACACCAGGGAAAACAGCTGGCAGGGATAAAACAGCCTGAACGCGGTTTCAAAATTATCCCACTTACTTTGAATCTGCATGTGGAGGGATACATCCGCCATCACTCTCTTTATCAAAACATCGTCGCGGAGCGAAACTAAACACAGGCACAGATGCTTCAACAACATCTGACATTCTGCGTCCCAGCCGCGCTGGGCAATCTGCGCCGCCGTATTGCTCCACTCCATCGCAAATTGCTGTCGTGCGACACGGTTCACCGAATCGTGGCATATTACATTCCGGCTTAACGAACAAATTACCTTTAAGGCGTTAATCTGACGTCTGTCTGCCGCCACAAAAAGCAAGTCGGACAAAATCGAAATGAAGCCCGGGGTAACCGCAGCCCTGTAATTTTCCCAATACTGTTGCAGCGCTGTTACAATCTCCCGGAAATCCCATTCGTTTCGCGTTCGCACAGCCGTATCTGTCACGTTCTTAAACTGCAGATACCCCTGTTCGGTCAGTTCCCTTTCTTCCGGACCGAGCAGGCGCAGACCGCTGAGAATCGCTTCCCCGCAGAGCCGGCCCAGCCGGGGCATGCCCCGTTTAAAAGCCATACAGCCCAAAAAACCGGCCTGCCTGATCAGATCCTCCCGGACTTTCGGATGCGATTCCAGCGTTTTACGGAAAATACTCATAAACCTTTCTGCGGATTCTTCTTCCCCGCTCCGCAAATAGTACAGGCCTCCGTCCTTCAGTTTTGACGCCAGGTCCTCCGAATACTCTCCGCTTTCCAGAATCTGGTTCAGCAGTTTAAAGTCCGGCGCCTGCAACAGCAGTTGCCGGCGCCGTTCTTCTTTTTCTTCTTCCAGTTCCTGATCAAGCCGCTGATCGAACTCAGTATACCCTTTTTTAAAAATACCTTTTTCCGGTTTTTCCATAAATTCCTTACCGTATCTACACTAGTGGAATATCCGTTAAGACCACCGGATCATTCTGTTCACAGCCGGTTACGGGTCCGTTCACGCATGAAAGCCATGCTCCGCCAGCACTTCATAAGCTTCTTCCGCTTCCGAAACAGGCACCGAGATTTCAATGGAAGCAACTTTGCCGTTGCGGCGTGTCCCCACTGCCTTCAGCTGGCACAGGAAACCGTTATCCCCCAGCAGCTTCTTCAACTTCTCAGCCCGCTCCTGCGTTGGTGCAATATAAATTACTTTCCACACAGAACCGCACCTCAGGATTCTTTATAGGCTTTAATCTTTTCAATCAGCTTGGGAAGCACAACATGCACATCGCCGACCAGACCATAATGTGCCACTTCAAAAATCGGCGCGTTTTCATCTTTGTTAATGGCCACGATGACTTCCGACTCTTTCATGCCGGATACATGCTGCAGCGCACCGGAAACAGCGCAGGCAAAATACAGCTTCGGTGCGATGGTCTTGCCGGACTGTCCTACCTGGGACGCATGGTCTACCCACTTTTCATCAACTGCGGCGCGGGAACCGGCTATCGCAGATTTTTCAAACAAAGCCGCAAGATCTTCCAATACCTTGAAACGCTCGCCATCGCCGAAACCACGGCCGCCGGCACAGACGACTTCCGCGTCTTCGATCTTTAACTTGCCGCCGGTGGACAGGGGTTCCTTTTTCAGGATCTCCACTTTACTTTCCACTTTATTTTTTACTGTATAATTGATTATCTCGCCCTGGCGGCCGGTATCCGGTTCCATGGGCGCAAAGATCTTGGGACGTACAGATCCCATCTGGGGGCGGATGTCAGAGCAGACGATGGTACCCATCAGGTTGCCGCCCAATGCGGGCCGGGTCCATTTCAGGAGACCGTCCTCACCCATTTCCACTTCTGTGCAGTCCGCGCACAGACCGGTTTTTAAGCGGGCAGCCACACGGGGCGCCAGGTCACGGCCGTCAATGGTAGCGCCAAACATGATGCCGTTGGGTTTATACTCCTGCGCCAGTTCACTGATGGCATTGGTGTACAGTTCCACATTATAATCCGCGTATTCCTCGCCCAGCACGGTGTAAACTACATCCGCACCCTGGGCGATAAGCTGTTCCGCATGTCCTTTGTTTTCTTTGCCAATCAGGATGACAGCGGTATTCTGTCCTGCCGTGTCGGCCAGGCGGCGGGCCTGCCCCAGCAGCTCATAGGTCACGCCAAGAGTCTCGCCATTTTCCAGCTGGGCTACTACCCAGATTGCATTTTCAGTCTTTGCCATTATTGAAATCCTCCCTCGGAAGAGTAATCGCGTCCATAGGACAATCATATATACACGCGCCGCACTCCACACAGCTTTGTTCCCGGACTGTCGCTTTCCCGTCCGTTACGCGGATAGCGCCCGTCGGGCAGATGGCTGAGCAGTTCTCGCAGCCAATGCAGCGCGCAATTTCAACTTTAACTGCCACGATACACGGCTCAGCGTTTTATTACGCCGGCTTCGATCAGCTTTTCCACCAGTTTGTCCACGGCCACATCCACATCTTCTTCCTTGATGATCTGGGTGTCCACTTTATGCGCTTCCGGTGTAAATACTTTGATAACACGTGTCGGGGAAGCCTTCAGGCCTACGTTGCTGACATCCAGTCCCAGATCGGCCGCCGTCTTGACAGGAATTTCTGTCTTGCGGGCTTTCATCTTGCCGCGGATACTGGCAAAGCGCAATTCTTTTTCTGCACGGGTCATGGTCACCAGGAGAGGCGCGGGAACAGCCAGGGTCTCTGCCCAGTTTTCCGTTTCCCGTTCTACCACGAAACGACCGTCGGTAAATTCAACTTTCAAAGCGGAAGTAACCTGCGGGATGCCCAGATGTTCCGCCATTTCCGGTCCAACCTGCGCTGTACAGCCGTCCGCCGCTTCCCGTCCGCAGAGGATCAGATCGTATTCGCCCAGGTGTTTGACCAGGGCAGCCAGGGCCACACTGGTAGCCAGCGTATCGGAACCGGCCACAGCCCGGTCGGTAAGCAGGTACGCCTCATCCGCGCCCAGCGCGATAGCATCCTTCAGGATATCTTTGGCTTGAGGGGGTCCCATGGTAACGACCTTAACCTTTGCACCGTATTTATCTTTTAAGATCAGTGCGGTTTCCAACGCTTCCGCATCATAGGGATTCAAAATGTTCTCCACGCCATCCCGGACCAGAGTGCGGGTTTCCGGATTCAGACGGATCTGCGTCGTATCCGGCACTTGTTTTACACAGACGATAATGTTCATGTGTGCCTCCTGCTTGTGTAGTCTTATTATACCAACAACGGTACAGTATATTATACCATAGTTTTACAGGTTTTCCAAATGAAAAGAGACCGCTGCGCTGCAACGGTCTCCCTTTTTACAACATATCAGTAATTTTCTGCATGAATCTCAAAATAGGCCTGAGGATGCGCGCATACCGGGCAGATTTCCGGCGCTTTCTCTCCAATCACAATATGTCCGCAGTTACGGCACTCCCAGACTTTTACGGAACTCTTTTTGAATACTTCCTGCGACTCTACATTTTTCAGCAGCGCGCGATAGCGTTCTTCATGATGCTTTTCAATGGCGGCCACCATACGGAATTTGGCAGCCAGTTCCTTAAAGCCTTCTGCTTCCGCCGTTTTGGCAAAACCTTCGTACATATCGGTCCATTCGTAGTTCTCGCCTGCAGCCGCCGCAGCCAGGTTCTCCGCTGTGCTGCCAATCCCTTCCAGTTCCTTGAACCACATCTTTGCGTGTTCTTTTTCATTATCGGCTGTCTTCAGAAACAGCGCGGAAATCTGCTCAAAACCTTCTTTTTTCGCTTTAGATGCAAAGTAGGTGTATTTGTTCCTTGCCTGGGATTCCCCGGCAAATGCCGCTTCCAGGTTTTTCTCGGTCTGCGTTCCTGCGTATTTGTTTGCCATGATGATTCCTCCTCAGCTTTTTAATCTCATTTTATACATTATTATAGTTTTAAGAGATTTGTAATGTAAGAGAAATTATAACGTTGCCAAGTTACTGCTTTTCCCTTAAACATATAACTTATACCTGCCAAAAAGATTTAATGGTGCGTGCCGTACACTACTTCCACGCCTTTGCTCTCCAGATAGTCTTTCATCTTTTCCACCCAGGGACAGCGTTTTTTCAGTTCCGGATTTTCTTTGTCCTTTTTGTTGGTACAGCTGCTGAAATGCACCACGTCCACCGGCTCTTCCGCCAGACGGTCCAGTTTTTTCTTCAGCCCCTCGTCATTCTCCACCGTATGCCCGCAGCCGTTACAGGTCAGGCCGGCAAACAGTTCCAGTTTCTCATCCCCGTAGCGTTCAAATTTTACGGTATGGTTGTTAAAGGATTTCATGCAGGACGCGCCCACACAGCGCATGCTTACATCCAGACAGCGGATGATGGCTATTTTTTTCATAATGATCCCTCACATACAACGCTTTTTCTGCTTTCAAAAGCAAACATGATAAAACCAGTTGATAAAATTGTATGAAAAAAGCTTTAACTAAAAAGTTCACGAAAAGTATACGGCATACTTAAGGAAACGCTGATTAACCCTTATCTAAGGGTTTTTATCTGTTTGCATTTCTTTGCCTCATAGAGTGCCTGGTCCGCCCGCTGGAAAAGCGTCGCGGCGTCGTCTGTTTCAAGCGCTTCGGCAATGCCGATGCTGGTGGTGAACCGTTCCCCGTCGGGAAGCACGTCTGATTCATAAACGGCTTTTCTGATTCTGCCGGAAACAATTTCTGCCTCCTTATGGTCTGCATTCAGCAGAATCACCATAAACTCATCGCCGCCCCAGCGGCCTGCCGCATCCGTAGGCCTTGTACTCTTCACTATCGCAGCGGCTACCTCACGCAATGCAATATCGCCCACGTCATGCCCAAACCGGTCGTTCACTCCTTTAAAGTCATCCACATCCATCATCATAAGCGTCATGTTCTGCAATGCCTGTTTGCGATGCTCGTCACCCGCATGCAAACGGCTTTCCCTAAACCATTTGATCAGACGGTTCATCACTTTTTCCAGTTCTCTACGGTTCAGCAGAGAAGTCAGCGGATCGATTTTAAACTCGCTCCTCTGGAAGTCAATACAGCTCTCAGGAATATTGACACCGCGCTTAATAGCCTGAGCCATCCGTTGGCAACTCCCATAACCGCAGGCAAAGCAATTGATTTTCCGGGAAACAGGCGTTTTCTTTTTCAACATTCCGAAAACCGTGTCCAAATCCTCATCTTCAAAGAAGCCGTACACATTTCTGTCCGCATAATTACGGGTAAAATCTTCCCAGTCAAGGGTCCTGTCAAAAAAATCATTAGGCGCATACACCACGCTGTCGCGAGTCCGGATAAACTGTTCCTTTTCCTTGCATTCCTTCCGCCGGTCTGTTTTCCAGTCTATGTCATCCACGTGCAATTCCTTACCGGTCCCCGAGCCGAGATTACAGCCGCCCCGGCAACTCAGTATATCTACCAGGGCCGGGACAACCTGATTTGCATTTTTGCGTTCCAGATACTCCCGAAGATAGGAAAAAGACCGTTGCGTACCGTCGATTTGCCGGATCCACAGATTCGGTTCCACGATTCGGACGGTTTCAGTCAGGCCTCCCGGGCGGCTGTAAACATGCCCTATACCGGAAGGCATTCCCTCAAAACCGGCCGGGGGATAATCCTCCAGCCTGATCCCTTCAGTTTCCAGTTTTTTCCAAAGCTTGTCAAACGTAACGTTATACTGCACAAGCCCGCCGGTTTCCAAATCTTCAATTTCCTGAAGCTTTCCGATACATGGTGAAAGGAAAGCAAGTTTTCCCGTAAATCCCTGGTACTTGCGAAGAAAGATAGCCAGACAGATGAGGGGGCTCTGAACCGGAGCCAGGTTTTCGATAAGTTCGGGACAGTATTTTTCACAATAATTCACGATGGGCGGACATGGCTGGGTAATCAGCGAATGGAGATTTTTCGCTTTTGCTGCCTTTAACATCGCCCAGGTAGCGATATCGGCGCCAAGCGAAACGTCATAAATATGCTCCACGCCCAATGATTTAAGCCAGCCGAACAGTTTTTCCGGTTCCGGGAAATTGGTAAGAAGCGCCGGTGCCACCGCTACACTGACAGGTTCGCCGCCCTGGGCAGAAAGATCTCGGAAAAAACGTTCCGTGTCGTCCAAATAGTCCCGGGCGTTATGGTTGCATGCAACAACACAGGAACCGCACTGTATGCAATAATTGTTATCCAGCATAACTTTGCGGGAGCCATCCCGGGCCATGTAGACCCGGTTGGCCATATCCACAGGACATACTGAGATACATTTGTTGCAGCCTGTACAATTTTCTTCTATCGTGAATATATACTGTTTCATTAGGCATTCCTCTTTTAATTACAAAGATTTCTGCACACGAACAATCTGATATACCTCTTACAGATTATTCTCTTTCTTAAACTGTGCCAGAAGTTCCAGCACTTTTACCTTCATGTCGCCGCCTTCTGCAAAACGTGCCACATTGCCGTTCACGCCGTCGATCATAGCCTGGGCCCGGTCTTCCTGCATCTGCATGATGTTGGCAACCGGTTTCAGCAGGTCTGCATATTTACCGTTCATGTCGCCGTTGGCTTTTTTGATTTCCGCCAGAGCGTTCTTGCCGAGATCAAGCAGCGCTGCTTTGTCAATGGTACCGGAGTTGATGGAATCCGCTAATTTCTTCAGGGTTGCTTCGTTTTTATCTGCGAAAGCCACAAAGTCTTTCACAAAACCAGCTTTGTCAGCCGCGTCACCCGCAACAGCGCCTGCAACAGCACCGGCCAGTTTCTTCATATCCCAGCCCTGGGGTTTCAGTTTTTCAAAAATACCGTTCAGGTCCAGGCCTTCCAGACCTTTCACGCCATCGCCCCATACCAGTGATTTGACAGCTTCTTTCGCTGCCGCGAAGCTGAATGCGCCGTCTTTATTTTCCAGAATGGCCTCTTTGTTCAGGGCAACCTTGCCGTTGGCATAGTCAAAGGCTACGTTTTCAAAACCCAGAGCCTTTCCGCCTTCACCAATCTTCATAATCCAGGCATACGCTTTTTTGCCCAGGTCGTCTGTTACAACGTCTTTCGGATCATAGTAACCGGTGATTTTGCCGGCTGCGTCTTTGATCGCTACCCAGCCGTTCTTTTCCATGTCTTCCAGCTTGAAAGTCTTGGGATCAATGTTCAGGTTGCCTGCAGCCAGACCGCGGCTGATCTTTTCAGATAACCCGGTGGCCTTGCCCATCAGGTCGGCTACGTCTTTTTCCGCAGCTGCATTGCCTTTTGCCGCTTCTTTCAGCTTGGCAATCTTGTCCATCAGGCCTTTGAAACCTTCCGTCGCCTTCTTGGCAGCATCGCCCTTCAGTTCATCGGCGGCCAGCTTATCCACATTGCCCAGCAGGGTGCCGATTTCCGTTTTGAGGCCTTTGATCAGCTCTGCCTTCTTGTCGCCTCCGCCGCAGCCCGCGACCATAGACAGGGACAGCAGCATGGCCATCACAACCATCAAAAATTTCTTCACAATACTTCCTCCTTTTTAATTTTATTACAGGAACTTATCTCTTGTTTCTGTATTTATATTTTACCACTTCTGCAAAAAAATAAAAACTCCTTACATCAAAGCTTTTCCATTTCCGCATCCGCCAGTTCGCAGAAAAGTTCCTTCCCTTCCTTGTAGGAAGAAAAACGGCCGGTCACGATGATCGGCTCATCCGGTTTCGGATAATTCTCCGGATACCTGTGCTTTCCTTTCCGGGAAAATTCCATACCGGTAGAACAGCAGGCCGTCGCATCCATAACCACACAGCCGAAATAATGTTTTCCCGTTTTTTCGTCATAATAATGGCCGAAGGTACCCTGCATGCGGACGACTTTTCCTTTATATTTATCCGGTTCTTTCAGCATGTTGTAAATCTGGGTGTACATCATGGTTTTATCCATCCGGCTGAAATCGTAATCCACCTTCTTATAAGTGGGATGTAAATCATACACGTCACGGCGGACCGTACTCTTTTCCAGTTCCTTCATCTTTTGGGCGCTGACAGGCGCATCAGCGCCCTGCCAGTTTTGTGCGCCGGGCGCCTCTCTGCCTGTTTTATCGCCGGCATCTATTTGTTTATCCGCCGTCTCTTTTCCGGCATTCACATTTCCATTTTGGCGGTCTGCTTCCGCCTTTTTCTGCTGCAGCACCGCGTCCACGCTGTTTTGTTTAGGCGGAATGAAACCGCCCGCCTTTTTATCGTTACTGCTTCCTCCGCAACCACTCACTAACAGGAGCAACAAAGACCAGATAAGCATTACAGTGAAGAACTGTGCTGTTTTATCTTTCAAGTTCGCACCTCCTGAAAAGCATCTCAACTGCTGAAATATACCGTATTATTTAACAATATGCTTCCTTATCACCCACCGTTTTTTAAAGAGCCTGTAACGTAAAACGCACCAAACGCCAGCATATCAATCATGACGACGGTAGCGCCCACAGGCGTGCCTGCCAGTATGGACAAAACGATGCCCGCAAAGGCGCAAACCACGGAAAAAAGGGCCGAGCATAGGATCACCGATTTAAAACTGTTAAAAATGCGCATGGCTGACAGGGCCGGAAAGATGACCAGCGCCGAAATAAGCAACGAGCCCACCAGGTTCATGGCCAGCACGATGATCACCGCGATCAGTACCGCCAGCAGCAGGTTACAGGTTCCCACCGGCGTGCCCGCAGCCCGGGCAAAGTTTTCGTCAAAGGTAACCGCAAAAATCTTGTTGTAGAAAAGAACGAACACGCCGATTACCACCGCCGACAGCACGCCGCACATTCCCACCTGCGTCTTCGTCAGTGTCAAAATCGAAGTGGAACCGAACAGGGTGGTACAGACGTCGCCGGAAACATTGGCAGAGGAAGAGAATACATTCATCAGAAGATAACCCACGGCCAGCGCTCCCACGGAAATCATGGCAATGGCTGCGTCCCCTTTAATCTTCGCGTTCTGTCCCGTGCGCAACAGTAAGATAGCAAAGGCCACTGTGACCAGCAGGATAAAGGGCATGTCATCGGTAAAACCCGCCACCGCTGCCACTGCCATGGCCCCGAAAGCCACATGGGACAGACCATCCCCAATAAAAGAATAGCGTTTCAGCACCAGCGTCACACCCAGCATAGAAGAACACAGGGCAATCAGCACCCCCACAATAAGGGCGTTGACCACGAAAGAATATTGAAAATACATAAACAGTTTATCTGCAATTGCGCTCATAACCACAAACCTTTCTCATTCCGGCTGTAAAAATGTGTTTCCAAAACGTGACCGGCGGTATTCTTCCACCGTGCCGAAAAAGTATTCCCTGTCCATATGCAGGATGTGCGTGGCATAGGGGATTGCCTCCAGTACATCGTGAGAAATCATGATGACGGTAATTCCCATTTCCCGGTTGATGCGCTCCACCAGCCGGTACATGGTTTCCGCCATCTTTGGATCCAGTCCCGAAACCGGCTCGTCCAGCACCAGCATTTTATCTGAAGCGCACAGGGCCCGGGCCAGCAAAACCCGCTGCTGCTGTCCTCCGGAAAGATCCCGGTAGCAGGTCCGGGCCAGCGGTATAATTTCCAGCTGTTCCATGGCATTTTTCGCAATCTGTTTTTCCTCACGGTTGTAAAAGGGCCGCAGACCGCAGCGCCCCTGACAGCCCGAAAGAACCACTTCCCACACGGAAGCGGGAAAATCCCGTTGCACAAAAGTCTGCTGGGGCAGGTACCCGATTTCGTTTTGTTGGAGTCCGCCGCCAAATGTAATCTTGCCTGCCAGTGGTTTCTGCAACCCCAACAGCGTACGCAGCAGCGTACTTTTGCCTGCGCCGTTCTCGCCTACGATACATAAGTAATCCCCTTTTTCTACGGTAAACGACAGCCCGTCCACCAGAACGCCGGCGCCATATCCTAATTTTAAATTTTCACAAATAATCTGCGCTTCCATAATCTATTCCCAACTATTTATTCATTTCGACTGCAGCGCTTCCCGCAACACGTTCAGATTCTGTTCCATGACTGCAAGATACGTAATGCCTTTTTTGATTTCCTCTTCGGTTACAGACTGCATGGAGTTCAGCACCAGCACCTTCTGTTTTTTTGCCTTTGTATTTTCCACAATGGTCTGCGCCAGCTTATGCTGCCGACCCTCAATGGTAAGGACCGCAGGCAGTTTCAGCTCGTCCGTCTTCTTCGCCAGAAAAGCTACGGTTGCGAAGCTGGCTTCCGTTTCCGCCGAGCAGCCGTTGAATGCCGCGTAATATTGTAAGCCGTAATCGTCTGTAAGATAACGGAACGGGAACCGGTCGCCGAAGAGAACCGTTTTCACCGGCGCCTTCGTTACTGTTTCTTTATATTTTGCATCCAAAGCCGCCAGCTTTTTATTGTAGGCATCACAGTTGGCACGATACACTGCGGCATTTTTCTGATCTGAAGCCGCCAGTTCTTCCGCTATGGCCTTGCAGATAATGTCCGCGTTTTTCAGCGACAGCCACACATGCTCGTCATATTCCGGCTGTTCATGATGTTCTTGGCCGTCGTGTTTATCCTTGTCGTGTTCCTTTTCATGTTCATGCTTTTCATCCTGTTTGTCTTTGTCATGATGTGCCTTCCCATCCTTATCATGATCGTGGTGGTCATGTTTTTCCATGCCTTCCACGGCTTCTTCAATTTTTGTCCGGCTCCCCAGCAGTTTCATCAGATTGATGACCTTCCGTTTCGGGTTGCCGCCTTGCTTTAACGCTTTGTCCACCCACTTGTCCGACTCTCCGCCCACATAGATGAACAGATCGCAGCCGGCAATTTTTAAAATGTCTTCCGCGCTGGGCTGGTAACTGTGCATGTCCACGCCCTTTTTCGCCAATAATGTAAGTTCCGCGTCTTTTTCATGACTGCCTAACAGCTCTTTTGTCCAACTGTATTCAGGGAAAATCGTAGTGACGATTCTCAGTTTCGACGCATCCGTGCCCGGCGCCCCGGATTTTTTCGCAGAGTCATTTTCAGACCCTCCGCAGCCGGAAACTCCGGCAGCCAACATCAGCACTATCAGAAAAAACACAAAAATACGTTTCATCGTTACAATCCCCCCACACATTTGAATACATCAGCAAATAAAAAACTGTCCGTAAAACAGAAGAAACCGCCGAAATCATTCGACGGTTTTTGTAACACATGCTGTGTTGCAGCATTGACTAATTTAAAGTTTTGCAGTCCTTTATCTAAAATAGAGAAAGCCGACAATGCTTCATCGGCTTTCTTTAATCACATTATATCACTCTTGTCAAGAGGAATTTCTTTTACTTTTCTGCCCAGGCATTTCTCGTTGCAGTTTTCTGCCACAGGGCGCGGTTTTCTTCCGTATCTTCCGGTTCCGACTGACCGAAGATCGCGGCAATCCAATGACCGTCGGTAGGATTCGGCATAATAATGTATTTTGTACCAAATAAATCCTTATCCATGGCTGTCATAAGATTCCGTTCTTCGAAATCCTTTTTGATGTAATACTTTCTCTGAAAATCGTTCAGGCTGTCGCCCAGCTTAACAATTACATTATATTTTTCCGCAATTTCTTTCTGACGCGGCTCTTTGTTGGAAGTATCTACCAATACCGTGAGGTGCTCTTTGTCTGCATACGGAAAGCCCAGCGCCTGCAAATTACCCAGCGCCATTTCATAGGTGCCCTCGCCCTGATCGCGGCTGGTCACATAAAAGACTTCCACGCCTTTTTCCCTGCAGTGGTTCAGAAAATCCAGCGCGCCGGGAGCCGGGAGCAGGCTGTTGGTAGGAATATATTTATCCCACACCGGGTCATTGAAAAACTCTTCGCCGTTAGCGATCAGGTGTGCCCAGTACCGGTCATGGATTACAACGGTATCATCCATATCCGTGATAACCGCCAGCGGTTTGTCTTTTTTCTTTTTCTTTGCCACAGCTTCATCGACATATTTCTGAGCGATATTGAAGCCCTGATAATACAGTGCGCGGTATTCTGCTGCAGTCTGCTTCCAAACTGCAGCCATAGTCAGTATGTTGCTCTTCGTTACAGGCTGCAGCTCTGCTGCGGAAGCCACGGTTACTTCACTGCTAATGCCAAA
The DNA here is from genome assembly GCA_017405945.1 of Acidaminococcaceae bacterium. Taxonomy (GTDB): domain Bacteria; phylum Bacillota; class Negativicutes; order Acidaminococcales; family Acidaminococcaceae; genus Succiniclasticum. The sequence goes on from JAFQZL010000051.1 coordinate 51,346, forward strand.
GCTTAAAACTGTTGCTGCCAATGCGGATACTAATAACTTTTTCATAAAATCTCCCCTTCCGGATAATTCAACTGCTTACTGCATCAATCATCCATCAACAGATATCGTGAACTGTAATAACTTCTTACAGTTCGAACCGAACCCTGTTCTATTTTAACATATCAGAAGAAAAGACGGCAAACACTTTGACCCCTTACTGCTCACATAAGCCCTCGCCCCGCATGGGGGATGCCCGTAAATTCTTCGATATCCTTATCTAATGTAATCAAATCACTCAGACTTAAATTATGCACAGAGGAATGTCCTGTAATACGGGCGAATGTCTTCAGTTCCGACAGGGACACGTTCAGGAAGTTGGCCACCCGCTGTGCCGCGGCTTCCATGTTCAGACGGGCGCGCAGTTCCGGGTTTTGTGTGGCAATACCCACGGGGCAGTTGCCCGAGCCGCAGATGCGATACTGCTGGCAGGCCGCCGCAATCAGCGCCGCGCTGGCAATCGCCACCGCATCGGCCCCCATGGCCAACGCTTTGGCAAAGTCAGGCGACACCCGCAGCCCGCCGGTAATCACCAGCGCAATATCGGAATGAACCGAATCCAGATATTTCCGGGCGCGGCTTAAGGCATAAATGGTTGGAACCGTCGTGGCTTCCCGGAGGAAGAACGGGCTGGATCCGGTAGCCCCGCCCCTGCCGTCAATGGTAATGAAGTCCGGCTGCGCAAATACACAGTGTTCCAGATCCTTTTCAATGCGCCCCGCCGCAATCTTAATCCCGATGGGTCTGCCATCCGAAAGCTCCCGCAGTATATCAACCATGGCTTTTAAATCTTCTTTGGAATTGATTTCCGGGAACTTGCTGGGACTCTGCACATCCTCGCCCGGCTTCTTGCCCCGCAGCGCGGCAATTTCAGGCGTCACCTTTTCACCGGGCAGATGACCGCCCATGCCGGGTTTTGTCCCCTGCCCGATCTTGATTTCAATGGCGTCAGACGTCTTCAGATTTTCTTCCGTCACGCTGTATTTGTTGGGGATATACTCAAAAATATATTTGTAAGACGCAGCTTTTTCTTCCGGAAGGATGCCGCCTTCCCCGCTGCACATGGCGGTTTTGGCCAGAGCAGAACCTTTTGCCAGCGCTGTCTTGGTTTCTTTGGAAAGAGCGCCGAAGGACATGTGGGAAATGTAAACCGGACTTTCCAAAACCATTGGTTTTTTTGCATGCTTACCGATAACAGTCCTGGTTTCCACCGGCGCGTTGTCTTCCAGCGGCGGCGGGTTCAGCTGCGCGCCCAGCAGCAGAATGTCATCCCAGCCGGGCATGGGCATCTGAGTTCCCATAGCGCCGCCGATTGTACGTCCGGTCACCGCCATTTCATGAATCTCCTTCATGTAGCGGCAGCGTTCGTCCACCCGCACATAGGCTGCATCATACGCCAACGATGCAGAAGACGGACTCGCGGCTCCGTCCGGTTCTACATTCACAGCAGCGCCAGTTGCCGATACCGAACCGGCAGCTGCATCCGGTTTTGTTTCTTCCGAATCCGCAATCTTTTCAAAATTGGAAACCGGCTGCTTGCAGACTGGGCAGCAGGGAATCTCACTTAACTTTTTTCCTTCTTTTGCTTCGTCAAAAATGGCGCCGCAGATACGGCAGCGGTATACGGCCATGGCAATCCCTCCTTCAGCTTACAATAATCCTGTTTTTATGATGTTGGATATTCTTATATGATTATTTAATATATTTAAATGCCTTTTAGAGTTTTAAATTAACCGCTCCCTGTTCCACCGCAACATTCCAGTATTCGCAGTTCCCCTTTTCGTCTTCTGCCACAACCAGCGTATTCCCGGCGGAAACAGGCTTCATCTTCCCCTCTTCCGCTTTCACAACTTTTTTATCCCGGCTTTTCCAGATAACTTTCCCCTGCAACGCGGCATGTAAAGCAACGTGCGAAGCGTCTGCTTTCATCTTTACACTGTCAAAATGTATAATCCTGTCAAAACCGGCTCCGTAACAGAATACATTTATGACACTCTTTTTCAGGTCGATAACGATTACACTGAAAGCAGTCGACTTTGCGGTACCCTCTGTTTTATTGTATGTATTGCCCTTCGCATTGCGAAGCGGGCAGGCGTTGGGAAGACCGATGGTAACCATTTCATTACGGACTACGTCTTTGGATATATTACTTACATTCATGTTTTTTACCGGGAAATTATGATTGTGCCCATGAATATACGGTAATACCCGCGCCGGGGTTATCCCTGAATAGTCATACGGTAACTCTCTTCCTTTAAAGATAAACGTTCCCTTATGCTTTTGTACATAATCGGAAAGGAGAAATGCCGCATTGGCTTCCGTGTTATTCCATAGGCCGCCCTTTGTCTGGGACAGGACCAGATGGGACACCGGCAGGATGTTCCATGCTTCCGGGTCTTCAATCCCCTTTAACTTTAACGTTTCAATCAGCCACTCCGCCTGCCGTTTACTCATATTATGGGTTGTCGTCGTGTTTTTATTATGGTCCTTTTTATCCGGCGCTATAGTTGGCTTTCCCTCATCCGTAAAGTCTGAAGTGTTCAAACATACTATCCTGATTTTCTTTTCCGGAATATCGATATAGCCATAGTTCCCTTCCGGGTTCAGGCTGTCTGTGATCATGTTACCATTACATTTTCCAACATACCCGTACAAGTCATGCATGGTGAAAAACTGTTTCAGTTCACCCTTGTCAAGTTCCATTGCGTTGGCGTCATGGTTTCCGGTTAAGCGAATCTGATTTCCGCTTTGCCCGAACGCTTTATCCAGTATACCGGTTGCGGCCTGCATTTCCTCCACGCCGTCCCGGTAATTCTCACAGCCTTTACCGCGGTAAATATAATCTCCAAAAGCGATTTTATAATCCACGGGTACCTGTGAAGAAATTTCCTTTACCCCGAGCGCCATCTCGTTCAGAGCCCTGCCAATCTGTGCATTGCCTTTCAGGTAATGCAGATCGCTGACGCCTATAATCGTGAAAGTATGCGGATTCTGTACAGCACGGACTAAACCGGAAACCCGTTTCGCTTCCGATTTTACATAAGCCGGAACGGTATCGTCAGAAGCCGCTGCCGGCTTCGGGCCAGGTTTGCCCTGAACTGTATTGACACTGCAGCCAAACAGGGCAACTAACAGTAACGCCAGACAAAAATAAACAATTTTTCTCATTTCCCAAGTCCCCGGCACCCTATATCTCTTTTACCCGGAACGCATTGTCTCCTAACAGTTCCCTCAGTTCATCCTGCAGCGCCATATCCTGCCCGTTAACATAGTAGCGCGGGTCTAACCGGATACGCCGCCGGGATCCCATCAGTTTCAAAAAGACCATGGTGCTGCCGTGATGCTTTTGCAGGATGGCGGTCAGCGCCCTGGTCACGATGTCCGATTCCCGTTCCGGCGTTATCACCAGCTCGATAATAGCGCTGACAGGAACTTTTATGTGGCCTTGTTCGTCCTGATTTGGAGATGTTCCGGCAATGTTTTCTGCAGCATCCCTTACAGTATGTTGTGAGAATGAATTTACAGTTTGCTGTACAGCTGCGTCATACATTTCCGGACTTTCGTTGGCAAAATTGTAAGCGGCTGCGTCCGTGTTTTCGCTGTAATACGCGTTGCTGCCGTAATCATCATTTCCGCCGCGGCCGGCATAATTGCTTCCGTTCCCGCGCCGCGTATTCCGCGCCTGTGCGGACAGCACCGGCTGTTTTCCTTCTTCCAGCAGCGCCATTCGCGAAGCAATAATCTTACTGCCCCGCTCGTCCACATTGAACCTGCCTTCCACTTCCACCACAGCGTCTTCACGCAGCAACGTATGATATTCGTTGTAGGCCTGAGGGAACACCACCACTTCAATGCGGGAGCTGAAGTCCTCCAGCGCCAGCACCGCCATGGAGTCGCCCTTTTTCGTCACTTTGATATCTGTGCTGCTGATGATGCCGCCCACGTTGACAAACTGTCCGTCGCGCACCGCCGGCGTGTCTCCCGTCAGCGTATAGAGCGGCGTCAGTTTGTCCAGCGCCTCCCGGTAGCCGTCCAAAGGATGGCCCGTCACATAAAAGCCGATGAGTTCCTTTTCATTTTTCAGCCTTACGGAGCGGCTCATCTCGTCCATCTTCGGCAACGGCACAGAATTCACTTCCGCAAAATCGTCGCCGCCGAACAATCCTATCTGCCCGCTGTTGTAATCCCGTTGCTGCTGAATGCCCAAATCCAATGTTTTTTCATACACCGCCAGCAGTTGGGACCGGTAGGCCCCCAGGGAATCCATGGCGCCGCACTTGATCAGGTTTTCCAAAAGCCGGCGGTTCAGCGTACGGTAATTCACCCGCTTGCAGAAATCCAGAATATCCCGGAAGGGACCGCCTTCCTTCCGGGCCCGTACAATTTCCCGCACTGCTCCCTCGCCGACACTTTTGATACCCACCAGTCCGAAACGGATAGCGCCCTTTTCCACAGAGAAACCTTCCTGGCTTGCGTTCACGTCCGGGGGCAGCATAGGGATGCCCCGGTCCTTGCAGACGGTGATGTACCAGCTCACTTTATCAGTGTCGCCCATGATGCTGGTAAGCAAGGCCGCAAAATATTCCGCCGGCCAGTGAGCTTTCAGGTACGCCGTCTGGTAAGCCACCATGCCGTAGGCCACCGAATGGGACTTATTAAAACCGTAACCGGCAAACTTCAACAGTAAATCAAAAATCTCTTTGCTTTTTTCCGGCGGAATCTGATGCAGCTTCTGTGCCCCTTCCACAAAGCGGTTTTCCATAGCAATCAGGTCTTTCGCCTTTTTCTTGCCCATAGCCCGGCGCATAATATCCGCTTCACCCAGAGTAAAATCTGCCAAGATGCGCGCGGTGTTCATAACCTGTTCCTGATACAGCACAACCCCGTAGGTATCTGCCAGGATTCCGTCCAGCAACGGATGGATGCTTTCCACCGCGTGATGACGCTTCCGGCCTTCGATAAACTTGTCCGCCATGCCCGCGTCCAACGGGCCCGGGCGGTACAAAGCCACTAACGGAACCAAATCCCGCATGGACTTAGGCGCCAGCCGTTCCACCAACCTGGTCATGCCCGCGCTTTCCAGCTGGAACACGCCCTGGGTGTCCCCGGCGCAGAGCATCTTGCTGACCGCTTCATCTTCCAGAGGGATATTGTCCAGATTGACAGTTTCCCCGGTGCTCTCTTTTATGAAATGCACCGCGTCGTCCATGACAGTCAGGGTACGCAGGCCAAGAAAGTCCATCTTCAGAAGGCCCAGCTCTTCCACCTGGTTCTTGTCAAACTGGGTGGTGATCATCCGCTCCTGGCTGATGCCCGCTTCTATGTCTGCGGCTTCGTCCAGCTGCAGGGGCACCAGTTCAATCAGGGGTTTCGGCGCAATCACCACACCGGCCGCATGGGTGCCGCTGTTACGGGGCAGGCCTTCCACGCTTTTGGCGATGTCGATCATGCGTTTTACTTCCGGGTCGCTGTCGTACATGGCCCGCAGGTCTTTCGTCTGCAGCGCCCTGTCCAGGGTAATCCCAAGTTCCCGGGGTACCGCCTTGGCCACCCGGTCCGTCTTCGGCAGACTGATGCCCAGGGCCCGTCCTACGTCCCGGACCGCCGCACGCGCCTGCAATGTTCCGAAGGTGATAATCAGCGACACATGGTCTGCGCCATACTTGCGGATCACATAGTCCAGCACTTCGCCCCGCCTGCGGTAGCAGAAATCCGTATCAATATCGGGCATGCTGACCCGTTCCGGATTCAGGAACCGTTCAAACAGTAAATCAAAATCCAGCGGATCAATGTTGGTAATATGCAGCAGATAGGCCACAATAGAACCTGCCGCGCTGCCACGGCCCGGTCCCACCGGAATGGGATCGGGATTTCCCGCCGCGTCTTTGTGACTGCGGCAGTAATGGATAAAGTCCCAAACGATCAGGAAATAGGCCGCATAGCCCATCTGTCTGATCACACCCAGCTCATACTGCAGCCGGTCCTGAATTTCTTTTTCCTTTTTCTTTCTGTTATCCTCCGACAGCTTCGTCAGCAACGCGCCGTACCGTTTGGGTATTTCTTCTTCGCAAAGGGCGCGCACATATTCATTCGCGTCGTTATGGTACTCTTGCGGAATGGGAAACTCCGGCAGCAATAACTGGCCAAAGGTTAAATCTACGTTACAGCGTTCCGCAATGGCATGGGTATTGTGCAGCGCCTCCTCATCGTCAGGGAACAGCGCCCGCATTTCCTCATAGCTCTTGCAGTAATACCAGTCGTTGTTGAAACGCATCCGGTCCGGGTCGTCCACGTTTTTATTGGTCTGGATGCAGAGCAGCACATCCTGGGCGGAAGCATCCTCCCGTTTCACGTAATGGATATCGTTGGTGACAACCAGCTTCACACCGTATTTTTCCGCAAAGATATGCAGCTGCCGGTTGACGGTCCGTTCTTCTTCCAGATCGTGGTTCTGCATTTCCAAAAAGAAATTGTCTTTGCCGAAAATATCAATATATTCCTGCAGCGCCCGTTCCGCCCCGTCCAGATTCCGCTGCAGGATCATTTGAGGAACCTCTCCCTGTATGCAGGCAGACAGACAGATGATGCCCTTGCTGTATTGGCGCAGAATGTCCTTATCGATGCGGGGCTTGCGGTAAAAGCCGTCAATAAAACCGAGAGACACCAGCTTCACCAGATTGTGATAGCCTTCCTGATTTTCCGCCAGCAGGATCAGATGGTAACGGGGCTGCTTGTCGATGCGGTCAAAGCGGCTCTCCGGGGTAATATAGCATTCACAGCCGAAGATAACTTTTATGCCCGATTTCCCCTCTTTTTCCGCTTCCTTATTCAATTTCTGCGCTGTCTGGTAGATGTCCACCGCGCCGTACATATTGCCGTGGTCGGTGATGGCAATGCTGTCCATCCCCAGCTCCATGGCGCGCTGCAACAGTTCCTTCGGTTTGGAGGCGCCGTCTAACAAACTGTATTGGGTATGCACATGCAAGTGCGTAAAAGGTACACTCATGATCGGTTCCGTTCCGCCGCTTTCACTGCGGCATAATCAATTTATAACAAACTATGCTAAAAATTACTGTTGTATTAATTATATCATATTCTGCCGAAAACGTGCTTGCATTAACAATACCGGCGGGAAAGACTGTGCAAAACCATTCCGGACGGGGAAACGCAAAACCGCCACTCTCATACAGTTCGACAGTTGTATCTAACGGCTTCGCCTGTAGTGACATATAAACTGTCTATCCTTATAATATTAAGAAGTAGCGGCACCAAAACCCAGTATCCATGCGCGTTTGCACTCCGAGGTTGGTCGTTTTTACGACCAGCCTCAGCACTTCGCCGTCGCTTCCTTAACAATGCCCAGTACCCAGCGGGCCGCGTTGTTCAGATCTTCCAGGGCAAGGCGTTCTTCCGTAGTATGAATCTTGTCCATGCCGGTAGCCAGCAACACGGTTGGCAGACCCATACCGCACAAAAAGTTGGCGTCGCTGCAGCCGCCGGTAAAACCGGTGCTGACGGGGAAACCTAATTTTACCGCCGCGGTTGCCGCCAGTTTCACGGTCGCATGGTCTGTGTCAAGATTGACGCCCGGCGCCACCTCTTTCACTGCAATTTCCACGGTTCCGCCTTTCGCCTCAACTGCGTTTCGGAATATCTCCACCGTTTCACTCTTTAACCGTTCCAGCTTCGTTTCATCGGGGCAACGCATGTCTATGACGACTTCGCAGGACTCCGGCACAATATTAGGGGCAAGCCCGCCGTCAATCATGTCCACGCTTAAGGTTGTCTCTGCATCGATTCGTCCGTATACAGGCAAAGCGTGCATTGCGTCTGCAGCCAGCATGATGGCGTTGATTCCTTTCTCCGGTTCCAGTCCGGCGTGGGCGCTCTTGCCTTTCACCGTCAGTTTCAGGTTGATTGCTTTGGGAGACGCGTTAAAGATGGCCCCCGGATGACCGCCGCAGTCCATGCAGTAACCTGCGTCAGCCTGAATCATGGTTTTGTCCATGTAACGCACGCCGTAACTTCCGGTCTCTTCCCCGATGGTAAAGCAGACCTGGATATCTCCGTGAGGCAGATTGTTTTCGATGATGCATTGCATTGCTTCCAGTACGGCAGCCACACCGCTTTTATCGTCACCGCCTAACGTGGTCGTTCCGTCAGAATACAACACAGCGTCTTTTTCAACAACAGTCGTTCCGGTTGTGGGCGCCACGCTGTCCATGTGGGCTTCAAAAAACAGACGCGTTGCCTCGGGCACGTCGCCTTTTAAGAATCCCCAGACATTTCCTGTTGTTCCGCCGCATTGTTCACCGGCCCGGTCCACTTGCGGTTCCATGCCCAGCTCCTGCAGTTTTTTCACCAAAAGCTCCGCTTCCTGTTTTTCATCACAGCTGGGACAGGGCACACCCACCAGCTCGATAAACGTATTCTTCAGGCGCTCTTCATTTATAGTAATACTCGTATTCATAGCTTGTTTCAATCCTTTCTCTTTTCAGTAAAACAAAACATCAGCAATACTAAACCGTTAACTCTTCCAGCAGGTCCGGCGTAAGCATTTCTTCAGAATACACCTTGACCCCGTGTTTCATAAGCAATGCTGCCGTAATCCCCTGCCCTGCGATTTTGGTTCCGGAAAACGTGCCGTCGTATATGTAAAACCCCGAGCAGGACGGACTGTTTGCTTTCATGACAGCAGAAGTGATATGATGCTGTTTCACCAGCTCCAGCACCTTTTCCGCACCTGACAGAAACTGCTCTGTCACATCCTCACCGGCTTTGTTGACGACACGCCGCTTTTCAGGAACTGCTTCGGAATAATCTTCCAAGAACTGAATCTCCGCCGGAAGACGTGGCGTTGGCAACCCGCCCATCACCTCCGGGCAAACAAGCAGTACTTGCTCCTTATGCCGTTCAATCCACTCGCAAAGCCAGGGCACTGCGTTATTGCTTCCATTATATTTTACATTTCTGCCCGCCAGGCAGGCGCTGATCAGAATCATACTCCCCCTCGTTTCCTAATGAGTACATTACACGTCAATATGTTTTCACTTTTATCTATTTTACCACAAATAGGTAACAGCAACATATTTCCAAAATTAAACCAAAGAAAAGGAAAAGTCTGAGTAAAACATCGGGAACGATTGCGATATTTTATGTGACGAAATTCGCCGTCGTGGCGAGACTGTCTGAGGGCGAAGCCCGAGTTTCGAAGCCACAGGCGAATAAGTCCATAAAATAGCAACCGTGCACGGTTTTGCGAGGTCTTTTCCTTTGCAGCCGTTTAACTACAAATCAGTTTCCGTTTACCTTATAAAAAACATATAAATGTCCTTTTTTTGACACAAATCCATGTTACATTTTAGAAAACCAAAAATGAAAACCAACGCTGATTTAATTATATAAAAAATACTGCTTGCAATGTTGCATTCTCAGCAGATGTATGCTATCATACATTTGAAATTTAAGAGGAACGGAAGACACCGCAGGGTTTTACCGTGAATCCTCTGAGAGAATGAAACAATATAGTCTGTTATCGCTTGGATCCTCAAAGACCGGGACGGGACGCAACAGTAACACGTATCGCGCATCCGTTTCCGGGTGGGCGATTTTATTATATTCTTTTTATTTCTCTTTTTCCCTGAATTCAATGTAAAAAAATGAATCCTATCTTTAAAAGGGAGGTACTTGTCATTATGAAACGCAGTGAACAATTCCGGCAGGCGAACCGGGAAGCCAAGACCACTGTGCTGGCCACGATTGTCGTCATCCTCTTCTGGATTGTGGCAGGTTTCGGTCTGGCTGATTCGGATATCGTCATTTTCGACACCCCCATCTGGGTCATCGGCGGCTGCATCGTGTCCTGGCTCTTTGCCGTTGTCGTAGCCTGGTGGCTGGCGGAATACGTCATCAAGGATGTTGATATTAAAGAAGACGCCACGGTGAAAGGAGGCGGTAAGTAATGGAAAATTTACTGAATCTGGCTCCCGCTCTTTTATTCCTGGCCGCGTTGCTTTACATCAGCTACTGGGTACAGCAGCAGTCCAGCGAAGCCCGTTCTTCCAACTTTGTGAAAGACTACTTCATCGGCGGACGTTCCTTAGGCGGCTTTGTCCTGGCTATGACCACGGTTGCCACCTACTCCAGCGTTTCCACTTTCGTCGGCGGACCCGGCGTGGCCTGGCAGATCGGTTACGGCTGGCTGTACATGGCCATTGTCCAGATGGTGGTCATTTTCCTGGTCATGGGTGTTTTCGGCAAGAAGATTTCCCTCATAGCCCGTGAAATTGACGCAGTCACCGTCATCGATATCATCCGCGCCCGGTACAAATCCGACGCGCTGGCCAATATGGCAGCCATCTTCATCGTCGCTTTCTTCTGCGCCACCATGGTCGCCCAGTTTGTAGGCGCGGCCAAACTGTTTGAAGCAGTTACCGGCTATTCCTACATGACCGGCCTTACCATGTTCGGCATTATCGTGGTCATCTACACCACCATCGGCGGGTTCAAAGGCGTGGCCATCACCGACGCCATCTGCGCCATCGCCATGATAATCGGCATGGGCATCCTGTTCTACTGCCTGCTGGACAAAGCCGGCGGTTACAGTGCCATTATGGCCCACTTCCGGGCAAACGACCCGGCCATGCTTGAGCCTCTCTCCCGGGGCAAGATGCCGGTTTCCCTGTACATCAGCCAGTGGCTGCTGGTAGGCGTCTGCACCCTGGCGCTGCCCCAGTCCGTGGTCCGCAGCATCAGCTATAAAGACACCAAAGCCCTGCGCAATGCCATCATCATCGGCACCATCGTCATTGGTGTTGTGACCATCATCGCTACCTGGGTGGGCGTACTGTGCAAAGGCGTCCTCACCAATCCGAATCTGGCCGCTTACGGCAACAGCGTGGACAACATCATGCCCCGCACCATCATCAGCGTCATGAGCCCCTTCTGGGCCGGCGTTGTCATCATCGGGCCTATCGCGGCCACCATTTCCACCGTTTCTTCCCTGCTGCTCACCTCTTCTTCCTCCATCATCAAAGACGTGTACATGCGCCATTTGGAAAAAAGCGGGAAGTCCCTGAGCAACGACGGCGTCAAACGGTTAAGCATGATCTTCACCATCCTTCTGGGCTTTGGAATCTACCTGATTTCCATTGCGCCCCCGTCTGTAATCTGGAAGATCAACATGTTCGCCTTCGGCGGACTGGAAACCGCGTTCTTCTGGGTGATGATCTTCGGCCTGTTCTGGCACAAAGCCAACAGCACCGGCGCCATCTTCGCCATGGCTGGCGGCGTGGCAGCCTACTGCATCACCATGGCCCTTGGCTTTAAGGTGTTCTCCCTGCACCAGATCACCATCGGTATCACCACTTCGCTGGTCTTCTTCTTTATCGGCAACGCCATGGGCAAAATGCCCGACATGGACACCCTGAAGCTGTTCTTCCCGGATAAATACGAAGACTAGAAACCAATGAGCCTGCAATAAAAAAGACTCGCACAATAGTAAAACCGGTATCACATTTCACTGTGATACCGGTTTTTTTTACAAGTTGCGACGGAAAAGTGCTGAAGCAAAAACACCGGGAGTGCCTGCTATGCACTTTCCTGTCATAATTAAACAACAGCGGGCGTGTAAATGGCGTTATTTTTCTTCACCCAATACTTTCATAGAAGGAACGCCGCCGACAATACCGTTCTTGTCTTTGAATTCCCCAACCTTCTGCATCAGGTCGAAATAGCAGTCCCAGTAGTTAGCGGATTTGGTCCAGACACGGATCGTGTACACTACCGCATAGTCGGTGTAGCCGGAAACCCGAACGAAAGGAGCCGGCTCCATCAAAGCAGCAGGCGTATCTTTTACTGCTTCCAGAACAGCCTTGTAAACATCTTCAAACTTATTGGCATAGCCGGCCTTCGTCTCAATGTCCACCCGGCGCAGATCCTCGGAAGAGAAGTTGGTAATCTTGCCGCCCATGGCTTCCGAGTTGGGAACGATAATCAGCTTGTTGTCGATGGTCAGCACTTTGGTGCAGAGCATACTGACTTCTTTCACAAAACCTTCAATGCCCGCGATGCCAACATAATCACCAACCTTAAAGGGCTTCGTAACCAAAATGAGGAAACCGTTGGCAACGTTGGACAAAGCTCCCTGTACGGACAGGGAAATTGCCAGACCTAACATGCCTACAACAGCAAGGACCGATGCAATCGGGATACCGATGCTGTCCGCAACCACGCAAAGAGCCACAAAGTTCAGGATTACCTTGATAAAGCCTTTGACAAATCCCTGTACCGTGGTTTCCAGTTTAAAGCGGTTCAGAATCTTGTCAATAATCGGTCCCATGATCATGCTGATGATCCGGTTGAATATGATCAGCAGGACCAGGCCCTGGATCACGGAGCCTACACTGATGTTGCCTACTTTAAAATCGAGTATTTGCTGCGCTGTGGCAATAATCTGATTCATAATTGTTTACCTCCTGAACAAAAAATAAAGTATCAGTTTCCTGATACTTTATTATAGCACATTCAACGTGCACCGTTAACATAAATCCATTATTTTATTTTATGCTTTCCAGTATCTGTTCTGCCCGTAGTATCTCTTCCAGTTGTTTCAGTACTTCTTTATTATAATGGTTCACTGCGGATTCCCGTTTCAAGATGGAGAATGTCAGTTCCCTGTCCTGCTTTTCCTTAAGCAATGCGGTATAGCGGTTAACAACCAACGCCAGTTCCGCTGCTTTCAGACAGTCCTGCCGTTCCAGTTCCGCGCGGAACGCTTCGTTGTCATCCACCGGCGCGTTTAAAAAACGAAGCACAGGCTGCAGCCAGCGGCCCAGATACAGTCCGTCCGTCAGGGAAATAATCTGCTCCACCGAAAGACCGGTCTTTTCAGCAAGTTCGGCAGGAGAAGGAAACATGACGGCAATGCGTGCCTTCTTTGCCATGGCCCAGTCCCAGTTCAGTGACTCCAGCAGTTTATTGCAGTATACCATGTTCGGCGCATTGATATTTACAGGCTGCCCCAGTAGAAGCTGTCCGAACCGCCGGAATGCTTTCGCTACATTGCAGCTTTCTTCCAGGGTGTCTTCGTAGAGCTTTTCCTTTAACAGCTTCTGGATGATTGCTTTTACTTCATTATAATTAATAGGTTTAACAAGAAAATTATCAGCCCCCACTTTGTAACCGTGGATACGGCTTTCCATATCCTCCAGCGCGGTCATCATGATTACCGCAATGGAATGGGTACGCCCGTCCCGTTTCAGTTCGCCGCATACCTCATAACCGGACAGACCGGGCAGCATGATATCCAGCAAAATAATATCCGGTTGTTCCTGCCGGGCAATTTCCAGACAGGAACGGCCTTCCGTAGCAGTCAGCGCCGTATAGCCCCAGCTTTCCAGAACATCCTTCAGCATACTGCTTAACTGTTCGTTATCATCTACCACTAAAATCTTCGGCATAGCTTTTGCTCCTTACAAACAACGGTAACGCATTGTCGGCTCATTCGTGTTGCACTATGATATCGACGGTTTTATGCAATGTCTCTTCCTGTTCCAGCGGCAAAAGCAAAATGGCTTCTGTCCCCTTTCCCAGTTCGCTTTGAAGGGAAATGGTCCCGTGGTGCAGTTCCGTCAGTTTCTTGACTATAGGAAGTCCCAGCCCTGTACCGGACTGTTTTTTCGTCATGGGATTCTCAATCTGTTCAAATTCTTTAAAAACGCGTTCCAGATTTTCCGGCGCGATGCCGATGCCCTGATCCGTTATGCTGAGCCGCATCTGCCGGGATTCTTCCATTTTTTGCACGCGGATGGAGATCCGGCTGTCAGACGGCGAAAACTTCAGGGCATTGGACAGGAGGTTATAGATGATCTGCCGCAGCATCCGGTGGTCTGCCGTTATTTCAAAATCGTCAGGTTCAAAGGTCATCTGCATTACAATATGGGCATCCGGACGGAAATTACGCATTTCATTGACAATCGTCTCGACAAAACCGCGAATGGAAAAACAGGTAAAATCAGCTTTGGTCTTTCCCGAACGCAGGCGGGTCAGGTCCAGCAGATTGTTAATCAGCGTCAGCAGATGAGATCCGCATTCGGACGCGTTATCCACATAGCGGAACTGTTTTTCATTCAGCGTGCCGCCGTAACCGCCTTTCAGGAAATCGCAGGCGTTGATGATGACGCACAGCGGCGTGCGGAGTTCATGGGTAATATTAGAAAGGAAACGGTTTTTCGTTTCGTTCAACTGTTTCAGTTCTTCCACTGCGGATTCCAGGTCTTTGGTACGGCGCCGCACAAGCAGTTCGAGATGCTTCTGGTTCTGCCTTACCTGGGAAGCCATCAGCCAGATCAGAGGCGCAAAAAGCGCGAAACACAGAAGACCGATGACCATGGTCTGCTTCCGGTTATCTTCCACGATACCGGAAAACTGGTCTTCCTGCAGACCGAAGCTGATATACCCCACCAAATCTCCGGAATAATTCTTTAACGGATGGTCAATGAACAGATGGGGAATGCCCCGCAGGAAAATCTTGCCGGAATACGTCCCGTCAGCAGCTTGGGAACTGGTGATGGAATCGGCTTTGTGTCCTACGATCCAGCTCCGGTCTTCCCCTTCGGTAGACTTAGTGGAAACATGAACGCCGTCCACCGTCAGCACCAGAAACCCGTTGGTTGCTTTTGAACTGATGTAAGAAGGAAAATAGTAATCACTGTTACAGATACCGATCAGCACCATGCAGGCGATGACTTTTGCAGGATCCGTCGTATCCATGACAGGAACCATGGTCACTTCGCAGAGAGCCTGCTGCATATACTCTCCTTCGCCGGCAATGCCCTGTTTCAGTTCCACGGTGAACTTTTTAAACTCTTTGCTGCCTTCCTCGAACAAGTCGCTGAGAGGCATCTTTTCGTTGGCGTTAATGGGATTCCCTGTCCGGCAGACGTCCCGGTTCATGCTTCCCAGCCTGCCGTTCGGATTAAAACGGATATCAGACCCCGACCGTGCGATAATCTGACTGTCCGGATCCAGCATGATGGCGTAGTCTACCTTATTAAAGTTGTTCCTCAGCAGGGCCAGTTTTTCTACCAGCACCTTCGTATCCCGCTGTTTCACTGCCTGAGGCGTACTCACTTCCTGGGCGATACAGAGAGCCGCTGTCCGGATACTGTTCTGCCGCTGCTGCATTTCGCTGGTAGCGATGGCCAGCGTAGAACGCAGATACTGATTCTGGTTCCGGCTGAACTGTTCCTCCAGGAATCGGGTGGAAAAGAACGTGATCAGAATGATTGGCAGGATAACAAACAGCGATATGGTAAAAATCAGCCGGACGGTTAAATCATGGTACCATTCATTAATCCGTTCGGATATCAGTTCAATCAGTTTCTTCATTATTATCGGTGCCTGACGGATTTACCCCGTCAATTTTATTATAGTAATACACAACAATCTGCATACGGTCATGCAGGTTCAGTTTTGCAAGAATGTTGCTGATATGGGTTTTGACAGTGGTTTCACTGATAAACAGCTGCCGGGCGATCTGTTTATTGGTATAGCCCTTGCACAGCAGCTGCACGATTTCCTGTTCCCGCCGGCTGATGCGTTCATCCCGCACTTTGACCGGAATCGCATCATCCTGCTTCTGCACCGTATCCTTCTGTGAAATCGTACAGTTCACGTTCAGCAGCCGGAGCATGCTTTCCAGCAGCATCAGGATATTCCAGGTTGTTTCTTTGTTATAACTGGTAATGTGGAAGCGTTGCTTCAGGTTTTCGGGAATCGTACTGTTTTCGTACGTAAGGCCGCCGATTCCGGCAAACGCAGTCAGCCGGTCATTAAAATAAACCGGTACATACAGGCAGGCAATCCCGAAAGGACATACATGGATAAAGGATTCCCCTTTCTGCATGGTTTCCCTGTCCATCTGGAAATTCTCCTGGCAGCGCACGGCATGTTCCTTTTGAATGGTAAAACAGAACAGGGAATTCTGGGAACCGACCGTTAACGGATTCCCATCCATGTCCAGAAAAATCATGCTGACCCCATAGGCCCTGGCAAAATTATCCTGGAATGTCTGCAGTTTGTCTTTACCAATGAACTGAATCCACTGATCAACAGAACCCGTCTTCTTTTTCATGATGATGCTCAACCTCTTTTATACTAACTCAAAAAATAATTCTACAGTAGTATTCTTCACCTGCCACAAGTATATGCAATAGTTGGAAATTGCGCAATACATAAAGGGTTTAAGATTTTTTTAAGCCGCTTTGCTAATTCCAAAGTATTACTTCTTTTGCTATAAATTTATAATAATTTTAAACACTCATACTTCTATCGTCAAAATTACACAGTAAGAACTACTCTCATAACGAATCGGCTCATCCCCTTCCTACTTTCAGTCAATGCAGGATTACGCCAAACGTGTTACTTTATAAATGCAACTGTGAGACGCAAGTATGTGGGACTCATTAAAAAGGAGGAGTTATTATGGCTCAGTCCACAAAATGTCTTATTCTTCTCGCGGTGATTGCCTTATTCTTCATTACTGAAATCATTCCTCTGGCAGTTACCGCTATGGCCGGCTCTATTGCCT
>JAFQZL010000052.1 GCA_017405945.1 Acidaminococcaceae bacterium
GGTTAGAATGCCGCCCTGTCACGGCGGAGGTCACGAGTTCGAGTCTCGTCCGGGTCGCCAGTATGCCTCGGTAGCTCAGTTGGTAGAGCAAGGGACTGAAAATCCCTGTGTCCACAGTTCGATTCTGTGCTGAGGCACCATGTTGCGGAAATAGCTCAGTTGGTAGAGCACAACCTTGCCAAGGTTGGGGTCGCGAGTTCGAGTCTCGTTTTCCGCTCCATTGTTTATAAAAGGAGAGATTCTTTTATATATCGGGTGTGGCGACATAGCCAAGCGGTAAGGCAGAGGTCTGCAAAACCTTTATCCCCGGTTCAATTCCGGGTGTCGCCTCCATACCTTCTGCCGAGGTGGCGGAACTGGCAGACGCACGGGACTTAAAATCCCGCGGGTAGAGATACCCGTACCGGTTCGATTCCGGTCCCCGGCACCAGTAAAAAATTGCCTGTCCTTTCAGTGAAAGGGCAGGTTTTTTGTTTACGGGCAGTTGGGCCGGGATTGGCAGGGTACTTCTAAAAAGACAGAAAAATATAAATCTGATTTATGCTTTGTGCGATACAGATTATTTGTGTGATATAGTATAATATAGTTACTATGGTTATGATTCATTGTAAAAAAATATACAAGCAAGAAAAGAGGGTCCGTGCTCATGAGAAAGAATCACAGTAAGAAAAAGCTGTTAACGGCAGCCGTTATGGCTGCGCTGCTGGCCGCGCCCGGGTATGGCCATGCGTTTAAAATGGCGCCGGAATATGTGTATTACAACGGAAAGCCGCTTGTGGAAATGCAGTTCCTGGTCAAAGGTGAGGAGATTGAAAGTCTGGTAGACAAAGCCGGGTATACGCTGAGTCCTTCCCTGATCCAGCCGGTAAAATCCAGTACCGCCTACTGGACGGGGCTGATCGGTCCGAAAGCGAAAAACGGGCAACCCTGGCAGGTGTTTGTGACCACGCAGAAAAATGAGCAGAACGCCTATGCGTCTACTACGTCTCTAATCGTGAAAAACGGAAAGGCAAAGGAAACCGAAGTTAATTTTGTGGCGCAGCAACTGCAGGACGGGAAAAAATTGCTCCGGATGACGGATAAGATTGCCGAAATGGATAATCCGCCTTCGGGGGATTATGGGCTTAGCGAAATCGCTATAGGTCAGTATATGGGCGCAGCCCGCAAGGGAGCGGTGGACGGTTGGTGGGTGGATACGGATACGGTGCTGCCGACCAACGAACAGGCGGCGGATTTTGTGGGTACTTTCCGCCATGAGCTGGGCCATGCCCTGGGCATCAGCAAGGCCGTAGAATACCTGAACAAAGCAGGAAATGTCTATGTGCCACAGGACCCTTCAGACACAATAAAATCCAAAGCGACAGGGGAAGTGATGATGCGGTTTAGTACCGAAGTAACCGATAAGGATTCCTGGAACCTGCATCTGGTGGACCAGAACCTGAACCCGGCAAAACCGGGGATGGAAATCCTGTCGGCGGCGGGCTTTGCAGAAAAAAAGAAAGCGAGCCCCGGCGTAAAGGAAAGCGATTTCTTTATTGTCAACAACCGGTCTAAAAAAGAAGATGCTTCCGGAAAAAACGGGAAGGCCTTTTTTATGGGACCGAATGTGACGGATGCCCTGGCGGGCGCCACGTTCTTCGGCGTCAACGGCGTTCCGGTCAATGGTTGGGAAGACGATACGTTTGAAGGTTCCCATCTGCAGACGACCGGTATGATGAGCCATCGGGATTACAGCAACTACACGTCCTTTATGGAAGTGGAACTGGCCGTGATGCAGGACCTGGGGTATAAAATCGACCGGGAGGCATATTTCGGGCATTCCGTTTACGGGGACGGGAAGACCTTTACCAATACCCAGGGCTATTCTGCCCGGAATGAAGCCGGAACCGCGTATATAAAAGGGAGACCCAGCACTGTGCCGCTGGGCATCGGCCTGCACATCTACGGATCCCGCAATACGGTGACCCAGGCTGCGGATATTTTAACCAACGGTACGGGCGCCACCGGCATACGGGTAGACGGCATGCAAAACAGAGTGATTGTTCCCGCGGCCACGAAAATCCATGCGGACGGTCTCCGGGGTAACGGTATCCTGATTGCCTACGGCCGCGACCAGGTGATTGATCAGGCGGGTGCGGTTACGGCTAAGGGTAAGGGCGGCACCGGCATCCGGTTTGATTTCGGCTCCAGCTCTAACGGCGCGGCAGATGAATACCGGGGCTCCTATATCCGTTACAAACGGAGTGTGAAAGAGGAGACCGGCGCGATTGACAATCCTGAAAATCTGAAACTGACGGACATGGATGAGAACGTATTCAATGCGGCGGCAGATGAGCTGAACGGGCCCCAGGTCAGGGAATATAATCTGACCGGATCCCTGTCCGGCGCGGAAAACGCAATCTATATCAGCAGAAACGCCTTTGTAAAAAACATCAATATAAAGGAAGGGGCCTCCATCAGCGGGAACATCACCAGTGACTGGAAGCATTTCAAAACAGACGGCAGTTATGACGGCGTGGAAAAAACGGAAAAAGAACCCGGGATTTCCTTTGAAGCGTGGATGGCGAAAAATCATCCGGGGGAGAAGCCAAAGCCCGGGGATGAAGAACTGGAAAAAAATCCTGCCTTAATGGATAAATATTTACAATATGCGGCAGATTATGAGGCGGATCCGGAAGTTAAGGCCAGTATAAAAACGGTTACAACACAGAAAGGGCTGTTGCGTATCCAGTACAACGGGAAAACCGGGGAGAACGGCTATGGCTATGACGCCTACATTCCCGATCTGGTGACGAACCTGAATTTTGCGGCGAACCTGGCATATAACGGGAACATCACCGGCCCGGACAATATGAAACTGAACGTGAAGAGCGGCACGCTGGCCTACGGCGGCAAGGCCGATGTGGTAGGCGTGCATGTGGCGGAAGGCGCCACGCTGTTGGGCGGAAGTTATACGGTTCATGATATGAGCAGTATGGTGGCGCCGGATTTTGCATCCGAATTGAACGAGACGGATAAAGGTTTTTTCATCAACTGCGGCACGGCAGGGGCGCTTACCGGTGACTCTTCCATGACCATTGACGGCAAGCTGTTTTCGGACGGCATCCTGCAGGGCGTGGCCGGCGGCAGTGCAGGAACCATTCAGGTAAGCGGGCTGGCATTGCTCGACAATTCCCAGGTCATCGCGAAAAATTTGCTGCCGGATGAAACATTTGCCGTGGTACAGGCAGAAGGGGTCTATGGTTCCGTAAAGAATACCCAAAACGCGCCCTACAAGTTCGGCATGCTGGATGAAATCGGCGCGGTGGAAGGGAATACGGCAGTAGTGACCGGTAAAGAGGCCAACAACCTGGGAGCCGTTGATGCGGTGCAGGGAGAAACCTACGAAGCCATGATGGAGATGTTTGATAACCTGACGGCCAAAGGCGACGCCCGCCGGAATGAGATGAGGCCCCTGTTCACCCTGACGCCGGAAGAAACAAAGAAAACGCTGTCTTCCCTTGCCTCCAACGCGTCGGCGAAAAGTATGGCGCTGGCCCAGCGCAGCACGGTGATCCAGCATCTTCTGTCTTCCCGGCTGAAAGACGCGTTTACGGCGAAGGAGACGAAAGCCAATATTCCCGTGCAGCATCTGGACGACAGCAACGATGAAGGGGTGCCGGTTACCCTGCGGACCCTGGAACCGGCGGACAACGACATCTGGCTGAAGTTCGGCAAGAACTGGGGGGACATGCGGAACGATACGGATTATCACAGCACCGCGACCCTGTTAGGCTGGGACAAGGCTTATGGCAAAAACTGGCGTGCCGGGGTGTTCGCCGGATACAGCAAAACCAGTTTTTCCGACAACACTGCCAGCAATGAACTGCGGGATGTGCGGTTCGGCCTCTACGGCGGATTCAGCAAAGGCAGGAGCGAGGGCCTGATGTATCTGGACTACGGCTGGCTGCGGAACAAGCTGCGCCGTGGCATTAGCAACCTGGGCCTGACGGCGGGGGCGGATTACCACAGCCGCGTTCTGGAATTAGGCGGCGAGTACCTGTACGACCTGCAGGCGGAGAAAAATGTGCCCTGGCATGTGCGTCCCTATGTGAACGCGCAGTTATCCCGGCTGTGGCAGAACAGCTACCGGGAAGAAGGAGCCGGCGTGTTCGGACAGGTGGTAGACAGCCAGCACAACAATTACTTCGGCATGGGCGCCGGGGTGGAGTTTAAACGCTATCTGGCGGGGGGCAGCTATGCCATCCGGGCGGGCGTGAAGCACGCCTTTGCGGGAGCGGAGCCGAAACTGCGGTACAGTTACATGGGCGATGCGGCCAACACCTATGACATGCGGAACGTACAGGATAAAACCCACTTTGTGCTGTCCATCGGCGGGGAAGCCGAAGTAGCCAAAGGCTGGACGGTAGGCGGCGACGCAACCTTCCAGCGTGGTTCCCACGACAAAGACTGGTCGTGTACGGTTACGGTAAAGAGAATGTGGTAATTGTAAAAAAACTTTGTTCTAACGTTAATTTTAACAATCCTGATGCAGGTTAACCTGTGTCAGGATTGTATATTTTTGTTGGATACAATAAAAATGTATGTTATAATAAATTATTATGGGAGACTTTGCGTTTGTTTCAATGTAAATACGGAATAAACACGGAGGGCGTGTCATGCTAAAGACCACAGACTGGCTGGCCGGTGAATCCTTTTTGCGCGAAAACGCAAAAGAGTTGCTTCCTTTCATAAATAAATACGGTCACTGCACGCTGGAACCGGCTGGGCTGGAGCGGTATTTTGAAGTGTTGCTGACAGGTATTGCGGCACAGCAGCTGCCGCCGGAGTCCAGCGGTAAAATCATGAATCAGCTGCGGCATCTGGCAGGGAATCCGGTGACGCCGGAGAAACTGATGACCCTTACGGATGAAACCATTGCCACGTGTGGATTGACAGCGATTAAAATATCATATATGAAAGAGTTTGCACGGCTGGTGCTGGAGCGAACGATTGATTTTGCTGCTTTTGCGGATATGCAGGACGCACAGATCGTCAAGCTGCTGAAAACGGTGCGGGGACTGGGGCAGTGGACGGTGGAAATGTTTTTGCTGCTTTCCCTGTGCCGCCCGGATGTACTGCCGGGAGATGATTTTCTGCTGAAAAAGGAAATGCAGCTGCTGTTTAAATTGAAAGAAGTTCCCAAACGGGGACAGCTGAACAAACTGATGGAAGGCTGGCGTCCCTGGCGGAGCCTGGCAGTCTGGTATTTATGGCAGCACAGCGCGGACACCCGGAAACGCTGAGACGGAAGCTGCTAAGCGAGAAGAAGAAAGAAAAAGGAGAATGTTGATGATAGATTTTTTTGAACAGGTTAACGTGCTTCCCCGGGTGAGGGAAAATTTGCAGAAAATGGGAATCAAAACACCTATGCCGGTGCAACGGCAGGCGATACCTGCATTGCTGAAGGGGCGGGACGTGCTGGCCCGGGCCCAGACCGGCACCGGCAAAACGCTGGCCTTTCTGATTCCTCTGGCCCAGAAAATCGATCCGGCCAGGAAATATGTGCAGGCGCTGGTGATTACTCCAACCCGGGAGCTTGCTATGCAGGTCAATGAAGTGATGAAACAGGTGCTGGATGGGGTGGAAATATCGACGCTGGCGGTGACCGGAGGCCGTGATTTTGAAACCCAGAAAAACAAGCTGGCGGGCAAAGCCCAGGTACTGATCGGTACTCCGGGGCGCCTGTTGGACCATATTGAAAAGGGTAATACGGATCTGGGCGGGGTAAAGTTCCTGGTGCTGGATGAAGTTGACGAGATGCTGGCCCAGGGCTTTATGGACGACGCGCTGAAGCTGATTGCCATAACCGGGCCGGAGCGGCAGACCATGCTGTGTTCTGCCACGGTTTCGGAAGAGATCAATAAACTGGGGCGCAAGCTCACCACCAACTGCCAGATTATCGACATCGATCCGGAAGAAGCGGTCGTAAAAGCAATCCGCCAGATTTGCGTCAAGACTACCGAGGAGAAAAAGCCGGAGACCCTGATGCGCCTCATTGACCGGCTAAACCCCTACCTGATGCTGGTGTTCTGTATCAGCAAAGAGCGGGCGAAGGAAGTGGATGTCTTTTTGAGCGGACATGGCTATAATGTGGGCGTGCTGACCGGTGATATGAGCGCGGCAAAACGCAAAACTGTGATGAAAGAGTTCCGTGACGCTAAGATTCAGATCCTGGCGGCCAGCGATATTGCGGCCCGGGGACTGGACGTAGAAGGTGTGACCCACGTCATCAACTACGATGTGCCCCACGACGCCAACTGGTACGTTCACCGTGTGGGCCGTACCGGCCGGGCCGGTAAAGACGGCATTGCCATTACGCTGTATACCACGGAAGAACTGCGCTGGCTGCATAATGTGGAAGAAAAACTGGGGGTCACTCTTGAAAAACAGACGGTGAACGGACGGAAGATCGTACGCCGGACCCGGATCGCGGCGGCCCGGAGGCGGGAAGCGGAACAGAAAAAGGACGCCCCGAAATCCCGTGGCCGTAATTCCGTAGCAGACAAGCGCCATGCCCCGAAGACCGGTTCCAACCGGCGGCAGATCAGCCGCCAGGCGGCACGGGAGGCCTCCATGGCGTTAAAAGAAAAAGCAAAGAAAGCTGCAAAAAAGAGAAACAATAAAGTGTAAATAGATTTTATAGTCAGAAAAAGGCTGAAGCAAAACATCGGGAATGATTGCGTTATTCCATGAGATGAAATTCGCCGTTATGGCGAGGCTGTCTGAGGGGCGCAGCCCCGAGTTTCGAAGCCATAGGCGAATGAGTCCATGGAATAGCAATCATGCACGGTTTTGCGAAGTCGTTTTCTGACGTACCAAATCCATTTTTAGTATACAGGTGATTCGTTTTGTTTTTAAAATCAGTTACAGCCTTCGGGTTCAAATCTTTCGCGGAACGCACCGCCCTGGAATTCGGCGCGGGCATCACCGCTGTGGTGGGACCCAACGGTTCGGGAAAAAGTAATATATCCGATGCGGTGCGCTGGGTGTTAGGCGAACAGAGCGCCAAATATCTCCGTGGCAGCAAAATGGAAGATATTATCTTTTCGGGTACCAGCAGACGCCGTCCCCTGGGCGTGGCGGAAGTGACGCTGGTCTTTGATAACCGGGACCATATGCTGCCGCTGGATTTTGACGAGGTGAGCATCACCCGGCGTCTGTACCGTTCCGGCGACAGCGATTACGCTATCAACAAGAAAAACTGCAGGTTAAAAGATATACTGGACCTGCTGGCGGATACGGGCATGGGCAAAGGCGCCATGTTCCTTATCGGGCAGAATAAAATCGACGAGATACTGAACAGCCGGCCGGAAGACCGGCGCTCCATCTTTGAAGAGGCGGCGGGAATCGCCCGCTTCCGTATGCGGAAAAAAGAAGCCACGCGCCGTTTGGACGATACGGCCAACAACCTGACCCGTATCAACGATATTAAGAGCGAAGTGGAAAGCCGGGTGGAACCGCTGCGGATCGAGTCGGAGCGTACAACGCGCTTCAACGAACTGAACGGAAAGCTGCGAATCTGCAAGCTGACCCAGTTCGTGCAGCGGGTGGAAACCATCGAGCAGGCCCGGGCCAAACTCCAGCAGGAACAGGAGGACTGTAACCGCGTCTTTCTGGAAAAAAGCACGGAAGTGAGCGGGCAGGAAGCGTTTCTGACTGGGCTGCAGCAGGAACTGGATGCGCTAAACGACCGGGTGTCCCACATCCAGGCGGGAATCACGGAAAAAGAAAAGTCCCTGGAAGCCATAAAGGGCGAAGATGCCGTGCTGGATGAACGCATTGAGCAGAGCATCCGGCAGCAGGGGAACATTGCAAAACGCAATGAGAAGCTGCAGGAACAGATCGACCAGTGGACGGCCCAGATGGAAACGCTGGCCAAAGAGTTTGACGTGCTGGAAGCCAAACGGGATGAGGCTGTGGCGTTGGTTACAGATCTGGAACAGCAGCAGCAGGAAGGTCTGCAGGCCCAGAAGGATAATGAGGCAAAAATTCAGGAACTGACAGACAGCAATTTTGAAGATATGCGCAAAATGGTAGAATTGCGCAATGAGATCCGCCAGCTGGAAACGGAACAGGAACAACGCATGAACCGCCGCAACCGGTTGAAGGACGACGTGGACGCGGCGGAACAGAGGGTCGCTGAATTAACGGAAGAACAGCGGAGCCTGATTTCCCGCAAGGGCGAACTGGAACAGGATGTGGCCCGCTACATAAAAGAAGGAAACGAACTGGCCGGCTCGGCAACGGAACGCCGGGCGCTTTTCCAGACGATAGAACGTAAATACAATGAATGCCAGACGCAGATTGCGGCGGCGGAATCCCGTCTGCATCTGCTGCGGGACATGCAGCAGTCCCTGGAAGGGTTCGGTTTCGGCGTAAAAGCGGTCATGCAGAGCCGGGAAGACTGGCATGCGGACGTAATCGGGCCTGCTGCGGCGCTGATCTCCGTGGAACCGGAGTATGTGACCGCTGTGGAAACGGCGCTGGGCGCCGGGGCCCAGAATATTGTGATTCGGTCGGCGGAGGCGGCGAAACGTGCCATCCGCTATCTGAAGGAGCGCAAAGAGGGTCGGGCGACCTTCCTGCCGCTGGATACTATAAAGGAACCGGTGCTGAAGGCGGACGAGAAAGCCCTGGTAAAACTGCCGGGAATCCGTGGCTTTGCGGCGGACCTGCTGCAATGTGAGGAAGAAGTGAAACCGGCTGTCCGATTCCTGGTGGGCAGGGTGCTGGTGGCGGAAACCATGGATCACGCCCTGTCTGCGGCGAAAAAGAGTGGGTTCCGTATCCGTGTGGTTACGCTGGACGGCGACGTGGTGAATACCGGCGGTTCCCTTACCGGCGGCAGCCGCCAGAAAAAAGAGTCCGGTTACCTGACCCGGGAACGGGATGTGAAAGCGCAGGAAGCGGCGTTGCGGAAATTCAATAAAAACCTGCTGGCCATTCAGGAAGAAAAGGAATTTCTGGAAGACGAACTGGCAGAGCGGGAAAAACGGCTCTCCGTGTTGCGGGACACGGTACAGCAGAAAAACATCCGCCTGACGGAAATGAAGGCGGAAGAGCAACGTCTGTCCGATGAACTGAAACGGGAGAATGAGGCGCTGGAACTGGCCATGGATACCCGAAGTCAATTAGGCAACGAGTATCTTTCGGTGCGGAAGCTTCTGGCGGAGAAACAAAAACCGTTACAGGAGATGGAAACGGCTAACGAAGAAGCAAAGAATACACTGGACGCGCTGCAGAAGAAGATTTCGTCTGACAAGAGCGCATTGGAGACGCTGGCGTTACGGCTGCAGGACGCACGGGTCCAGTCGGAAACCGCCAACACCCAGCGGCAGCTGAAAAACGAGCGCATGCAGCAGTTGGACAGCGACCTTGGACGGCTGCAGGGCGATTTTAACGCTAATGAGGAAGAGAGTGAAAGGCTGACGGGCGTAGTGGAAGCCAGCAAAACAAAGAAAACAGAACTGGCGGAACAGACGAAGAACCTGATGCAGGAACTACAGGATATTCTCACCGGCCAGCATGATTATACCGAGCAGCGGCTGGAACTGATCCAGAAGCAGGGGGCAGCGGGAGAGAAGCTGAAAAACCTGCGAGGCGAACTGGCCAAAGCGGAAAGCAAAGTGCACCAGAACGAGATTGACAACGCAAAGCTGGAAAGCGATTACCAAAACGCGTTGGAGCAGCTGACCTCGGAATACAAAGTGAACCTGGCAGAAGCAAAGGAAGAGGCGAAAGCGGAAAGCGTGCCGGAGGATAAGAGTGAAACGGCCCTGCGCCGGATGCAGGTTTCCCTGCAACGGCAGATTGAAGAACTGGGACCGGTGAACCCCGGTGCCATTGAAGAGTACAAAGCGGTCAGCGAACGGTATGAGTTTTTGCAGAAACAGTACAACGACCTCTGCGAGGCAAGGGACAAACTGCAGTCTGTTATAGCGGAAATCAATTCGGGGATGACGAAACGGTTTAAGGAAGCCTTCGGCAAAATCAACGGTTTTTTCCAGAATACCTATGTGCAGCTCTTTGGCGGCGGCACCGCGGTGCTGAAACTTTCGGACCCGGAAAACATCCTGGAATCCGGCATTGATATTGAAGCGCAGCCCCCGGGGAAAAAACTCCAAAGCCTGTTCCTGCTTTCCGGCGGGGAACGGGCGCTGACGGTCATTGCGCTGTTGTTTGCCCTGCTGAGTTACCATCCGTCTCCATTCTGTATTTTGGATGAGATTGATGCGCCGCTGGACGATGCCAATATCGGACGCTTCTCCAAATTCCTGGAAGGCTATGCCATGCAGACCCAGTTTATCGTCATCACCCACCGGAAGGGCACCATGGAAGCGGCCAACGTGATGTACGGGGTGACCATGGAAGAATCCGGCGTGTCCAAAATTATTTCCGTGAAAATGAGTGATAAACTGATTAAGGATAGTGTTTAGTACTGTTTTTATAAGTAAATATTTTGCGTATAGAAAGGAAGAAGAGGCATGGGCTTTTTTGAGAAACTGAAATCGGGACTGACCAAGACGCGTCAGAACTTTACCGACCGGATCTCGGAACTTGTGGGCATGTCTGCCAAAGTGGATGAGGATTTTCTGGAAGAACTGGAGATGATTCTGCTGACAGCCGATGTAGGCGTAAAGACTACGGAAAAACTGATTGAGAACGTGCGTCAGGCTGCTAAGAAAAAAGAAATCAAAGGTACGGAGGACGTGCTTCCGTTCCTGAAAAAGCAGATTGCAGCCATGCTGAAGGACGACGGCGTGCGGACCCGTATTGGCGCCCGTCCCACCGTAATCCTGGTGGTAGGCGTCAACGGCGTTGGTAAAACAACCACCATCGGCAAGCTGTCCAACTACTTCCGTCTGTTTAATTACAAGGTGATGATGGCGGCGGGGGATACCTTCCGTGCAGCTGCCTCTGCCCAGCTGAAAATATGGGGCGAGCGGGCCCAGTGCGATGTGATTGCCCATGGAGAAGGGGCGGATCCGGCCGCGGTGGTGTTCGACGCACTGAAAGCGGCCAAGGCCCGCGGCACTGACGTGCTGTTCATTGATACGGCAGGGCGCTTGCAGAACAAGGTGAACCTGATGAACGAGCTGGGTAAAATCGACCGAATCATCAAACGTGAGATTCCGGAAGCGCCTCACGAAGTGTTTCTGGTACTGGACGCTACAACCGGACAGAATGCCATCACCCAGGCCAAGGTGTTCACGGAAACTACCAAGATTACAGGTATTGTGCTGACCAAACTGGACGGGACTGCCAAAGGCGGCGTGGTTGTGGCCATCCGCGAAGAACTGGGCCTGCCGGTAAAATGGATCGGTATCGGGGAAGGAATCATGGACTTCCGGCCCTTTGAACCGGATAAGTTTGTGGACGCGCTGTTTGCCACGGATGAGCCGGAAGAGTAGAAGTGCGACGCACTGAGGGGACAACAGTTTTATGTTTGCGGTTATTGTAAATACCATTACCATACTCGTCGGCGCCTCCGTCGGGCTTCTGCTTCGCAAAGGACTGCCCGAATCCATTTCCGATGCCATGATGAAAGGCCTTGGCCTTTGCACCGTCGTTATCGGCATTCAGGGGATGATTGAGGAAGAGAATATCCTGGTTTTGATTTTATCAACTATTATCGGTATCGTCGTCGGTGAATGGCTGGATGTGGACGGGCGAATTAACCGGGCTGCGGAAAGCCTGACCTCCCGCTTTACAGGGAAAGGCGAAGGGGCGAAGATTGCCCAGGCTTTTGTGACATCCTGCCTGATTATGAACGTAGGGGCCATGACTATCGTAGGCTCTCTGGACGCGGGGCTGCGGGGTAATTTCAGTATGCTGTATACCAAGTCGCTGCTGGATCTGATCTCCGGCATCCCCATGGCGGCGGCCATGGGCGTAGGTGTAATGGGCTCCGCACTTTTTACGCTGGTCTTCCAGGGCGGTATCGTCCTGTTGGCGGAATACATTGCGCCCTATTTATCCGAAACGCTGATAAAGGAACTGATCTGCACCGGCAGCCTGATGATTCTGGCCATCGGCCTGAACATGCTGGAACTTACCAAATTGAAAGTGCTGAACTACCTGCCGGGCCTGCTGGTGGTTCCCCTGGCGCTGAAGCTGATGCAGGCGCTGGGGCTTTAATATCGTTTTTTCTGTACAGAAAAAACACTGGATGATATAATATGTTTGTAAATGCAGGGAGATTTCTTCCTGCCACTGTGTAAATGTTACTCGCTAAAAGTGAATTACTTTAACGGAAAAGGAGATGAAAGGTATGAAAAAACTGTCTGTGCTGGCTGCTGTTCTCTGTGCGATGGCGATATCTCTGCCAATGTCCGCAGACGCGGGTTTTAATATTGGCAACGTATTAAAAGGAAAACCAACTGTGAAAACCGAAAAGCCTTCTGCCGGAAAAGTAAATCCTGCCGCACCGGTGAAACAGGGAGGGAAAGCAACTATTACTGTAACTTGTGATGGCGCGCCGCTTCAATATGCAAGTGCTTATATCGGACCGGGCATTGAATATCGCCTGGAAGACGGGAAATGCCATGTCATCAATAAAAGCAGCATGGGCGGCATGACCAGCGATAAGGGCATTGTGGAAGTTGAGTATCCCAAGCAGGGCTGCAACATTGTTATTTTCAAGGTCGGATTTGAGCCGATTCTTCTGCGGAATGTTGTTCTTCCCAGCAGCCATACGCTGACGACCACGAAAAATCCGGCTGTAAAAGGCGTTAAGTTTGACTGATCTGTCAGAACATAGTATATTTTGGTGAAGGTTTAACGATAACGCAGCAACAAAAATTACTGAGACGAAATAATTTTTTAAAGCTGTCAAGCAAAAATACTTGACAGCTTTTCTTTGTCCGTGTATAATGCTCATGTTGAGTAGAAGGGAATGAGGTTGACAGAATGGCAGCAAATGCGTTTGATGACCGGATCCGTTTCGGCAGCCTGTATGAAATCTACGGTGCTCTGCTGACGGAAAAGCAGCGGCAGTGCCTGGAGCTGTACTTCTGTGAAGATTATTCCCTGGCGGAAGTCGCCGAAGAGATGCAGGTGTCCCGACAGGCAATCCACGATTTGCTCAGGCGCGTGGAACAGACGCTGGAGCATTACGAAACGATGTTGGGCTTTTTACAGCGCATGGAGAATACCAGAAGGCTGACGGTCGAAGCGGCGGCGATTCTGGACAGCGCAGCAAAAAAACGTAAAGATACAGAACTTTCCCGGCTGCGGGAAATACTGGAAGAATTGAATGATGAAAGCAGGTAGCTGAATGGCTTTTGAGAGCTTGTCCGAACGGTTGCAGAACGCGATCAAGATGTTCCGCGGTACGAAAGAAATAACCGAAGAAGACCTGAAGGAACCGCTGCGCCAGGTACGCATGGCGTTACTGGAGGCTGACGTAAACTTCAAGGTCGCAAAAAATTTTGTCGCAAAAATCAAAGAGCGCGCCTTAGGCGCGGAAATTCAACAGAACCTGAGCCCCAGCCAGCAGATCATCAAAATCGTTGATGAAGAGCTGACTGCGCTTCTGGGTGGAACCCAGGCCAAACTGACGGTGGCGGATAAACCGCCTACCATTATCATGCTGGTTGGTCTGCAGGGTACCGGTAAAACCACTACGGTGGGTAAGCTGGCCTGCAATCTGAAGAAGAAAAAGAAAAGCCCGTTGCTTGTGGCCGCCGATGTATACCGTCCGGCTGCTATCACCCAGCTTCAGGTGCTGGGCGATCAGGTTGGGGTACCGGTGTTTTCCCTGGGGAACGAAGTTTCACCGGTGGAAATTGCCCGTCAGTCGCTGGACAAAGCGGCGCACCTGGCCTGCGATACAATTATTATCGATACCGCCGGTCGTCTTCATATCGATGAGAAACTGATGGAAGAGCTGCAGAATATCAAAGAGACAGTACATCCTCATGAGATTTTGCTGACAGTGGACGCGATGACCGGCCAGGACGCCGTGACTGTGGCGGATACTTTCAATAAAGACCTGGGCCTGACGGGCCTGGTGGTGACCAAGCTGGACGGCGACGCCCGGGGCGGCGCGGTGCTTTCCGTGCGGGAAGTGACCGGCTGTCCGGTAAAATTCGTAGGTATGGGCGAAAAGCTGGACGCGCTGGAACCGTTTTATCCGGACCGTATGGCTTCCCGTATCCTGGGCATGGGCGATATCCTGTCCCTGATCGACAAGCTCAAAGATACTGCCGACCTGGCCAAAGTGCTGGAGGCGGAAAAGAAACTCAAGAAAGACGAGTTTACGCTGGAGCAGTTCCTGGAGCAGATGCAGCAGATCAAAAAGCTGGGCTCCCTGGACACGATTTTGGGCATGATTCCCGGCATGGGCGGAATCAGCCAGAAGCTGAAGGAAGCCAATGTGGATGAAAAGGAATTTGCCAGAGTGGAAGCAATCATCCGGTCCATGACGCCGAAGGAACGGCAGAAACCGGAAATCATCAACGGCAGCCGCCGCAAGCGTATTGCTGCCGGCAGCGGCATGAAGGTTCAGGATGTAAACCGCCTGCTGAAAAACTTTGACGACAGCAAGAAGCTGATGAAGAAGATGCAGGGTATGGCCAAGTTTGCTTCAAAGGGTGGCAAAATGCTTCCCTTTATGCATAAATAGGTAAAGGAACTGTACAGTTCCAAAGCCTGAGGGAAGGGTTCCTGCTAGGAAAAGTCTTCCATTATTAACAGGTAATTAGTCAGAAGTATGAATCACATGATAAGGAGGTGAAACTGAAATGGCAGTAAAGATTCGTTTAAAACGTATGGGCGCTAAGAAAGTTCCGTTCTACCGTGTAGTTGTAGCTGACGCGCGTTCCCCGCGTGACGGCAAGTTCATCGAAAGCATCGGCTATTACGATCCCGTTGCGACTCCTGCAAATGTAAAGATTGACGAGGAAAAAGCTCTGGAATGGCTGGGCAATGGCGCACAGCCGACCGATACCGTGAAAAACCTGTTCAGCAAACAGGGTATCATGAAGAAGTTTGCGGAAGCTAAAAGCGCGAAATAAGTAAGGGGGCGTGATTTGCATGAAGGAATTGGTAGAAGTTATGGCCAAGTCTCTGGTTAGCAATCCGTCTGCAGTGACAGTGGAGGAGGAAACTACCGGTACAACAACTGTACTCCGCCTCCATGTTGCCCCTGAAGATATGGGTAAGGTGATCGGTAAACAGGGCCGTATTGCAAAAGCGATCCGCTCCGTTATGAAGGCGGTTGCAACCCGTGAGAATGTAAAAGTTATCGTAGAGATCGTTGAGTGAATGATTCACAGCTGAATACGTAAAGGTGGTTAATTATGGCAGATTCTATGTGGATCCGTGTTCCCGTTGCGATTAAAGCAAAGGTTACGGAAGATTTGAAACTGAAAATTATTGGAGACCTCCAAAACACGATAAAACAAATGGAAGCAGACCTGAATCAGTTTGATTTCCAGGCGAAACAGGTAATGAATCAGGCTGCCAACGATCTTTCCGCAGCTCCCCGTCTGCGCGAGCAGATTGAAGTGGAACGCCGGAAACGTACCGATGCGAAAGCGGAAGCGGAAGAACAGCTGAAGCAGGCGAACAATCTGCAGCTTGGCGCGGAAATCGGGTATGGAACTCCGATGGAACGCATGGTTGAAGTCAAGATCGGCGACAACCTGCAGGCACTGATGGGTGCGGAAATTTTAACGGAAGACGGAAAGATCATTGCTTTCCGTATGTGAGAAACGCAATGCAAAAAGTTGTATTAGGCCAGATAGTCGCTCCGCACGGTGTGCGGGGCGATTTACGTATTATGCCATTAACCTCCAACACGCAGCTGTTCCTGGACATGGATTATCTGCTGCTGCCCGATGAACGGCGACTGCAGATTGTGAAGGCCCGTCCTCATAAAAACATCATGCTGGTTACCGTAAAAGAGATTACCTCGATTGAGGAAGCGGAAAAGCTGCGGGGCCAGAAGGTTTCCGTGTACCGGGAAGATATGCCGGAACTTCCGGAAGGGCGTTACTATGTGGGCGACCTGATCGGTCTGCCGGTAGTGGATGAAGAGGGAAAACAGGTCGGTATTTTCAAGGATGTGCTGCAAACCGGCAGCAGAGACGTGTATGTGATCCAGCCTCCGGAAGGCAAGGAGATCCTGGTTGCCAACATCCCCGAAAACATCCGGGAGATTGATCTGCCTCAGCGGCGGATCATCGTCCGCCTGCCCCAGTGGGACGAGGAAGAAATACGGTAACCGTTCTTTGTGAATACCCCTGCACGACATCAGCAATGAGGAAGAGATACGATGAAATTTGTCTTTGTCACCCTGTTCCCGGAACAGATTGAAGCAGCGGCAGGCCACAGTATGCTGAAGCGCGCCATGGATATGGGTATCCTTCAGATGGAATGCGTCAATCCGCGGGACTTTTCCCTGGATCGGCATCATTCGGTGGACGATGCGCCTTTCGGAGGCGGCGTGGGCATGGTGCTGAAACCGGAACCGGTGGTGGAAGCGATTAAAGCAGCTAAGGCCAAAGCGCCGGGTGCTCCTGTCATTGCCATGAGTCCGGGAGGATGTACTTTTAAACAGCCTCTGGCGGAAGAGTGGGCGAAAAATGAAAAAGGCATGATTTTTGTCTGCGGGCATTATGAAGGCTTTGACGAACGTATCTATCACTGGGTGGACCGGAAAGTCAGCATCGGCGACTTTGTGTTGACAGGCGGCGAACTGCCGGCCCTGCTGATCATGGACGCGGTGAGCCGGTTTGTGCCCGGCGTGCTGGGCAAGCTGGCCAGCGCGGAGGAGGATTCCTTCTCCAGCGGGTTGCTGGAGTATCCCCAGTATACCCGTCCGGTGGTGTTTGAAGGAATGGAAGTGCCGGAGGTGCTGCGCAGCGGCAATCACAAACTGATTGCCCGGTGGCGGCGGAAACAGGCGTTGAAGGCAACTTATCTGTTTCGACCGGATATGCTGCCGGAAGAGTTGGATAAGCAGGATAAGAAGCTGCTGGAAGAAATTAAGGAAGAATTATAATTTTATTGTAAGAAATAGTTGTAAGTTTTATAAAAAAAGCTTGCAACGTAATAGCTTGTGTGGTAAAATACTACACGTGTAAAACGGACGGTCCGCTGTGCAATATTCGTAAGTCGCATGAACGTCTATGATTTAGGAGGAAAACATGAACATCATTGAAGCACTGGATAAAGAACAGTTACGTTCTGATATCCCCGAGTTCCGTGCCGGCGACACCGTTAAAGTTTATGTTAAGGTTGTTGAAGGCACACGTGAACGCGTACAGTTATTTGAAGGCGTTGTAATCTCCCGGAGTGGCTCCGGTGTCCGCGAAATGTTCACCGTCCGCCGTATTTCCTACGGTGTAGGCGTAGAAAGAACGTTCCCGGTACACAGCCCGCGTCTGGAAAAGATCGTAGTAGCGCGCAA
>JAFQZL010000053.1 GCA_017405945.1 Acidaminococcaceae bacterium
GAGACTGACCGGTAACAGGTCTTGAGAGGAGGTGAATCGTGATGGGCACTTTCGAAAAAGTAAGAGATATTACTGTTGAACAGTTAAGCGTTGACGCTGATGAAGTAAAGATGGAATCTGCGTTCATTGATGATCTGGGAGCTGATTCCCTGGATATCGTTGAACTGATCATGGCTTTTGAAGAGGAATTCGGTGTAGAAATTCCGGATGAAAAAGCTGAAAAAATCCGTACTGTTGCCGACGCAGTTAAAATGTTGGACGAAGAAAAAGAGGCGTAATGCCGATCAGTTCGGGGATGCCCTGGAACAGGGCATCCCTGTAAACTGTTTTTTGTTTGTGAATCGTGAATTTGTTTCCTGAAATGGGGGATATCTGTTGAAATTACCAGTGCTTAAAATAGGAAATTTAGTTGCGCAGGTTCCGATTATCCAGGGCGGCATGGCAATTAGATTATCAACGGCACGTCTGGCTGCTGCGGTAGCTAATGAGGGGGGAATCGGTCTGATTGCTGCTTCCGGTATGGAGGAGCAGGAATTACGGACAGAGATTCGTCTTGCCCGTAAACTGACAAACGGCAAGGGTATCATTGGCATAAACTGTATGGTAGCGGCCCGCGCGTTTAAAAACTTAATTGTGACTGCTGCACAGGAAGGCGTGGACCTGATTGTGGCCGGCGCCGGTTTTTCAAGAGATATTTTTGCCGTCGGCAGGGAATACAATGTGGCGGTTGTACCAATTGTATCGTCTGTAAAGCTGGCAAAGATTTCTGAAAAGCTGGGGGCTTCCGCAATTGTAGTTGAAGGTACGGAAGCAGGCGGTCATTTGGGGACGCAACAGTCAATCAAGGAAATTCTTCCGGATATTGTGAAAGCGGTGAATATTCCCGTCATTGCGGCAGGCGGAGCTACCTGCGGGCAGGACATTGTGGATCTTCTGAATCTGGGGGCTGACGGTGTGCAGATGGGCAGCCGTTTTGCGGCCAGCGAGGAGTCCAACGGTGCGCGTTTCCTGAAGGAGATGTACCTGAGAATGGTAAAAGAGGACGTTGTGCAGATTGACAGTCCGGTAGGTTATAAGGGCCGTGCTATCCGTAGTCCGTTTGCGCAGCTTTCCCTGGAAGGCAGGGCGCCTCTGCCGGTAACCTGTGATGCCTGCCTGAAGCATTGTACCCATCAGTTCTGCATTATCCGCGCTTTGTCCCGGGCCCAGCAGGGAGATGTGGAAACCGGTCTGATTTTTACCGGGGCCAATATGTGGAAGATTCATGAAATTTTGCCAGTGAAGGAAATTTTCCGGCGTATCAAGGAAGAAGTAGCAGCTATTAACAGCTAACAGGAATCGGGGCAGTGAGGCGGGCAGACCGTCCGGAGTACGATCCCGGGATTCCCAATATTTTTGAGGTGATGATTTTGAAAAAACGCGTGGTAATTACCGGCTTAGGCGTTGTTACACCGATTGGTAATGATGTAGAAACATTTTGGAACAACCTGATTGCCGGAAAGTCTGGTATCGATACGATAAAAGCATTCGATACTTCGGAATTGAAAACGAAAATCGCCGGGGAAGTCAAAAATTTTGATTATACCCAATATGTAGATAAAAAAGAAGGGCGCAAAATGGACCGGGTGGCTCATTTTGCGGTTGCTGTCGCGAGGCAGGCGGTGGTGGATGCCGGCATTGATGTGGCGCAGGAAAACCCTGCCCGTCTGGGTGTTTGTGTCGGCACCGGCATCGGAGGAATTATTACGTTCCTGGAACAGTCCCTTAAATACGGAGAAAGAGGACCGGGACGTATCAGCCCGTTCTTTATTCCCATGGAAATTCCCAACATGCCGGCAGCTCATATCGGCATAGCGCTGGGATGGAAGGGACCCAACACGGCTATTGTAACAGCCTGTGCTACCGGCACTAACTGTATCGGAGATGCATTGCGTACCATTCAGTACGGTGATGCGGATGTGATGATTGCCGGCGGTGTGGAAGCAGCAGTTAACCCTATTGCTATCGCCGGCTTTGAAAACATGAAGGCTCTTTGCACCGACAGCAATGACAATCCCCAGGCAGCTTCCCGTCCTTTTGACAAGACCCGCAGCGGTTTTGTGATGGGTGAAGGCGGCGGTGTGATTGTGCTGGAAGAACTGGAACACGCAAAAAAACGTGGTGCCCATATTTACGCGGAACTGGCCGGTTTTGCCATGAACACGGATGCTTACCATATCACTGCTCCCGATCCCGCAGGAGAGATGCCTGCTATCTGCATGGAAGCGGCGATTAAAGACGCGGGCCTGACCCCTGACGACATTGATTACATCAACGCTCACGGAACTTCTACCCATCGCAATGATCTGAACGAGGTCATCGCTTCCAAAAAGATTTTTGGGGAACGCGCTTACAAAGTTCCCATGAGTTCCAACAAGTCAATGACCGGTCACCTGCTGGGCGGAGCCGGAGGCATGGAAGCGGTTGCCACGGTTCTTACCATTGTGAACGGTATCATTCCGCCCACCATAAATTACCATGAAGTGGACGCGGAAGACGGTATGGATCTGGATTTTGTTCCCAACGAAGCAAGGAAACAGGAAGTCCGGGCTGCCATGTCCAGCAACTTCGGCTTTGGCGGACATAATGCGGTTATCGTGATCAGGAAGTACGAAGAATAAGAGACAGGCGCACAGTGACCATGAAAAATTCTACAGAACGGACCTGCTGTGGTGATGAACGAAAAGAACAACTGAAAGAACTATGTGCGGGGCTGGGCATCACAATGCATCGTTATGAGCTGCTGAACCTGGCTTTGACGCATACTTCTTTTGCCCATGAAACACCGCACTATCCTCACAACGAGCATAATGAGCGGCTGGAATTTCTGGGGGATTCGGTCCTGGGTCTTATTGTCAGTACGTATATGTTTGAGCATTTTCCCCATTTTGATGAAGGCCGGATGACCAAGCTGCGCGCCCAGGTAGTGTGCGAGGCTTCGCTGTATCAGTGCGCGAAGCGTATCGGACTGGGGGAGTATCTGCGTATGGGTAACGGCGAACTGTCTTCCGGCGGGAACAAACGCCCCTCTATACTGGCTGATGCTTTTGAAGCGGTGCTGGGAGCTTATTATCTGGACCAGGGCTTTGCGGCGGCACAGCAGTATCTGCTGGGACTTTTGGAAGAAGAAATCAACGCAGTGTGCAACGGACAGCTCGTGGTGGGGGATTATAAGAGCATGCTGCAGGAACGGCTGCAGCATGAGGCCCAGTATGAGATTGCATACGAAATGCTGGATTTTGAAGGTCCGGAGCATAACCGTATCTTTACTTCAGGAGTTTTTATCAACGGTATGGAATATGGCAGCGGGAAAGGCCGCACCAAGAAGGAATCAGAACAGCAGGCGGCCCGTGAAGCGCTGGAACGGCTGAAAAGGGAAGAACCTCCGCAGCAATAAACCCTTCTGCGATTTTTGGATAAAAAGCCGGGAACTGGTTTACTTAGGTTTTCCAGTTGCCGGGGCAACGGGTGAAACACATCATGTATTGTGGAATGAACACCGCAACAGGGTGTGTTTTTCTTTTTTCCCGGCTGTCTGATAATAAGTTTCGTATTCTGTTTTTGCCTCTCTCCGCCGGGCAAATATTTCTTGAATCTTTTTTCGAGTTGTAGTATAGTTAAGATATCGGTTGTACAGAAATTTTGCACCCATCCGGACCGTTTTGGATGGGAGCACAGTTTTGTAAAATTGAATTTAATGAAGGAGGAGAAACTCATGAAAAAATTTCTTGCTGTAGCTGGGTCCCTGATGTTAGCTGCATCTGTCCTGATGACGGGTTGCGGTGGCGGCGGCGGTGACAAAAAGGCTGCTGATGCCAACAAGGAATGGAAACCCACGAAGGATGTCAAGGTCATTATCGCGTATAAGGCCGGTTCCGGCACGGACACCGGCGCCCGCCTGCTGCTGAACAATGCCAAACCTTATGTAGGCCAGACCATGGTTATTGAAAACAAACCTGGTGCTGATGGCAAAATCGGCTGGACTGAACTGACCAAGGCAAAACCGGACGGATATACCATCGGTTTCATCAACCTCCCGACTTATACCACGCTGGCTATCCAGCCCAATGCTCCGTTTAACGATCAGAGCATTGTTCCCATCTGCAACCACTTGACCGAGACCGGCGTAGTTGTAGTTAAGAAAGACGCAAAATGGAAGACCCTGAAAGAACTGGTTGCCGACGCACAGGCAAAACCCGGTGAACTGAAAGCTTCCACTAACGGCGTAAAGGCTTCCAACCATACGGCGGCCCAGCTGCTGGCACAGTCTGCCAAATTCCAGTACAAGGCTGTTCCTTACGGCGGCACGGCCGACCAGCTGCTGGCTCTGCGCCAGGGCGAGGTTGATTTCTCCTGCGCCAAAGTGGCCGATATTGCCAAGCTGATCAACGGCGACAAAGCGGAACTGCGTGTATTAGGCCTGTTTGCTGAAAAACGCGATCCGCAGTTAAAAGACGTTCCGACATTGGGCGAACTGGGTTATTACAATAAATGGTACGGTTCTGCCCGCGCTCTGGTAGCTCCGAAGGGAACTCCGGAAAATATCATCAAATTCTATGAAACCGCTATGAAGAAGACCATGGACGATCCGAAGGTTAAAGAAGCTCATCAGAAAGCCGGCATGGCTACCGATTACAAAGACAGCAAGGCTCTGGGCGCTTTGATTAAGGAACAGATGGATTTCTGCAAGAACGTAGTTACCAAGTTATACGATAAATAATCTGATTAATGTGGGATGAAAGAGGTCCGGTAGAGCCTCTCTTTCCTCTGTATTAAGGTTATCCTGTAAAAACGTAAGCCGGCTGAGGCGGCTGCCTGTGTGACGGTTGCTTCAGGCCGGCTTTGTTTTTGGTTAGGTTAGTTGTTATTATGATCGCGAGGTTGCTTTTATGAAAAGGACCGATCTTTATATCTGTGGCTTCATGTATCTGTTCTGCGCTTTTTTCCAGCATGAGAGACAAAAGTTCCCGGAAGGCGCCCGCCATTATCCCCATTTTGTCATCGGACTTCTGTTTTTACTTACTACCGTCCGTCTGTGGGATATGGTGCAGCAGTATATGAAAGACAGGCATGTTGTCAATGATGTGTCGGAAACGTTCAAAGGGTTTCTGCCCAAACAGTTTTGGACCATGTTTGCCGCATTCATCGGTTTTTTTGTGCTGATGTATTTCTTCGGCTTCTATCTGGCTTCTCTGGTTTATATCCTGTTTTGCCTGCATTATTTTCAAATCCCGAAGAAGTATGTGGCCATGGTGCTGATTGTCATGCTGGCCCTGACCTATTTCACCTTCGGCTGGTTCCTGAACGTGCCGCTGCCCAAAGGTGAAATACTGGGCGAATTCTTGTAAGACGGGGGGCTGTTACTTATGGATGTGAATACATTAGGATTGATGGCCGCCGGTTTTTTGCATGTGTTTTCCCCTATGAACATGGGCATGATGATTCTCGGTGTGACCATCGGGATCGTGGTCGGCTGTATGCCGGGTCTGTCGGCGGCCATGGGTGTGGCATTGCTCCTGCCCCTGACCTTCGGCATGAAACCGGAGACCGGCCTGATTATGTTGGGCGCTATTTACTGCGGTGCAATTTTCGGCGGTTCCATTTCCGCCATCCTGATTCATACGCCCGGCACGCCGGCTTCTGCGGCTACGGCAATCGACGGGTATCAGCTGACCCTGAAAGGTAAAGCAGGTAAAGCATTGGGTACTGCATGTACCGCCTCTTTCTTCGGCGGTCTGTTCAGCTGCATTTCCCTGTACTTTTTTGCTCCGGCTCTGGCCCAGCTGGCCATGAAATTCGGCAGCCCGGAATATTTCTGGCTGGCGCTGTTCGGCCTTACCATTATTGCGGGCGTTACGTCCGGATCAATGGTCAAAGGCCTGATGTCCGGCGCTTTTGGTCTGGTGTTGTCTACGATTGGCATGGACCCCATGGAAGGGGTGGAACGATACATGTTCGGTATTGATGCCCTGTATAATGGCATCAACGTGACCTGCGCCATGATTGGGCTTTTTTCCATGTCCCAGGTATTTATCCTGATTGAAAAGGCTATTAAAGAACGGGGCAATGTCATTGACTTTGAAGACTCCGTATTCCTGAAGGCCAAAGAACTGGCCCAGATATTCCCCCATGTGATCCGTTCCTGGCTCATCGGGAATATCATCGGTATCCTGCCCGGCGCCGGTGCTTCCATCGCCTGCTTCCTGGGGTACGATACCGCAAAGAAGTTTTCAAAACGTAAAGACGAGTTCGGTAAAGGTTCTATAGAGGGTGTAGCGGCGTCAGAAGCAGCCAACAACGCGGTAACCGGTGGTTCGCTGATTCCCACGCTGACCCTGGGCATCCCCGGAGAATCGGTAACAGCCGTACTGATGGGCGGTCTGATTATTCAGGGTCTGCAGCCCGGTCCGGAGCTGTTTACCAAATACGCGGAAATGACCTACACATTCTTTGCAGGTTTCGTAATTACCCAGTTCTTCATGCTGCTGATCGGTCTGGGCGGCTGCCGTCTGTTCGCGCATATCTCCCGTCTGTCCGATGCCATTTTGATCCCATGCGTATTCGTGCTGTGCGTTGTAGGGTCCTTTGCTATCAACAACAGTTTTGTGGAAGTGGGTATCATGTTCCTGTTCGGCTTCTTCGGTTATCTGATGCGGAAGCTGGATTTGAACACCGCAGCGGTAGTGCTTGCGCTGATTTTGGGTCCTATAGGAGAACGGGGCCTTCGCCGCAGTCTCACCCTGTCCAGTAACGATATCAGCATCCTGTTCAGCACTCCCATTTGCTGGATACTGATTGCCCTGTGCATCCTCTCTTCCTTCTCGCCGATTCTTATGAAAGTATTGAAGAAACGGGAAAAGTGAGGGGACGCCGGCTAATACGTTTCAAAACATACTAAAAACGAGGGTAACTGAGTGAATTCAGTTACCCTCGCTGTTTTTTCTGTGTTTAACTATTAAGGATCAATCCCATTCCAGTGTGTCGCCCGGGTCAACAAGAACGACCTGCGTACCGGGGACATTCTTTTCTACGTCTGCCTTATAGGCTTCCGGATCCTGGGCGATGACGGGCCAGGTGTTGTAATGGATGGGGATGACTACCGGAGCTTTTAAGAAAGCGGCAGCTTTGGCAGCATCGTGGGGATCCATGGTGAAGTTGCCGCCGATTGGCAGCAAAGCGTATTTAAACGGATCCAGATCCTGCAACAGCTGCATATCGCCGAAGAGGGAGGTATCGCCTGCAAAATAGAACTTCACACCGTGGAAATCGATGATGAAACCGCAGGCATGTCCGCCGGCAATACCGCTGCCGTGGAAAGCAGGAGTAACGCGTACTTTCCCGAATGGGAATTTGTAAGTTCCGCCCACATGCATGGCATGCGCTTTGCAACCATTTTCCGATGCCTGGCCGGCAATTTCCGCCGTGGTGATGATCAGAGCGTCGCACTGTTTGGCAAGTTCATAGGCACAGCCCAGATGATCGCCGTGAGCATGGGAAATGAAGATGTAATCTACTTTCAGGTCTTCCATGGAAACGTGGATGGGGTTGCCATCGATAAAAGGATCGCAGATCAGCGTCTCGCCGCCGGCTGTAACGGTAAAGCAGGCGTGGTGGATAAATTTGAATTCTGCAGACATGATGATTCCTCCTTTTTATTATTTCTGACATCATAATAACATGATTTCATAATATTATTATACCATATTCAAAGCCATTCTGTCAGATACAGCGGAAAACATTTCAAATCAGGATAAAACTTTACAGACAGACGAAATTTGGAATATAATTATATATTAACAGGCATAATATACAAATCAGGGAAACACGAAAAGAGCCAGGAGAACAAATCTATGACAAAAATGACGAAGAGGGCCTGTGCGTTGGCAGTTGCGTTGATGCTGCTTACTGTTCCGGGACAGGCTGCTAACACCACTTCTGCCAACCGGGGAGGGAAACCGGTTGTTACAATGGGGGATCGTCCGGGGGCAGTTGTTCCCGGCGCCGGTCAAAACAAGAATGATACGAAGCAAAATAAAGCTGCCAAGGGCAGCAATACGGAAATAAAAAATAAAAAGAACAGTGGGACACAGGTATCTCAGGGAAACAAAACGGATACGAAGAGCGGGGTTAAAACGAAACAAACCACAGCGGCCAAACGGAATCTGAACGCCATTTACATTTTGCCGAAAGGCTATAAAGACATCACGATCAGAGGCAAGGCCCAGGCTACTAAAAAGCAGGCTGCCCAGCTGATCGCAGTGAATAATAAGAACCTGCCTATCGGTTGCAGCGCAGGTGAAATCGTGGATTTGTACTGGGAGGAGGCAGAACGGGAAGGAATTCGTCCAGATATAGCGTTATCCCAGGCGCTGTTAGAGACAGGCTATTTCAATTTCGGAGGCGCGGTGGAACCCTGGCAGCACAATTTCTGCGGGTTGGGGACTATCGGTAACGGTGTCCAGGGGGCTGCTTTTAAAACGCCGCAGGAGGGCGTGCGGGCCCACATCCAGCATCTGCTGGCCTACAGCAGTCACGACCTGCCAAAAACGAAACTCATAGACCCCCGCTATGATAAAGCGCATAATCTGAGGCTGGAAAAAGGGCTCATTACCAGGTGGTCCGGGTTGAACTGGACCTGGGCCATGGGTGGCGAATATGCGGAAAAGATTATCAACACACATCAGCTGATGCTGCGCTGTGAGGATAAAGAGCCGGAAGGAATGTGGGATAATTATAAAAAGCAGCAGAAAGAACTGGAAAAGCTGTATGAGAAGAAAATGAAAGAGCGGGAAGAAGCGGCAAAGAAGTACAAAAAGAGCGGAATTAAAGATAAGCGGAGGTCCTGATCTGTATATGCACATTGTTTTATACCAGCCGGAGATTCCGGCTAACACCGGTAATGTAGTACGCCTGTGTGCCGTAACGGGCTGTCACCTGCATCTGATCCGCCCGTTGGGTTTTTCAACGGACGACCGGCAACTGAAACGGGCAGGGCTCGATTACTGGCACCTGCTGGATATTGATTACTGGGACGATATCCGTGATTTATTTGAAGCATATAAAAAC
Organism: Acidaminococcaceae bacterium; assembly: GCA_017405945.1. Classification (GTDB taxonomy): domain Bacteria; phylum Bacillota; class Negativicutes; order Acidaminococcales; family Acidaminococcaceae; genus Succiniclasticum. Next base: position 9,106 of record JAFQZL010000053.1, read on the forward strand.
AATCCGAAATTTTTTCTGACGAGCAAGGCGGCCAAAGGTTACACAGAGGTGCATTACGGGCCGGACAGCCTGCTGATCTTCGGCAGGGAAACCTCCGGGCTGCCGGACTGGATTCACGAAGAATACCGGGAACAGTGCCTGCGCATCCCCATGATACCGGATCCGAAAGCCCGCTGTCTGAACCTGTCCAATGCAGTGGCGGTAGTGGCATATGAAGCCTTCCGCCAGCAGCCGGATTTTGGCGGGTTAAGCCTGACTCCGACGTTTCATTCCGGAAAGCTGAACTCACAATATGAATAGGCAGCGTTTTTTTATATTCTGATTTTTAACGGATGAAGAAAGAATTTTCGTGTTTAAACAGTTACAGGAGGCGCCATGATCGTTTTAAAAGAGTTTGAATTTGACGCGGCCCATTATCTCCCCAGTTATAACGGGAAGTGCGAGCATCTGCACGGGCATACTTATAAGCTGGTGGTGAAGGTAGACGGGCGCCCGGACATGGAAGGAATGGTACTGGACTATTCCCTGCTGAAAAAAATAGTACAGATGAAAGTATTGCGTAAGCTGGATCACAAACTGCTGAACGACGTAATTCCCAATCCCAGCGCGGAGAATATTGCCATATGGGTGTGGAATCAGCTGGCAAAGCCGCTGTATGCGGAAAACCGGAGACTGTTCGAAGTGGAGGTCTGGGAGACCCGGACAAGCGGCTGTATTTACCGGGGCGAATTTTACGAAGGTGAATTATGTTGAATGAAACACTGGAAGAGAAAAAACAGTTTTTGAAAGACGTACAGTCTGAACAGGACAGTCGCAACATTCCGCTGAAGCATGTAGGCATCAGTGATTTGCGCTGGCCCCTGGTCCTGCGGGACCGGCAGAAGGGGGAACAGCATACAGTGGCCACGGTATCCGTGGCGGTGGACCTGCCTAAAGACCTGCGGGGTACGCATATGAGCCGCTTTGTCCAGTGTCTGCAGAAACTGGATATAGTGAACCTTTCGGCGCTGGAAGAGGTGCTGGATGATCTGAAGGAAAGCCTGCTGGCAGACCGGGCGTTTCTGAAACTGGAATTTCCTTACTTTATTCAAAAGGAAGCGCCGGTGAGCGGTCTTGCTTCTGTCATGGACCTTAACTGCGTGTATACGATGGAAAAAGGGACTCATTTTACACAGAAAGTGGAGGTACAGGTTCCGATTCAGACTCTGTGCCCCTGCTCGAAAGAAATCAGTGTATACGGCGCCCATAATCAGCGGGCGGTGGCTTCGCTGGAAATTGAAGCCGACGAGTTTGTCTGGATCGAAGAACTGGCGGAGATTGCCGATGCGGGCGCCAGCGCTCCGGTATACGGACTGTTGAAGCGTCCTGATGAAAAGTATGTGACGGAAGAAGCTTATGAGAACCCCCGCTTTGTGGAGGACGCGGTGCGGGAGATTGCCCTGCGCCTGGAGGCGGATCCGCGGATTACCTGGTACCGCGCTACCGTAAAGAGCTTTGAAAGTATTCACAATCATAATGCGTTTGCCTGCGTGGAAAAAGGGTGGAAATGATGCTGTACGAAATAAATCAGGACGCGCTGCGTTATGAACTGGAACATCTGGGCGTATACAAACCCAGCGTTGCGATTATGCTGGGGAAAGGAAAGATTACGCCGTTAAAGGTTCTGCACGTGCGGACTCCGGCTGCCAATATCATCAAGCAGGAGATGCTGGCAGCAGGAGGGGACTGCGCTACACCCGGTACCACCATTACCTGCTCGGTTCCCCGTGTGGACATTTTGCTGCTGGGTAATGAGAAGCATTATAAAACATTGGTATACAAGCTGAAACAGATGCCTTATTTCGGTATTCCGGATATTGTGGCAGAACTGGAACGGTATCTTTTAGCTGTTCCCAAATGCACGTTGCTGTCAGACGGGCGCGTGCTGCGCTACGATTCTGTAAAAGTTATGGGCATCATCAACGTGACACCGGATTCTTTTTATGCTGATTCGCGGAGGAACGGTATCGACGCCGTATTGGAACAGGCTGAACAAATGCTGTGCGAAGGCGCTGCAGTGCTTGATATAGGAGGGGAGTCCACCCGGCCCGGCAGTGCCCCGGTTACGGCGGAGGAAGAACGGGAAAGGGTATTACCTGCAATCCGCGCTGTCAAAAAGAAATTCCCGGAAACTGTTATTTCCGTGGATACTTACCGTTCTTCGCTGGCAAAGGACGCCCTGGACTACGGGGCCGATATCATCAATGATATCAGCGCCATGACTGCAGACGATGCTATGCCTGATGTGGTGGCGGAAACGAAAGCCCCCATCATTTTAATGCATCGAAAAGGCTCTTCGAAAGACATGCAGCAGAAGTGTGAATATAAAAACGTAGTGCAGGAAGTTACGGAATATCTGTTGGACAGGGCCGTACTTTTGCAGGAGCGTCAGATTGGTCCGGATAAAATCATTCTGGACCCGGGCATCGGTTTTGCCAAAAACGATGAACAGAACTTACGGCTGATTCAAAATCTGAATGCCCTTACCGTAAATGCGTATCCTGTCTTAATGGCGGCATCACGTAAGACTACTATAGGTAATGTGCTGGGAGTAAAACAGTCCCTTCCGCCGGAAGAACGGCTGGAGGGAACACTGGCGGTTACAGCTGCTGCTGTATATGCCGGCGCCAGCCTGGTACGCGTGCATGACGTTCAGGAAAACGTGCGGCTGATCCATATGCTGGAAGCAATCCGGAAGGTGTAAAATGGCAATTTATATTGCGTTGGGAAGCAATCTGGGCGACAAAGAGAATAATATGAAAGAAGCCCTGCAACGGTTAACCAAAAAAGGCGTAACCATCTGCAAGGTTTCTGATTTTTTGGTGACCAGCCCTTATGGCGTAACAGACCAGCCGGATTTTCTGAATGCGGTCGCAGAAATAAAAACTGACAATTCTCCCACGGAACTGCTGCGGGTTTTATTGCAGGTCGAACAGGAGATGGGAAGGAAGCGTATCCGTCGCTGGGGCGAACGGAATATTGACCTGGATCTGTTGTTGTATGATCAGCGGATTATTGATTTGCCTGATTTACAAGTTCCCCATCCGGACATGCAGAACCGGGATTTTGTGTTGCGTCCGCTGGTACAGATTGCGCCGGATGCGGTACATCCGGTACTGCGGAAAACGGCAGGGCAGTTATGGAAAGAACTGCAGGACAGGGGAAGAAGTGAAAAGATGAACCCGTAACAGTTCGGCATACAAAAGCAGCTGGCCAGAAATGGCAGGCCGCTAAGTATTTTGCACATTAGTTCCAACAGTAAAAGTGGCTGTACCTGAAAAGGTACAGCCACTTTTGTGTTGCTGTGTATTGCGTTATTTTGCCGCGTTCGCTTTGATGCATTCATTGATATCTTTGATCAGGGCGGGCACATCCAGTCCGTGAGCGCCGGCACCTTCGCCGATGGTTTCGAACTGAGCGGCCATACAGCCGATGCAGCCCAGACCGTAATCGGCAAAAACCTGCATGATCTCCGGATGCGCCTGAACGGCTTCGATAATATTGGTGTCTGCCGTAATCACGTCAGCAGTGTTTTTAACATCTTTTACTTCCATATTGTTCACCTCGTAAAATTATTATTGCAGTGATATTATAGCATTGTTGTATGAAAAGGAAAAGACAGGAAATAAAAATTCATTGTTTTTTCAAAAAACATCAATATTAGTATTGCAAAATAAGAGAAATGCCTGTATAATGGTGAAAAGTGGTGAAATGTGGGGTAAAGGGGTGAAGAAAATGTTCCTGGGAGAATACCGGCATTCTCTGGACGACAAGGGTCGTCTCTTCATTCCTGCCAAATTACGGGATGTTTTGGGAAAGCGCTTTTTCATCAGCAAAGGCTTTGATCACTGTCTGATGATATATGATGAAGAACAGTGGAAACTGTTTTCGGATAAGTTGAACGCGCTGTCCATGGGGCAGAAAAAGAACCGGGACATTAAACGATTTTTCTTCTCCGGCGCGGATGAATTTTCCTGCGATAAGCAGGGGCGCGTGCTCCTGAGTGCCAGCCTGCGGGAACACGCAGGTATCAATAAGGATACCGTGATAGTCGGTGTAGGTGACAAGGCGGAAATCTGGTCTGCAGAGCAGTGGCAGGCTCGGAATGCAGCTGCGGAACAGATGATAGAGGAAGGCCTGGATGACCTGAATCTGGACATTTGATGAGGCGCATATGGAATTTGCTCATGTAAGTGTTCTTCTGAAAGAATGTATAGACTGGCTGGTTACGGATCCGGACGGCATTTATGTGGACTGTACGCTGGGCGGGGCGGGACATTCTTCTGCAATTGTTGCGCACCTGTCGGAGAAAGGGCGGCTGGTCGGTATCGATCAGGACGATGACGCGCTGGCTGCGGCAAAAGAACGGTTGAAAGACGCGCAGTGCAGGGTAGATATCATAAGGTCTAACTTTAAGGAATTGAAGAACGTATTGCATAAGCTGAACGTAGAAAAGGTTACTGGCATCCTGTTCGATCTGGGAGTTTCTTCCTATCAGCTGGATACGCCGGAACGGGGCTTTTCCTACATGCATGAAGGCCCGCTGGATATGCGGATGAATCAGGAAGGCGCGCTGACCGCGGATGCTATCGTGAATACGTACAGCGAAGCGGAACTGGCCGGACTGATCTGGCGGTATGGGGAAGAACGGTGGGCGAAACGGATTGCTCAATTTATTGTAGAGGAGCGGCAGAAAAAGCCGCTGCATACTACCGGTGAACTGGTAGAAGTTATCAAAAAGGCAATCCCTAAAGGAGCCCGTAAAGACGGCCCCCATCCGGCAAAGAGAACCTTTCAGGCCCTGCGGATTGAAGTGAATGATGAACTGAATATCCTTGACCAGGTGGTGGAAGATGCGGTGAACGCGTTACGGCCTGGCGGGCGTATCGGCATCATCACTTTCCAGTCGCTGGAGGACCGGATCATAAAGCAGAAACTGGTCCGGCTGGCAAGAGGGTGCATCTGTCCTCCGCATATGCCTTGTGTCTGTGGCAGAAAACCGCTGATTGGCAAACCGGGCAGTCTGGTTCCCGGGGACGCGGAAGTTGCTGTGAACCCAAGGGCACGAAGCGCAAGGCTGCGTTTCGCGGAAAAGTTATAACCGGAATAAGCAACAAAGGATAAACCTTCGGATAGAAGTATTATATAAAAGGCAGGAAAGAGCATATGTTAGCTAGAAAATACAATTACGAAGAACAATGGTCGCAGTCGGAGCAGGAGCGGCTCCGGGAACTTAATGAACTGGAACAGCGCCGCCAGCGCATCCGTAAGGCCAACTATAAACTGTTCCGCCGCCGTTTGTTTGTTACAGTGGGGCTGGTGCTGGCAATGTATTTCGCTACGGTTATGCGCAGCGCCGCTCTGGTGAGTGCGGGCAACCATCTGATCAAACTGCAAACCCAGGAATCCCAGCTGATAGCCAGGAATGCCGAACTGAAAATAGAGGTGGATCAGCTGAAAGGGCCTGAACGGATCACCTCAATCGCAGAGAAGCAGTTGGGAATGAAAGTGGCCCGCAGCAATATTTATGTCAAAGCCGTCAGTCAGTAGGTTATTGTTAAGAGAAGACAGTAACAGGTCTTGAACTTACCGTAGCCTTTTAAAATTTTGCGTAAGAAAGAAAAAAGAATTTTGAGAGGCAGCCTTTCCGGGCTGCCATTTCAATTTAAGGGGGAGTGTGCTATGCAGAAAAAATTACAACAGCTGACTGAGTTGCTGTCCGGAGTAAATGTAATCGGTACAACGAATAAAACAGTGACGGATATTACGGCAGATTCCCGCATTGTACAGCAGGGAAGTCTGTTCATCGCTTTAAAGGGAGCCCATGTGGACGGCCACAGATTTCTGGGAAAGGCGGCAGAAGCCGGGGCGGCAGCGGCCCTGGTGGAAGATGTTCCTGCTGTAATTCCGGAAGGCTTAACACTGCTGCAGGTTAAGGATGTGCGCGAAGCAATGGAAATCATCGCGCCGTTCTTTTTTGATTATCCCGGTAAGACCATGCGTATGATCGGCGTGACCGGGACCAACGGTAAAACCACCAGTACAAACATCATCCGGCAGGTGTTAAAAAGCGCCGGATTTAAGTGTGGCATGATCGGCACCATCAACGTGCTGATCGACGAGGAGTCCATAGTATCCCATAACACTACCCCGGACGTGGTAGATCTGCAGAAGTTCCTGTATCGCATGAAAGAAGCGGGCTGCCGGTATGTGGTGATGGAGGTGTCCTCCCATGCGCTTGCGTTGAAACGTGTGGCCGGTATCGAATACGACACGGCGGTGCTGACCAATATCACGGAAGACCACCTGGATTTCCACAAAACCATGGAAGCCTACCGGGATGCCAAGAGCCTGCTGTTTGAACATCTGGCGGACGGGGAAAAACCAAACAAGACGGCGGTGTTTAATGCGGACGAACCGGCCAGTAAGGTTATAGAAGCGCGGACGAAAGCGGCTTATCTTACTTACGGTATGGGAAAAGAGAACGATATTTATCCGCTTGCTTATGAAGTAGGTGCCAAGGGTATGCACCTGTGCCTGCACACGCCGGCGGGGGATATGGATCTGCATTTAAATATTACCGGTAAGTTCAATGTTTACAACGTAATGTGCGCCGTGGGCGCCCTGCTGGCAGAAAAAATCGACAAGGCGGAAATCGAAAAGGTGCTGAACGGTTTTGCCGGGGTGCCGGGGCGGTTCCAGCTGGTGGAAGCAGGCCAGCCGTACACGGTAATCGTGGATTATGCCCACACGCCGGATGGACTGGAAAACGTTCTGAATACGGCGCGCCTGATTACCAAAGGACGCCTGTGGGCGGTTTTCGGCTGCGGCGGCGACCGGGACAACAAGAAGCGCCCCATCATGGGCAGTATTGCCCTGCAATTGGCGGACGACGTGGTTGTTACTTCAGATAACCCCCGCAGCGAAGACCCGGAAAAAATAATCGATCAGATCGAAGTGGCTTTAAAACCGGTGCCGGAGGGGAAAACGATAACACGGATAGCCGACAGGAAGGAAGCCATTCATTATGCGCTGGCCCATGCAGGAAATCAGGATGTAATCATGATTGCCGGAAAAGGCCATGAAAACTATCAGATACTGAAAGACAGGACAATCCATTTTGACGATAAAGAAGTGGTGGAAGAGTACTGGAAAGGAAAGAAAGCATGATTACATTACAGGAAATTGTAGCTGCTACGGGCGGCAAATGCGATTTTTCCGGTAATCCGGATTTTACCGGTATCAATACGGATACTCGCACCATAAAAAACGGGGAGCTGTTTATTGCCTTAAAAGGCGAGAACTTTGACGGCCACGCCTATGCGGGAAAAGCGGCGGAAAACGGCGCGGCGGGCATCCTTGCATCCCGGAAGGTAGACGTGGAAGGGATTCCTGTCATTTATGTAAAAGACACTTTAAAAGGCTATCAGGACATCGCCCACGCGTACCGTATGAAATTCCCCAATCTGAAAGTCGTGGCAGTTACCGGTTCCAACGGGAAAACATCGACCAAGGATATGATAGCAACGGCGCTTTCTTCCCGGTATCGCGTAGTGAAGACCCAGGCGAATTTCAACAATGAGATCGGCCTGCCCCGCACGTTATTAAGCATTCAGCCGGATACGGAAATCGCGGTGGTGGAAATGGGGATGCGCGGGTTAGGCCAGATTAAAGCCATGTGCGCCATTGCCTGCCCGGATGTGGCAGTTATTTCTAATGTAGGATCCACCCACGTTGGTGAACTGGGAAGCCTGGATAATATTGCCAAAGCGAAAAGTGAAATCCTGGAAGACCTGCCTGCCGATGGGTTTGCTGTGCTAAACGGGGATTTGCCCAGAGTGCGGGCCATGGAGAAGAAACTCCATACCGGTGTTAGCTGGTTCGGGCTCACCGAAGCGGATGATGTGCGGGCAGAGAATGTGGAAATTACCGCAGAGGGAAGCCGTTTTGTCTGCAAAACGGCAGACGGATCTGCAGAGTTTTTTATCCCGCAAATCGGCGAACATAATGTAATGAATGCGTTATCTGCTATTGCAGTGGGCATGCATTTTGGTGTACAATTAAATAATATAAAAACTGCATTGCAGGGGGCGGTGCTGACTGGAAGCCGGCAGGAACTGCTGCATTTTGGCAGTTATACCGTGATCAATGATGCGTATAACGCCAGCCCCGCTTCCATGGAAGCGGCCTTTGCCACGCTGGCCAGGCTGAAACAGAGCGCGCAGCCGCCCTGTCGTACCATTGCGGTGGTGGCGGATATGCTGGAACTGGGAGATACGGCTGCGGAAGCACATCAGAGTGTCGGGCTGATGGCGGCCAAAGCGAAAACCGATATCCTTTTAGGGTATGGGCCGGAGACAAAAGCTGCTGTGGAAGCGGCTGCTGCAGAAGGCGTTGCAGCCTGTCATTTTACAGACCGGCAGGGCGCGGCGGATAAGTTAGCCGAAATCCTGCAGCCGGGTGATATTGTCCTGCTGAAAGGTTCCCATTCCATGCAGGTGTCCGAAATCATCGATTTGGTTTTCAAAAAGTAAAGAGCATTGTAAGTTTAGTTAGTGACGTTGTTTGGAAATGCAGGATATTCTGGCGTATTCCGAATAAATCAGGAAAGTCTGGTGCACAGTATGGATGTAACGGGCATGCAGGTCGCAGGGGCGCTGCTGACGTCCCTGATCGTATGCGCAGCGTTGGGACCGGTGCTGATTCCGGTCTTACATAAATTGAAGTTTGGGCAGAGTATTCGTGATGTAGGCCCGGCCAGCCATATGAAAAAAAGCGGTACGCCCACCATGGGGGGCATTATGATGCTGTGCGGGCTGTTTGTGGCCATGGTGGTATGGAACCGTTTTACACCGCTGATCATCATTGCTTTTGTACTGACCTTCGGCCATGCGCTGATAGGCTTTCTTGACGATTATATCAAGGTCGTGATGAAACGGAATCTGGGGCTTACGGCAAAGCAGAAGCTGGCCCTTCAGATTGCGCTGGCAATGGCGTATATTTATTATGTGGAGCAGCACGCGGGAGCATCCGGTACGGATTTGTGGATTCCGGGAACTTCTGTTACTGTCCATATGGGCTGGCTGTATTACGTATTGGTACTGCTTCTTCTGGTGGGAACCACGAATGCGGTGAACCTGACGGACGGACTGGACGGACTGGTTTCCAGTGTCAGTATACCGGTTATGGCTGCCTATGCGTGTATATCCTGGCAGGCAGGCGAAGGGGATTTGTGCCTGCTTGCCGCGGCTGTTTTGGGAAGCTGTCTGGGGTTTCTTGTCTGGAACCATCATCCTGCAAAAGTCTTTATGGGAGACACGGGCTCCCTGGCTTTAGGCGGCGCAGTAGCGGCGCTGGCTCTGCTGACCCATACAGAGATTCTGCTGGTTATTATAGGCGGAATGTATGTATTGGAAGCATTGTCTGTTATTATCCAGGTTGCATATTTTAAACATACAGGGGGAAAACGCGTCTTCCGTATGACGCCGATCCATCATCACTTTGAACTGGGCGGATGGAAAGAAACAAAAGTCGTGACAGTGTTTACGCTGGCAAGCTGTGTTTTCTGTCTGGCCGGCTTAGGGCTGTGGTTCCTGGGAAAGGGTGGCATGTAATATGTCCGGTATTCAAAATGTAATGGTATTTGGCGCCGGTATCAGCGGTAAAGGCGCGGCAGCGGAACTGGCAGAGCAGGGCAGGACGGTTTATCTGTATGATGATACCCCGAAAAAGCTGGAGCCTGAATTAGAAGAGTCGCTGGCGCGTCATGGAGGAGGATTTGTCTGCGGAAACCTCGCGGAGACATTGGGGCGGGTGCAGCAGGTCGTATTATCGCCGGCGGTGCCCGGGAACCTTCCGGAGTTACAGAAAGCCCGCGAAAACGGCATCGAGGTCATCGGCGAAATCGAACTGGCCTGGCGCAATTATGCCGGACATATGGTGGCTATCACCGGAACCAACGGAAAAACCACCACAACGACACTTGTCGGCGAAATGCTGAAGACGCTGCCGGTAAAGACTGCGGTGGGCGGCAATATCGGCCGGGCCCTTTCCAGGGAAGTAAAAGGGCTGGATAAGAACAGCTGGGTAGCAGCGGAAGTTTCCAGTTACCAGCTGGAAGGCATCAAAGAGTTCAGCCCGGATGTGGCGGCGGTCCTGAATCTTACGCCGGACCACATGGAGCGCCACAAAACCATGGAGGAATACGCCCGTTGTAAACGGAATATTTTCATTAATCAGACAGCCAGACAGATTACAGTTTTGAATTATGACGATCCGGAAGTCCGAACCTGGGGGAAATATTCGAAAGGCACATTGTGCTATTTCAGCCGCAAGGCGGCCTTGCCGGAAGGCGTATATATGAAAGACGGCAGTTTCTTCATCAGATGGAAGAATACGGTGAAAGAAATCTGCCACAAGGACGAACTGCAGATTTTTGGCGCCCACAATGAAGAGAACGTACTGGCAGCCATTGCCTGCGGCTTTTTTGCAGGAGTGGCTCCGGAAAAAATGCGGGAGACCCTGCTGGGGTTTAAGGGTGTGGAACACCGTATCGAATACGTGACGACAATTCACGGCGTCCCGTACTATAATGATTCCAAGGCGACTAATACGGATTCTGTGATCAAAGCGCTGGAAGCGTTTCCCAGCGGACATATCATCCTGCTGGCGGGCGGCCATGACAAGATGACCCCGCTGGAACCCATGATGAACCTGATCCGGGAGAAAACAGACCTGCTGATTCTTCTGGGCGAGGCAAAGGAACGGTTTTACAAGGCTGCCACGGCGGCCGGTGTTGAGAATATAGTTATAGCGGACTCTTTTAAAGATGCAGTTGACACGGCTTATGCCAGGGCGAAAGCCCCCCAGGTGGTGCTGCTGTCTCCGGCCTGTTCCTCCTTCGACATGTTTCACGACATGGGTGAACGGGGACGTTATTTTAAGAAACTGGTGCACGAACTGAAATAAAAAAGCAGAATGGAGATCAGAATCAGATGAAGATCATCGTATCCGGCGGCGGTACCGGAGGACACATCTATCCGGCGCTTACCATTGCGGATACAATCAAAAAACTTTATCCGGAAGCGGAGATACGTTTTGTGGGTACTGCCCACGGGCTGGAAAAAGATCTGGTGCCCCGGGCGGGTTATCCCATTGATTTTATCGATGTGCAGGGGTTCAGGCGGAGCCTGGGCGTGGACACGTTCCGCTCGGTATATAAGCTGTTCACCGGTCTCGGAGACGCAAAAAAACTGCTGGCAGTCCATAAACCGGACCTGGTCATCGGCACGGGCGGTTATGTATGCGGACCTGTCGTATTTCTGGCGGCTATGCAGGGAATCCCGTCCTGTGTACAGGAGCAGAACGCCCTGCCGGGAGTGACCAACAAGATATTGTCTCATTTTGTCAAAAAAATATTTCTAGGATATAAAGAAGCGGGCAAATATTTTAAGGGAAAAGCTCAAAAGGTTTTTACAGGCAATCCGGTCCGGGAAGAAATTTTAAGCCATACCCGCTGGGAAGCGCTGAAGTTCTTCCAACTGGATGTGAATAAAAAGACTATCCTGATCGCCGGTGGCAGTCTGGGTGCCGCTTCCATCAATAAAGCCGCGTTCCGGTTGGAAAAGGACCTTTCCGGGAGGGACGATGTGCAGATACTGCACGCCACCGGAAAAAATAATTACGAAGCCTATATGAAACAGGTTGAGGAAGCGGGGGGCTTTAAACCGAATATCCACGTATCTCCTTATTTGTACGATATGCCCATGGCGCTGGCGGCAGCCGATCTTGCGGTATTTCGCGCCGGTGCTATCGGTCTTGCGGAACTGACGGCAAAAGGGATTCCGTCTATCCTGGTACCGTTCCCGTATGCAACGGGAAACCATCAGGAATTCAATGCCAGGGCGCTGGAATCAGCCGGCGCGGCACAGGTGATTTTAGACAGGGAACTGACAGGAGAGGCTCTTCACGAAAAGGTTGAGCGTCTGCTGCTTCACGATAAAGAACTGCGGCAGATGCAGCAGGCTGCGGCGAAGGCCGGACGGCCGGAAGCCGCTATGGAGATAGCAAAACAGGCAACAGCTTTGATAAATACAAGGGAGCCCTGACAGCATAACTACGTGCCGGAAGATCTGGCAGAACGGCCGGCACGGAATAATATAAGGGAACCCGGAAGAGGCGGAGGTAAAGCAGATGTTGGACAAGTACAGACATATCCACTTTATCGGTATTGGAGGAGCCGGTATGAGCGCGTTGGCTTATGTGCTGGTAAAACGCGGCTTTGATGTGACAGGCTCTGATCTGCAGGCCGGGCATATGGCCTATGAGCTGGCGGAAGCGGGTGCTTTGGTCTATATGGGGCATGATGATTGCCAGATTGAGGGAGCAGAGGCCGTGGTTGTTTCCTCTGCCATTCCCAAAACAAATCCGGAACTGGTTGCTGCCCGTAAGAAGAATATTCCTGTTTTACACCGCAGCGATGTGCTGATGGCGCTTCTGAACGGCGAGGGAACAAAAGGGGTCGCTGTAGCGGGCGCCCACGGAAAAACCACAACCAGCGCCATGATAGGTGTAATTGCGGCCGAAGCGGGTATCGATCCGACGGTTGTGATTGGCGGTGATGTGACGGCGCTGGGGGGGAATGCGCGAAACGGTGAAAGCGAATGGGTCGTGGCGGAGGCGGACGAAAGCGACGGCTCATTCTTAAAATTTACCCCGTTTATTCCTGTTATTACCAATATTGAAGATGACCATCTGGACCATTACGGGACGGAAGAGAATATTTATCAGGCCTTTAAAGAATATCTTTCCCACATGAGAGACGGTGGGACAGCTGTTCTGTGCCTGGATAACGAAAAAGTGCGCCGCCTGTCGGAAGAAACGGAACTCCCTTTTATTACCTATGGTTTGACAGAGGACTGTGATTTTTGCGCAAAGAATATCCGGCACAGTGTGGAAGGTACTGACTATGACCTGTATCACGGGGGAGCGAAACTGATTTCTGTACATCTGATCGTGCCGGGCAGGCATAATGTGCTGAATTCGCTGGGGGCTTTTGCAGCTGCCTCCCTGATGGGGATCTCGCCGGAGATCAGCGTGGCTGCACTGGCAAAATTCTCCGGAGCCAAACGCCGTTTTGAAACAAAAGGCAAGGAAAACGGGATCTGGATCGTGGACGATTATGCGCACCATCCTACCGAGATCATGGCAACGCTGCAGGCAGCGAAAGAAACCGGGGCAAAGCGGATCGTATGCGTATTCCAGCCCCACCGGTACAGCCGGACGAAGCTGTTATACGAAGAGTTCTGCAAATGCTTTACTAACTGTGACAAACTGATTCTGACTCATATTTATTCTGCCGGCGAGGCTCCGGTTCCCGGTGTCAGCGGCAGGGGGCTGGCGGAATCCATAAAAGTCACTACGGGGCAGGACATTATGTATATTGACAGTTTTTCCAGAGTGGAAGAACATCTCTTTAAAAACTGCAAAGAAGGCGACCTGGTCATCACCATGGGGGCCGGGGATGTGTTCCGGATCGGTGAAGAACTGGTAAAAGAGTTCAGGCAAGTGGAAAAATAAAGTGGGGACATAATATGGATAAAGACAAAACAGTGGCCGTCGTGATGGGCGGTCCTTCGGCGGAAGAACAGATATCCCTGTCCACGGGCCACGCTATGGCGGAAGCGCTGCGGGATAAAGGGTATAACGTGAAGGAAATCCGTCTTGTGCCGCATAATTTTTCCGAACAGGTAAAGGAAAGCGGCGCGGACGTGGTAGTGATTGCCGTGCACGGCTTATACGGCGAAGACGGAAGACTGCAGAGCGCATTGGAGATGATGGGGATTCCCTATACAGGTTCCGGGGTTCTGGCCAGTTCCGTAAGCATGAACAAACTGACTGCCAAACGGGTATTCCTGGGCAGCAACATACCCACGCCGGATTATATTTTCCTGCATCGCCGGGACCGGGGAAAACAGGATATGATCAAAGCCATCACGGATAAATTTTCCCTGCCGGTGGTTGTAAAACCTGTATCCCAGGGGAGTTCGCTGGGCGTTACCATCGAAAAGGAGATTTCCGGTCTTCAGAAAGCATTGGACGATGCATTTCAATATGATGAAGAAGTGCTGGTGGAGGAGTATATCGCCGGACAGGAAACCTCTGTATGCATGATGCGCTTAAAAGACGGTTCCGTGAAAGTCTGGCCTGTGATTCTGATCCATCCCCACGCGGAATGGTACGATTTTAATGCCAAGTATTCGGTGGGCGGTGTGGACCATCTGGTGCCGGCGCCGTTGCCGGACGAGATTACCCGGACACTGAAAGATATTTCCGTGAGGGCTTTTGAAGTATTGGGGTGTGCCGGAGTGGCCCGTACGGATTGTATGGTCGACAAAAACGGCAAATGTTATGTGCTGGAGATGAATACAGTTCCCGGCATGACGCCTACCAGCCTGGTGCCGGACGCTGCCAGGGCGGAAGGTACGGATTTTGGCGACTTATGTGAAATGATATTGGAAACAGCGCATCTGTAAGGAAATTATACGCATTTCCCGGAGGCTTTGAGTATGGGATCTTCTCAGGAAAGATTGCAGGCAGACCATCGCCGCAAACGGCTGAATGATATAGTATGGCTTCTAGGCCTGCTGCTTTTTGCCGCTCTTGTGGTTGCCGGCTGGAAATATGTGCACCGGCCGGACTTTGCCTATGGGGATATTGTGATTCATGGAAGCAAACAGTTCACCCGGGAAAAGATATTGCAGATGGCAGGCGTCAGGAAACCGGTCAATCTGTTCCTGGTTTCCAAAAACAAAATAGTGACGGCGCTGCAGGGGGATGTGAGAGTGGAGAGCGCGGAAGCCCATTATGATTTTCCTTCTGTGCTGAATGTGTATATCAAAGAACGGAACCCCGTTTTATATGTAATAACGGACTACGGCAATTATGCCAAGCTTGATAAGACGGCGCTGGTCATGGAAATGACAGACGGAATCAAAGACGCGTCCATTCCCCGTCTGGCAGGCGTTGCCTGCGGTAATGCGTTTATCGGGGACATCCTGCAGAACGATATGATCCGGGAAGTGTTGAAATTTATGGATAAGCTGCAGCCGGACGCAAAGGAACAGATTGCGGACCTGAGCGTGGATGCGGAAAAGAAACTTATCGTACACATGCGGTACGGCTTTCCGGTTATTTTGGGCTCTGTCAACGAACTGGCGGGGAAAGCGGAACTGTTCATGACTGTCTTTAACGAGATGAAAGGGAAAAAGGTACAGATCGAGTATATGGACCTGCAGTACAGCAAGCCCTTTGTCCGCCTGAGGCAGCAGGAACAATAAAGTAAAACCGCTGATTGCCCAAATCCATGATTTGTATTATTATATTAAATATACAGGAGAGCAAAAACTGCAGATATGCCTGTTGACGGAGCAGGTTGCAGAAAAGAGGAATTACAGATGATGACAGTAAAAAATAAGCATACCAGAATATTAATATTTCTGGTATGTATTATTTTGGGCTATATGATCACTATGCAGCTGAGATCACATAATCAGTATCAGAACCTGGCGATACAGCGCGCGGAAGATTTAACGGTCCGCCTGAAGGAAGTGCAGGCTGACAGGGATAAGCTGGCAAAAGAACTGGACGAGTACAGGGCAGGCCGTATATCCGGCGCGGCGCAGAAAGAGATGGACGACCTGAAAGCCCGGGCGGGCGAGACGGAAATGGAAGGAAAGGGGATCATCTTTACCCTTGATGACAGCAAACAGGCTGCCAAAGCCGGGGAAAACAAAAATCTTTATATCATCCATGATGAAGATCTGCTGCGTGTGGTAAATGAATTGCGCGCCGCCGGGGCGGAAGCAATTTCCCTGAACGGGCAGCGGCTGATCGGTTCCAGCGAAATCCGCTGTGTCGGTCCCACAGTCCTTGTCAATGAGAGAAGGCTGGCAGCGCCTTTTGTCATTTCGGCCATCGGTAACCCCCAGACACTGGATAGTTCCCTGAAATTGCGCGGCGGCGTGATTGAAAACTTTAAATTCTGGGGCATCAGGGCGGATGTCGTACAGTCAGATAAAGTCAGGGTTCCCGCGTTTAAAGGAAACCGGACTTTTGAGTTTGCCAAACCGGTGTCCGAAGAAGAAAAGAAGGAAGCGGGCCGGCCCGCAACGGTTGACGAAGGAACTTCTGAGAATAAACCTGGCGCAGATGCAGAAAAATCCGAAGGCCGGCAGGCCTCGCAGAAGAATGCCGGAGGTGCCCAATGATTTATGCAATTATCGGCCTGATTTTTGGCATTGTCGGAGGTGTTCTGACCCCGGGCTTTATACCTAAAATTTACGCGCCCTATTTTTCCGTGGCGCTGATGGCGGGACTGGATACCGCTTTCGGAGGACTACGGGCGGCGATGGAGGGCGAATACGATAACCAGGTGTTCATTTCCGGTTTCGTTGTCAACATTCTCCTGGCGGTGTTTTTCTGTTACGCAGGAATCAAGATGGATATCGACTTCTACCTGATTGTAATCCTGGTATTGGGCATGCGGATTTTTAACAATCTGGCTATTATCCGCCGGTTGTACCTGAAAAAATAAGAATAATTATGAAATATGTTTGAACTCCGTAAAGTGAAGCAGGAAAAAATACTTTTTATAAAGAATTTCTTTTCAGCTTTTACATAATGTGCTTTTTTATTTTTGAATTGGATGGTATAATAACAACAGGTAGTATTATTAAGTAGGGGGATACCGAATATGTTTGAAGATATCATGAATAATCCGGCCGATTCCGGCATCACTCCGGAAACGCTGGCGAAGATCAAAGTCGTTGGTGTAGGCGGCGGTGGTAATAACGCGGTAAACCGCATGATCACCTCCGGGCTGCAGGGCGTGGAGTTTATCGCGATTAACTGCGATGCCCAGGCTCTGCTGCTCTCCAAAGCGCAGAACCGTATCCAGATCGGGGAAAAGCTGACCAAAGGTTTGGGCGCAGGCGCCAATCCGGAAATCGGGCAAAAGGCCGCGGAAGAATCCAGAGAACTCCTGGTTGAACAGTTGCGTGGCGCGGACATGGTCTTCGTGACCGCAGGTATGGGCGGCGGCACGGGAACCGGCGCGGCTCCCATCGTGGCGGAATGCGCACGGGAAGCCGGCGCGCTGACTGTCGGCGTAGTGACCAAGCCGTTTTCCTTTGAAGGCAAACGCCGGATGAACCAGGCGGAAGCCGGTATCGTGAATTTAAAAGACCGTGTAGATACGCTGATTACCATTCCCAATGACCGCCTGCTGCAGGTCATCGACCGCAGGACCAGCATGCTGGACGCGTTCCGCATTGCTGACGATGTGCTTCGTCAGGGCGTTCAGGGCATTTCCGATTTGATTTCCGTTCCCGGTCTGATCAACGCCGACTTCGCGGACGTAAAGACCATTATGTCCAATGCAGGATCCGCTTTAATGGGGATTGGTACCGCCAAAGGCGAAAACGGCGCAGTGGCAGCTGCGGAAGCGGCCATCAAGAGCCCGTTGCTGGAAGCATCCATCGAAGGGGCCCGGGGCGTACTGTTCAATATTACCGGCGGCAAGGATCTGTCCCTGTTTGACGTTACGGAAGCGTCGAACATCATTACGGAAGCCGTGGATCCGGACGCCAATATTATCTTTGGCGCGGTCATCGACGAAAAACTGGATGACGAGATCCGCGTAACCGTGATAGCAACCGGCTTTAACGGGAAGAACCCGGTACTGACCGGACAGGCGCCTATCAAGATGCCCGGCTCAAAAGTTACGCCGCGCCCGGCGGCTCCCAAACCGGCTCCTAAACCGGTACAGCCGGCTCCTGCACCGGGACCGAAACCTATCATTAATCCTGCACCATTCAGTTCAACTCCGGAGGTTCCGCCCTGGATCCGCTGAGTGCCTCGTAAAAACATGCGGCAGTGTAATACTGCCGCTTTGTTATATTCTGTCACTGACCCCAATCTGTTTTTTCTCCGTCGATGAAAGGAATGTGTACTATGAAATGTCCGTTTTGTTCTTTTGAAGACAGCCGGGTAATCGATTCCCGTTCCGTTGAAAGCGGCGCGTCTATCCGGCGCCGCCGGGAGTGTCCCAAGTGCGGCCGGCGTTTTACCACGTATGAGAAATATGAAGAAACACCGCTGGTGGTCAACAAGAAAGACGGACGTCGGGAACTGTTCGATGGCGGAAAGCTGTTCGGCGGGCTGCTGAAAGCGTTTGAAAAGCGGCCTGTTTCAACGGAAACCGTGCAGGACATTGCGCATGAGATCGAACGGGAACTGCGCCTTAAAGGTGAGTCGGAAGTTACCAGCCGGGAAATCGGGGAACTGGTTATGGAACACCTGGAAAAGACGGACCAGATTGCCTATGTCCGCTTTGCGTCAGTATACAGACAGTTTGCGGATGTGCAGAACTTCATGCAGGAACTGCAGCGGATCATGGAAAACAATAAGAAGGATGACAAATAGAAAAGTTTTTTTGCAGAAAGATGTTTTAGCCCTTGCAAACACTGATAAATACTGATATTATATTCTTGAACCCAGTAGTCATGCACTCTCACAATATTTTGAAAAGGAGCGTACATCATGAACAAAAAAGAACTCGTAGCTGCAACCGCTGAAGCAAGCGGCATGCCCAAAAAATGTGTTGAAATGGTTCTGAAAGCCCTCACCGCAAACGTGATTGCTGAAGTTGCCAAAAAAGGCAAGGTTCAGCTGATCGGTTTCGGCACCTTCGAAGCCCGCGCACGCGCTGCCCGTACCGGCAAGAACCCGCAGACCGGCAAGCCCATTAAAATCGTTGCGGCAACGGTTCCTGCGTTCAAGGCTGGCAAAGCGTTCAAAGAGGCGGTTAATGCAAAACCGGCTAAAAAGAAGGCCACAAAAAAAGCAAAATAATATAATGTGTACAAAAACACCCGCCTGTTTTTCAGGCGGGTGTTTTTATGTCCGCGGCAGGTCTGTACCAGTCAGTCCGCTGCCGTTTTTCACTGCAAAGTATCCGTATAAAACAAAAAACCTGCCTACGCAGTAAGCAGGATATTTTTGTCAGGAACAATTACTGTACCTTGTTAACTTTTTTAGCCAGTTTAGATTTTTTGCGGGCTGCGGCATTCTTGGAAATAACACCGTCCTGAGCCGCTTTATCCAGCAAGCTGGAAGCGTTCTTTAACGTTACTTCAGCTTCCGCTTTGTTTCCTTCGGCAACTTTAGCTTCTACTTTTTTGGCAACCGTGCGTACGGCGCTTTTCTTGGCTGCGTTGGTGGCGCGGCGTTCAGCGTCGGTCTTTACGCTGCGGATAGAAGATTTAATGTTAGGCAACAGATTCACCTCCTACTATAACTTTTACCAGAGTATTTTACCACGTGAGTTTAGTTTATGCAAGATGATTTTGCAATTCCTGAAATATTTCTTTTATAAATTTTGATTATCGTATATAATAACTAAGAAACAATGAAGAACCGGCAGGCATGATAAGCCGCAGGGAACCGCTGATTAATGCGTTTCTTCCCGCTACTGGCAGCCTGCTTTGAAAAGAAACTGTTTATAAGAGAAAGGAACGGCATAAGCCGAAAAGATTATATGCAAAAAGACCACATCCGAAATTTTTCAATTATTGCCCATATCGATCACGGAAAGTCGACCCTGGCTGACCGTTTGATTGAAATGACCGGCACCTTATCCAAACGCGAGATGGAGGAGCAGATCCTGGATTCCATGGATCTGGAGAAGGAACGGGGCATTACAATCAAGGACCAGGCTGTGCAAAGCATCTACCAGGCAAAAAACGGCGAAGACTACATGCTGAACTTTATCGACACGCCGGGCCATGTGGATTTTAACTATGAAGTGTCCCGTGCCCTGGCGGCCTGCGAAGGGGCGCTGCTGGTCATTGACGCCAGTCAGGGCATCGAAGCCCAGACGCTGGCCAACACCTATCTGGCGCTGGATAATAATCTGGAGATTGTCCCGGTCATCAATAAGATTGATCTGCCCAGCGCCGATCCGGATAAGGTCCGCAAGGAAATTGAAGATGTCATCGGCATCGACGCCAGTGAGGCGGTGCTGTGCAGCGCTAAAACAGGGGAAGGCGTGGACGATATCCTGGAGGCCATCGTGGAACGGATTCCCGCTCCCGTGTGTGATGACAACAAACCGTTAAAAGCGCTGGTGTTTGATTCCAAGTTTGATTCCTACAAAGGCGTGCTTTTATATCTGCGTGTCTATGACGGAACGATTCGAAAGGGCATGAAAATCGAGATGATGGCAACCGGCGCCACTTATGAAGTAACGGAAGTAGGCGTGTTCAAGCCTGCTCCCGTTAATGTGGATGTACTGACTGCCGGTGAAGTAGGTTTTCTGGCGGCCGCCATCAAAACGGTAGGCGAGGCCCGGGTGGGGGATACGGTTACGGACGCCGCCCATCCGGCGGACGAGCCGCTGCCGGGTTACCGGAAAGCTACGCCCATGGTATTCTGCGGTCTGTATCCGGTAGAAAATACGGATTACGATAATCTGCGGGACGCATTGGAAAAACTGCATCTGAATGACGCGGCCCTGCTGTTTGAACCGGAAACTTCTACCGCGCTGGGTTTTGGCTTCCGTTGCGGTTTTCTGGGACTCCTGCATATGGATGTCATCAAAGAAAGGCTGGAACGGGAATACAAGCTGGATCTGATTACCACCGCGCCTAACGTAGTGTACCAGATTGACAAGACCAATGGCGACATTGAACTGGTGGACAATCCTTCCGCGTTCCCGGATCCCACGGTGATTGCGACGGTATCGGAACCTTACGTGACGGCGACGATCATTGTGCCTAAGGATTATGTGGGGGCGGTCATGGAACTGTCCCAGGAAAAGCGCGGGGAATACCAGAACATGACCTATCTGGATGAGGACAGGGTCATGATCCATTATTCGCTGCCCCTGTCGGAAATCATTTACGATTATTTTGACCGGCTGAAAAGCTGCAGCCGGGGCTATGCTTCCCTGGATTACGAACTGTCCGGCTACAAGCCCAGCGACCTGGTGAAAGTGGATATTCTCCTGAACGGGGATCCGGTGGATGCCCTGTCTGCCATCGTACACCGGGAGAATGCCCAGGTACAGGGACGCCGGCTGGTGGAACGGCTGCGGAGCCTGATTCCCCGCCAGCAGTTCTCCATCCCGGTGCAGGCGGCCATCGGCAACAAGGTCATCGCCCGGGAAGATGTGGCGGCGCTCCGCAAAGACGTGCTGGCCAAATGTTACGGCGGCGACATCACCCGGAAACGGAAGCTGCTGGAAAAACAGAAAGCCGGCAAGAAGCGCATGAAACAGGTGGGCACGGTGGAACTGCCCCAGGAAGCCTTCATGGCAATTTTAAGCATGGATAAGAAGAAGTAAAATAATGGAACGTTGGGAACAGTTTCAAGGGGTATATGTACATACCCCTTTTTGTTTGCAAAAATGTTTATACTGTGATTTCCCGTCTTATGCCGGGTTTCCGGATGGGGTGAGGCAGCAATACGTGGGTGCGCTGTGCCGGGAAATCGAGGTTCGCTCGTTGCAGCAGGAGTTACCTGTTGCAAAAGGGGCGACGGTATATTTCGGCGGGGGTACACCCACGGTTCTGACCGTAGAGCAGATTGGAAAAATCGTTTCAACCCTTAAGCGCTGCGGTTGGTGGAACAGACCGGCGGAAGCAACCATTGAAGCCAATCCCGGGACGGTGGATGCGGAAAAACTGAAGGCTTTGCGCGAGATTGGCTTTGACCGGATCAGTTTAGGCGTACAATCGCTGCAGGATAAGGAACTGGGGGCGCTGGGGCGTATCCATACGGCGGAGCAGGCTCTGTGTGCAACAGAAGAGGCGAAACAGGCAGGCTTCCGGCGTATTAATGCGGACCTGATGTCCGGTATTCCCTGCCAGACCGTGGAATCTTTCCGCAACACACTTACTAAGATCTTGCAGTTGAACCTTTCACATATTTCTGCTTACAGCCTGATTTTAGAAGAGGGAACGCCGCTGGAACGGTTGGCCAGGGAAGGCAAGGTACAGCTGCCGGATGAAGAAGCGTCTTTTAATATGTATGAAATGACAACGGAGGTTTTGGCGCAGGCAGGACTGCAGCGTTATGAAATTTCCAATTACGCTGTACCGGGAAAGGAATCGGTTCACAATACAGTTTATTGGAATTATGAACCGTACGCGGCCTTCGGCGCAGGCGCCTGTTCGTTTAACGGGAAAGAACGGCGGACGAATACGGCTGATGTGCTGCAATATATTAAGGGATCAGCCAACCTTTCGCTTGCTGCTCTCAAAACTGATACTGGTCTGTGGCAAACCGAATCCCCTGACCGTAAAACACAGATCAGCGAAGCTATGATTATGGGACTGCGTATGACTGACGGCGTGAACCTGCAGAAAATGCAGCAACGATTTGGTATCGATATATTGGAAAGTTATGGTAAGGAGATTCAGATTCTGCTGGACAGGAAGATGGCAGAATGCGGGGGTGGAACGCTGCGTCTGACTCCATACGGGATGCGATACGGCAACCGGGCCTTTGAAGCATTTATCTGAGGTGATCGCAAGTACCCGGTTTTTCACGCAAAACCCCATGACCCCACTCTCATGCAGTTTGTATAGTCTGTCTGGCGGTTACGCTTACAGATGCATACAAACTGTCTATCATATATTAATGAGTGCGTAGGGTGGAACTTCAGTAACCGTTCGGCCTCACGAAAAAAATCCGGGTGTTTTTACACCCGGAAGCCTGGTAGAAACAACACTGGTTTCAAGGACCGCTTTATGCGTCTGTGAAAACGCCGCGAAATCTCGCAACAGACACCTGTACCTGAAAGGGTACAGGCGTTTTTCTTTACATCAGGGCAATCCGTTCCCAAACTATGAAGTTTGTGTGAATTGCATGGTAAAAAATAAAAATTTAACTTTTTGACTATTGACATTCTTCCGGTCCGGTGCTATTCTTACATTGTGAAAGATGTTAGCACTCTGCACACATGAGTGCTAACAAAAAACAGAAACACGAAGGAGGCCGGCAGCAAAGGTCTCCTGAACAAAGATGAGGTGGGATTATGTTAAACGACCGTAAACGGAAAATCCTGCAGATCATCATCGAAGACTACATTGAAACTGCGGAACCGGTGGGTTCGCGTACCATTGCCCGCAAACATAATCTGGGATTGAGTCCGGCCACCATCCGTAACGAGATGAGCGATCTGGAACTGTTAGGTTACCTTGAGCAGCCCCATACCTCGGCAGGGCGTGTTCCTTCTGCGCAGGCGTACCGCCTGTATGTAGATTCCATGGTGGATTCCATGAAGGAAGAACCCGGCGTGCTGACGGAAAATGACATGGCGCTGATCAACAGCTGGTATAAAGAACGCATCCGCAACATGGATGACATTTTTAAATCCACTGCCAAGATTCTGTCCCGCATGACCCAGAATGTTTCGCTGGTGCTGGCCAACAAAAAATCTACGGCCCGGTTCAAGTATCTGAAGTTTTTACCCCTGAGCGATACCCAGGCGATCATGTGCATCGTCACGGACGACGGGGCCATGGACAACGGACTGATCGATATTCCGGCGGGGATGAGCGGCAGTGAACTGGATTACCTTTCCGGCAAGATGAGCAACCTGCTGAAAGGCAGAAGGCTCACGGAAATTAACGGCGACCTGCTGCAGGAAGTGTACTCCGCCGTGTCCGAAGATGAAGTGATGCTGGCTTCCCTGAAGAAAGCCATCAGTAACATCGCTGCGAAGAACAGTGAGCAGAAAGTCTTCCTGGGCGGCGCCAAGCAGCTGCTGAACCAGCCGGAGTTCCAGGATGTGGGCAGGGTGAAGAACCTGCTGGGGATTCTGGAAGAGGAAAAAGTGGTGAAGGATATCCTGAACGCCGGGGATGACTCCGGGCTGAAGGTGACAATCGGAAGCGAGAACAAGTTCACCGGCATCAAGGACTGCAGTATGGTGCAGGCCACTTACCGGCTGAACGGACAGATTGTAGGGACCATGGCGGTGCTGGGGCCCACCCGGATGGAATACCGCAAGGTCATCGCGGTGATGAATTATCTGCACAAATATCTGGAAACCATATTGAAAGACCCGAAGTGATTGATAGATTGACAGACAAGGAACCCAAAAGGAGGAACAGCGTTGTTTAACAGGAAGAAGGACCAGGAAGAGAACAGGGAAGAGGTTAATTTGAATCAGGACGCAGCGGCAGAAGAAAACGTCGCCACCGCAGGCACGCCTGAACAGGCGGAAGCCCCGGGAACCGGAAACGGGGAAGGGACGGCCGGAAATGCTGCGGAGGAAACAAAGCAGGACGAAGCAACGGAAGAAACGCTGGAAGATGTGCAGGCCAAACTGACAGCTACGGCGGCCCTGCTGAAAACAAAAGAGGAAGAAGCAACGGAAACCAAAAACCGGTTGCTGCGCCTCCAGGCGGATTTCGATAATTTCCGCCGCCGCAACACAGCGGAGCGGGAAGAACTGGCTACGTATGTGACCATCAGCGTGGTCAACAAGTTTTTACAGATTCTGGACAACTTTGAACGGGCGGAAGCCGCGGCGGAAAACGCGACGGACGTGCAGAGCGTGGTGGACGGCATGGCCGGCATCCAGAAGCAGTTTGTAAAAACACTGGAAGATCTGGGCGTAAAGGAGATCCCCGCCCGGGGCGAAAAGTTTAACCCCAATTTCCACGAAGCGGTGATGCGGGGACAGAACCCGGAGATGGAAGACGAGACCATCGACATGGTTTTTGAAAAAGGCTACCAGCTCCACGACAAAGTGGTGCGCCACAGCAAGGTGCGCGTCATCAGCAACGAGTAACGGTTTTAAGCAAAAGCGGGTGCCGGTGCAGCAATAAAAAGAGCAGGCGCCGGCAACAAAAAATGTTTAAGTTATGAACCGCAAGGTTCAAAGATTTATAAAGTGTTTATGAATTCAGTTTAAAATTTAAGGAGGAATACATCATGTCTAAAGTAATTGGTATTGACTTAGGTACTACGAACTCTGTTGTTGCAGTAATGGAAGGTGGCGAACCCACCGTTATCACGAACCCGGAAGGCAGCCGCCTGACTCCTTCTGTAGTCGGTTTCACGAAAGACGACCAGCGTCTGGTCGGCCAGATGGCAAAACGTCAGGCGATTTCCAATCCGGCCCGTACCGTAAGCTCCATTAAACGGCATATGGGCGAAGCCGGTTACCGTGTGGAGATCGGCGACAAGAAATTCTCCCCGGAAGAAATTTCTGCCATGATTCTGCAGAAGCTGAAAGCGGACGCGGAAAAATATCTGGGTGAAACCGTAACCCAGGCGGTCATCACCGTTCCGGCTTACTTCTCCGACTCCCAGCGTCAGGCTACCAAAGACGCAGGCAAGATTGCCGGTCTGGAAGTGCTGCGTATCATCAACGAACCGACGGCGGCTTCCCTGGCTTACGGCATTGACAAGACCGACGACCACACCATCCTGGTATATGACCTGGGTGGCGGCACCTTCGATGTCAGCATCCTGGAACTGGGCGACGGCGTATTCGAAGTAAAAGCCACCAACGGCGATACCCATCTGGGCGGCGACGACTTCGACGACCGCATTATGAACTGGATGGTTGCGGAATTCAAAAAAGAAAGCGGCATTGACCTGTCCAACGACAAGATGGCCATGCAGCGTCTGCGTGAAGCAGCGGAAAAGGCCAAGATCGAACTGTCCAGCATGGTGACCACCAACATCAACCTGCCGTTCATCACGGCTGGCGCTGACGGCCCGAAACATCTGGACATGAACCTGACCCGCGCCAAATTCGAAGAAATGACGGCGGATCTGGTAGAACGGACCATTGGACCCACCAAACGGGCACTGAGCGACGCAGGTCTGTCCGCCAGCGATATCAACAAAGTAATCCTGGTTGGCGGTTCTTCCCGTATCCCGGCGGTACAGGAAGCCATCAAACGGGTGATGGGCAAAGAACCCACCCGCAACGTAAATCCGGACGAATGCGTAGCCATCGGCGCTGCCATCCAGGCCGGCGTACTGGCAGGCGAAGTAAAAGACGTACTGCTGCTGGATGTAACCCCGCTGTCTCTGGGCATTGAAACCCTGGGCGGTGTGTTCACCCGCATCATCGACCGCAACACCACCATTCCTACTTCCCGGAAGCAGGTGTTCTCCACCGCTACGGATAACCAGCCTTCTGTTGATATCCACGTGCTGCAGGGCGAACGCGACATGGCGGCGGACAACAAGACCTTGGGCCGTTTCGAACTGGGCGGCATCCCGGCAGCTCCCCGCGGAGTACCGAAGATTGAAGTTGCGTTCGATATCGATGCCAACGGTATCGTAAATGTAAGCGCCAAAGATCTGGGCACCGGCAAGGAGCAGAAGATTACCATTACTTCTTCCGGCACTCTGAGCAAAGACGAAGTGGACCGCATGGTGAAAGAAGCGGAAGCTAACGCGGAAGCAGACAAGAAACGCAAGGAAGGCGTAGAAATCCGCAACCAGGCTGACTCCCTGATCTACCAGGCGGAGAAGACCATCAAAGATATGGAAGGCAAAGGCAAGGACGACCTCATTGCCAAAGTTAAATCTGCGATGGAGACCCTGAAAGCCGATCTGAAGGGTAACGACAACGACAAGATCAAAGCTTCCACCGAAGCGCTGACCAAACCGTTGTATGAACTGTCTGCCGAACTGTACAAACAGGCGGAAGCCAACAAGGGCGACGCAGGCGCTGCCGGCGCATCCGGCGCGCAGGGCGCAGGCGAAGGCAAAAAGCCGGAAGACGATGTGGTTGACGCGGAAGTTGTTGACGATAAGAAATAAAATCAGCGGGATGGGATAAAACAATGGCTGAAAAAAGAGATTTTTATGAGGTGCTTGGCGTCTCCAAAGACGCCAGCGCCGATGATATCAAAAAAGCATATCGCAAACTGGCACGCAAGTACCATCCTGATTTGAACAAGGATAATCCGGAAGCCGCTGAAAAGTTCAAGGAATGCAGTGAAGCGTACAGCGTTCTTTCGGATGAACAGAAGCGTGCCCAGTATGACCAGTTCGGCATGGCGGCCTTTGAAAACGGCGGCGCGGGTGGCGCCGGCGGTTTCGGCGGGTTTGAAGGATTTGGCGGTTTTGGCGCCGGCGGTTTCGGCAACGGCATGGAGGACATTTTCGACATGTTCTTCGGCGGCGCCGGCGGACGCCGTGGCAGCCAGGCTGACAGAGGACCCCAGCGGGGCGGAGATCTCCGCTTTGACCTGAACCTGACTTTCGAGGAAGCAGCCTTTGGCGTCGAGAAAGAGATTTCCCTGTACCGGGATGAGACCTGCGACCACTGCCACGGCGACGGCGCTGAACCCGGTTCCAAAGTGGAAACCTGCCCGGACTGCCACGGTACCGGTCAGATCCGCGTGGTACAGAATACCGTGCTGGGGCAGATGCAGACCGTCCGGCCCTGTCCGAAATGCCATGGGGAAGGCAAGATTATTTCCGACCCCTGCCATGAATGCCGCGGCACAGGCACGGTTAAGAAGCAGAAGAGCCTGAAGGTTAAGGTTCCGGCCGGCGTGGCCGACGGCTCACGGTTGCGTGTAGCCAATGAAGGCGCCGCCGGTGCCAGGGGCGGACCTAACGGTGATCTGTACGTGTACCTGTTCGTGAAACCTCACAAGTTCTTTGAACGTGACGGCAACGATGTGTACTGCGAAGTGCCCATCAACATTGTGCAGGCATCGCTGGGTGCCGAGGTGGAAGTGCCTACCCTGGACGGCAAGGTTGTCATGAAGGTTCCGGAAGGAACCCAGCCGGGCCGGGTAATGCGCCTGCGGGGCAAAGGGATTCCGCGGCTGCGGGGAACCGGCCGGGGCGACCAGCTGGTGCGCATCAAGGTCGTGGTGCCTACAAAGCTGACGGAACGGCAGAAAGCAGTGTTGCGTAATTTCGCCGACGTGGCCAGGGATAATATCAATCCGGAAGAGAAGAGCTTCCTGAACAAGATCAAGGATTTGTTTAAGTAAGAGAGCAAAGATTTGATTAAGTAAGGAAGCTGAATAAGACCACGGATTTGTGTAAGTAAGGAAACTGCGGAACTGTTAAAAAGAGAAAAGACTTTTGGTGCGGCTTGCAGAGAATGCAGGCCGTACTTTTTTGTGTGTTGCAATCCCGATTTACTAATCTGTCGTAGTACTTCCAATGATGTTTTGTTATAATATAAAAAAACCGCAATTTAGTAAAATAATTTTTTGTGTTATAATTTTAACAGGCGATTATGTATTGCGGGGGGGGATTTATATGAAAGAGAAGACGACGGAACAGACAGAGCGTTTTAACGGATTGTTCAGGCAGCTTGTGTCTGAAATGACACAAATTGAAAAGATAAACGTTCTGCTGATTGAAAAGATGCTTATGGAGATGTGCGCTCTCTTTCGTCTTTCTAAAACCGAGACCTATTTATATAACAGCCTGGAAGATGAAAAGCAGGGTAAAGGGGAACGCCTCTCCTGTCACGATACGGGAGAAGGGGAGAGGGTTTTGTTCTTTCGCATTGTAACCAGCATTTTAACGGTTGCTACCACTGCCGTTTATATGAAACCGGACGTCCGTCCGCTTTCCGACGAAGAAAGAAGCATGGTAGCACTGGTCATGCGCACGGTTCTGCATTTTGTGAGCCGGAACCGGTTCAAAAGAGTTATTGAGAGGCTGGCGTTTTACGATGACGCAGGGTATCGAAACCTGCGCAGCCTGCAAAACTATAACAGGAATGTATTCATTGAAGGACGTCATAACAGTCTTGTGGTCGTCCGTTATAACTTGCGCCATTTTTCCATGATCAACCGTGATTTGGGCAGAAAAGCCGCCGATGCGGTACTATGGAACCATTATAAACTGGTTGAGGAAAAAGCAGGCAAAGACGGAATCGTCTGCCGTTTGGACGGAGATAATTTTGTTGCCGTATGCAGGAAGGAAAAACTGGATGGATTGCTGGCATGTCTGGATGAGGCTAATATCATATACGATGAAAAGGAAGGAAAAACCATAGGTGTTTCAACCAGTACAGGCGTATATGTCATTCCGGACAGTTTTACCTATGACACGCATGACGAAATCATCAGAAACAGGGTTTTCCATTCGTATTTAGAGTCCATGAACGGAAAGCAGGGCCATGTTGTGTTTTTTGATGAAAACCTTTCCCGCAGACGGGAGAAAATCGTACGGGTACAGCAGGTTTTCCCTGAAGCGCTTCGTAAAAAAGAGTTCTTTGCAGTCTACCAGCCGAAGTACAACATTAAGACCGGCAAGATTATCGGGGCGGAAGCGTTATGCCGCTGGCGTCATAACGGTGCGCTCGTGGTTCCGGGAGAATTCATACCGGCGCTGGAAGAGAGCAA
This sequence comes from Acidaminococcaceae bacterium, assembly GCA_017405945.1. Lineage (GTDB taxonomy): Bacteria > Bacillota > Negativicutes > Acidaminococcales > Acidaminococcaceae > Succiniclasticum. The sequence continues at coordinate 38,562 of JAFQZL010000053.1, forward strand.
CGATATTTGCAGCCTTGATTTTTATATGCTCGCTAATGTATGCAGGGACATCCGGCGCTGGCTGGATGAGGGACGCAACATTGTGCGTATCTCCGTCAATCTTTCCCGCAGGCATATGATACACCGGAACCTGCTGGAAGATGTGATAAAAATAATTGATGAATATAAGGTTCCGCACCATTATATAGAGTTCGAGTGTACGGAAACGACAACGGACGTTGAGTTTAGTGTGTTGCAGGGGATTGTGAGCGGAATGCATAAATTGGGAATCAGCATGGCGGTGGACGATTACGGCGTCGGTTATTCCTCCCTGAACCTGCTCCGGGGTATTCCCTGGAACGCAGTGAAGATAGACCGCAGCATTTTACCCCTGAATGAGGAGGATGCCATCAGCAGGCAGCTCACCGTGGTACTGAAACATGTTATAGGGGTGATTAAGGAAATCGGGATGGAATGCGTGGTGGAAGGCGTAGAAACGCAGTATCAGCTTGATTTGCTGCGGCAAATGGATTGCGACGTTGTCCAGGGTTACATTTATGACCGCCCGCTGACAGTAGAAGATTTCGAGAAACGGATGCAGACGAATTGCTAAGAAAGCGCGAATTAATCAGTGCTTCCTTAAACAGCTGTCAGCATTGTAAAAAGAAGTATAAGGTTATAGCGGTGTCTTTCATAAGAATGGATCAGGGACAGAAGTTACTGAAAAGATTCATGTGGTTTTAAACGAGGTTTGTATGCACCGTTTTTTTATTCCAAAGCCTTTTAAACAGGAAATGCAGATAACCGGCAGGGACGCCCATCATATTATGGATGTGCTGCGTATGGTTCCGGGAGATCAGTTGCAGGCGGTAGCGGATGACGGCATCAGCTTTGTGGGGGAAATTACGGCAACCGGTACCAATACGGTGAACGTTATTGCCCGCGGGATTTTGCGGGAAAGCCATGAGCCGGATGTGCGGATCTCCCTGCTGCAGGGTCTGGCCAAAGGCGAGAAGATGGAGCTGATTATACAGAAGGCCGTGGAGATTGGCGTTGTAGATATTTTTCCGCTTGCCATGAATCATTCGGTGGTGGTGCTGGACCGTTCCAAAGCGGGAAAGAAAACAGAGCGCTGGCAGAAAATTGCGGAAGCGGCGGCCAAGCAGAGCAAACGGGATGTGATTCCGGATGTGCATGAGGTTATGACATTGGGACAGGTTCTGCAAAAAGAAAGGTGGGACCTGCTGCTGGTTGCTTACGAAAGCGAAAACCGGATCAGTCTGAAGGAAGTGCTGCAGGCTCACAAAAACGCAAAGAGCATCGGCGTGATCATCGGGCCGGAAGGCGGGCTTTCCAATGAAGAAGTAAAAGCTGCGCAGGAAGCAGGCGGCATTGCGGTGAGCCTGGGGCGGCGGATTTTGCGGACGGAAACGGCCGGGCTGGTGGCGGCCGCGGCGATTTTGTATGAAACGGATAATCTGGGGATATGACCATGGAACAGTGGCTGGAAGTCAGCGTAAAAGTGAAACATGAAGCGGAAGAAGTAACGGCGGAAATCTTGCGGGAGGCCGGCGCCCGGAACGGAGTGGCCATAGAAGACCCGGTTCTGTATGAAACGGTGCGCAAGTCATTGCCTTTTGAACTATGCGACCCGTTGCCGGAAGAGACGGATTTATCTGTGGTGACGGTAACGGCGTATTATCCGGAAGATGAAGAACTGCAGAAAAGGCTGCAGCGTATCGAAACGGAACTGACCGCGGTGGAAAAACGGATTGGACGCTTTCGTATCGGGCCCACGTTGTTCCGGAAGGTCAGTGAAACGGACTGGTCGGATGAATGGAAGCAGTATTTCCATGTGACGCGGGTGGGGAAACATATAGTAGTGAAACCATCTTGGGAAAGTTACGAGCCGGAAGCGGAGGACGTCGTACTGGAACTGGATCCGGGCATGGCTTTCGGGACGGGGACGCATCCGACGACGGTTCTTGTACTGGAAGCCCTGGAAAAAATGGTTCATCCCGACACCACGGTGTTCGATGTGGGAACGGGCAGCGGCATTTTGGCCATGACCGCGGCAAAGTTAGGCGCAGAAAATATCAAAGCAGTGGATATAGACGGAGTTGCGGTGCGGACGGCAAAGGAAAATATTGCAAAAGCCGGACTGGCAGACCGCATCGAAGTAAACCAGGGCGACCTGCTTCACGGCACGGAAGGCAAAGCCGATGTGGTCGTGGCTAATATCCTGGCGGACATCATCATCCTGCTGCTGCCGGATATTCCAGGTAAGCTGAAGGAGGGTGGTCTGTTCTTCGCCAGCGGCATCATTGAAGATTATCAGCAGGCCGTAACCGAAGCCGCGGAAAAAGTTGGACTGCGGGTGAAAGAAGTGACCCGCAGCAAAGACTGGGTGGGGCTGCTGATGGAAAAAGCTTCCGATTGACCGGCGGTATACAATATATTTGGGAAATTTAAAAAAGAAAAAACAGGAAAAATAATACAATGAAAAAGATTGCGTTTATGACATTGGGCTGCAAAGTGAATCAGGCGGATACGGCCAGCATGCAGGAACTGTTCCGGCAGGCGGGATACACCGTTTGCGATTTTACGGAAGAGGCCGATGTGTATGTGGTGAATACCTGTGTGGTGACCAACACGGGACAGCAAAAGTCAAGACAGATGATCCGGCGGGCCATCCGCAAAGAGAATGACGCGCTGATTGTGGTAACGGGCTGCTATCCCCAGACTGCCGCGGAGGAAGTGAAAGCCATCGACGGGGTAGACCTGATCATTGGCACCCAGGACCGGGCGAAAATCGTGACGCTGGTGGAAGTGGCGCTGGACAGAAAACAGGCTATGAAAAGAGCTTCAGAGGTTTCTGATTCTGTGGCTGAAAGAATAAAGGCAGATGCCGATTCCAATGGGCAGGCAATTGTACAAAAACAATTTGCACAGTTACGCACTTCTGCAGTGGACGACGAAGTGCGCCCCTGGGAACAGGGTGTGCGGTTTGAGGAAATGTCAGGAGGCAACGAAGCGGACAAGACCCGGGCCTACCTGAAAATTCAGGAAGGCTGTAACCAGTATTGTTCCTACTGCATCATTCCCTACGCACGGGGACCGATCCGTTCCCGGAGCCTGCAAAGTATAAAAGAAGAAGTGCAGCGCCTGACGGAAGCGGGATATAAGGAAATCGTCCTGATCGGTATCCATCTTGGCTGCTACGGGAAAGAGATGAAAGACGGGACGACGTTATATGACGCGGTGCAGGCGGCTCTTTCCGTCCCGGACTTGCAGCGTCTGCGTCTGGGTTCCCTGGAATCGGTGGAAGTGGAGGAACGGCTGCTGGATCTGATGGAGACAGATAAACGTCTGTGCCCTCATCTGCATTTACCCCTTCAGAGCGGGTGCGACAAAGTTTTAACAGACATGCACCGTCCTTATGATACGAAGCGGTTCGCAACGCTGTTGGAACAGATTCGTAACAAAGTTCCCGGCGTTGCGGTTACGACAGATGTCATCGTGGGCTTCCCCGGCGAAACGGAAGACGACTTTGCCGAAACCTGCCATTTTGTAAAACAATGCGGCTTTGCCAAGATGCACATCTTCCCGTACTCCAAACGAAAAGGCACACCGGCGGCAGCAAGGCAGGACCAGATTCCGGAACCTGTAAAAAAGCAGCGTGCAGAGAAACTGGCAGAACTGGATCACGAAATGCAGCAGGCGTATTTTGCGCAGAATGTAGGAACAAATCATGCGGTGCTGGTGGAACAACCTGTAATTACTGACAAGAATGCGGCCGGATTTGTTGAAGGGCTGACGGAAAACTACATCCGCGTAGAATTTGCAGGTGAACCGGACTTGTGTGGCAAAATGATTGATATCAAAATCACGGAAACCTTAATTGACAAGTGCAAAGGCGCAATCTTATAATTTAATTAGAATTTGAAAGAAAAAGAAATGAGCAAACGTTTACGGTTTTGCGAATTCTTTTCCTTACAGAACGAATTTAATCTTAGCGTAAGAAATGACAAGGAGGCATTACCATGAGTGACTGTATCTTTTGCAAAATCGCGGCAGGCGAGATTCCTTCCAACAAAGTGTACGAAGACGACAAGATGGTTGCATTCAGGGATCTGGAACCGGCAGCCCCTGTACACGTGCTTTTAGTTCCCAAAGCCCATGCGGACAATGTGATGGCCGCTGAGCCGGCGCTGGTGGGTTACATGCTGGGCAAAGTGGCGGAGATTGCGGAAAAGCTTGGGATTAAAGAAGACGGATTCCGCCTGATCATCAACACAGGAAAAGACGGCGGACAGACCGTACAGCATCTGCACATCCATCTGATTGGCGGGAAAGCCATGGGATGGCCGCCTTTCCCGAAGGAATAAATAGCCGGACTGCCTTTTGTCATTCCGATCGCGGAGGTTTTTCTGTAAGGGATCATACTTCCGCATAAATTATTTCTTTTCATTTTTTTCACAAAAAACTGCGAAAAGAACAGGATTTGGCGATGCGGATTTATTGACAGATTCTGCCATTTGCGATATAATCTACTGGTAAAATTATGTACAGGTGTTTTATGGCACCTGGATATGATGAAATAAACCGAACACTTCCCTAAGTGTGTGGAGGGAGGGAGATCAGATGGCAGAAGTTAAAGTTGGCAAAGGCGAGTCCCTGGAAAGCGCGCTGCGCCGTTTCAAACGTGCGACCCAGAAGGCTGGCATTCTTTCCGAAGTTAGAAAACGCGAACATTACGAAAAACCCAGTGTTGCGCGTAAGAAAAAATCCGAAGCAGCCAGAAAACGTAAATCCAGATAATTGGAGGCGTGTCGGATGACCACAAAAGAAAAACTGATGGCTGATATGAAGCAGGCGATGAAGGACAGGGAAGCGGGCAAGCTTCGTCTGGAAGTAATCCGGATGGTCCGGTCCGACATCCGCAATGCGGAGATCAACGGAAAAAACAAAGAAGAGCTTACTGAAAATGAAGTACTGGCTGTTATCATGAAGGCAGTCAAGATGCGGGAAGATTCCCTGGCTGAATTCATAAAGGGTAAACGCGAAGACTTAATTGACCAGACCAACAAGGAACTGGAAATCCTGAAAGCGTATTTACCGGCAGCTATGAGCGATGAAGAATTGACGGCTATTATTAAGGAAGCGATTGCTTCCGTCGGCGCGACAGGCCCGAAAGAAATGGGAAAAGTCATGAAAGCGGTTATGCCTCAGGTACAGGGACGTGCCGATGGCAAACGCATCAACACCATCGTGAAAAGCTTATTACAGTAAACGATAAATAACAGTGTCGTGAGGCACTGTTATTTTTTTGTGATAATTCGTGAATTCTGTGTGGCAACGCATATTTTTTGTGGCATCTGCGTTGATAAAATAGTATAATAAAAATTAAAGAACCCTGGTTTGTAAAACAGTTATTTTTTCAGGAAAAGACATAAGCAAAACAATTCCGGTTTTGCGTATTCTTTTATTTAAGTACCAATTGGGGGAGTTATTATGTCAAAGTTATTCGTTGGCGGCAGCGCCAGCCTGTTTCTGGTCATTGTCGGGGTATTCATTTTTTTGCAGTTTGTGCCGGTGGGGCTTTGGATTTCGGCCATATCCGCAGGCGTCAGCATCAGCATCTTCAATCTGGTAGGCATGCGGCTGCGCCGGGTACCGCCGGATAAAATCGTGCTGCCTTTGATTAAGGCGAACAAAGCAGGCCTGCATGTGAATTCCGATCAGTTGGAAGCCCATTACCTGGCCGGCGGCAATGTGGACCGGGTTATCGATGCCCTGATTGCGGCGCACCGGGCGGCCATTAACCTCACCTTTGAACGGGCCTGCGCTATTGATCTGGCCGGCCGCGATGTATTGGAAGCGGTCCAGATGAGCGTTAATCCCAAGGTAATTGAAACACCGGTCGTTGGCGCGGTGGCGAAAAACGGCATTGAGCTGCGTGTAAAGGCAAGGGTTACCGTACGCGCCAACATTGAACGGCTGGTCGGCGGCGCCGGGGAAGCAACTGTGATTGCCCGTGTAGGGGAAGGCATCGTTTCCACAGTGGGTTCTTCGGAAATGCACACTGATGTACTGGAATCGCCGGAACATATTTCCAAAACGGTTCTGGATAAAGGACTGGACGAAGGCACTGCATTTGAGATTCTGTCCATTGATATAGCGGATGTGGATGTGGGACGCAATATCGGCGCAGCCCTGATGACCGACCAGGCGGAAGCGGACAAACGTATCGCCCAGGCGAAGGCTGAACAGCGCCGGGCCATGGCGGTGGCCAAAGAGCAGGAAATGAAAGCTTACACCCAGGAAATGAAAGCCAAGGTCGTGGAAGCGGAAGCCAAAGTTCCGGAGGCTATGGCTGACGCCTTGCGGCAGGGTAATCTGGGCGTGATGGATTATTACCGCATGAACAATATCAACGCGGATACCCAGATGCGCAAGGCTATTTCCGGAACGGACACGCCGGAAGAAGCGTAAGCAGGAATTACGAAGCAGGATACAGGCAATTGTTATGTAACGTAAACCGCTAAACAGGAGTTGTCAGGCAGTATTGCAGGAGTGTTATCATGTTTTTTAACCGGAATTATATACCGGCAGTTCCCATCCGGGAGGAACAGCGTCTTTCGGAAGAAGAAGAACTGGCCCGGGCGCTGAAGCGGGAGGCCCGCATCTTTTTCCCGGATAAGAGGCTGCCTGACTTAGATGAGGAAGAACACGACGCAGTCTGCCGGGAAGAGGACAGCTTACGGAGAGAGGCGGATGGAAGCATATCCCGTCACGAAGTGGAGGCCGCGCGGCAGGAAGCGGAACAGATTGCAGGAAACAGGCAACAGTTGCAAAACAGTGGACAAAGCAGTTCGCAGCCGGTTGACGGCGAAATCGGTTCACAAACCGGGGAAACGGGACAAAGCGTTCAACCCCGCTTAAATAAACAGGACTTAAAACGGGGCATCCGGTTACAGGTCATACTGGACAAGCCCCGGGGCATTACGCCTTGGAAGGGGGATAATTTCTAATGTTAAACAAGGTTGATCTCGGCGCTAAACTTAAAAAATCAGATCTGAAAAAGCTGCTGGATGAGAAACTGGGCTACGAACTGGGAAAGGCGCAGCGTGCAGCCCGGGACGCAGGCATGCCGGTCATCATGGTCTTTGAAGGCTGGCGTCATTCCCGCCGCAGCGAGATCGTCGGGAAGATGATGCAGTTTATGGATGCCCGCGGGTTCCATGTGTACACCTCAACGCGGATTACGGAATTGCAGAGGCAGCAGCCTTTCTTTACTTCGTTCTGGAAACGCCTTCCGCCTCCGGGTCATATTACCGTTTACCGTCACGGCTGGTACTATCTGAAAAACGATATCGAAGTCAAGAATGAATCAAAATCCACCCGGATTACCTATGACCAGATCAACGCATTTGAAAAACAGCTGACGGACGGACATTATTGCCTGCTGAAATTCTTCGTGCATGTTTCGGAGAAGCAGCAGGAAAAAAATAAAAAAGCCCTCATCAAGGAAACCGGCAAGGCATGGAAACCTGTTCATGAAATTTATACCGAAGAAGAAAACTATGACAAGTTTTACAAACGGTATGATGAGATGCTGAAGGCTACCGACACGGAGAATGCCCCCTGGCACCTGATCAGCGGGGAAGACGTAGACGTGGCGGAATACGAAATCTTCAACGCGGTGGTGGATGGCATCAACAAGGCGGTGAAAGCGTTTACCACATACAAAGAGGCGCAGCGTCTTTCTACCAACGTCAGCGACAGCAAGCGCAAATATGATATCCTCAGTAAGGTTGATTTAAGCAAAGATGTTTCCAGGGACGAATATAAGGAAAAGCTGGACGAATATCAGAAACGGCTGCGTGAATTGCAGGTGGAAGCGTTCAACAAAGGCGTTTCCACAGTTCTGGCCTTTGAAGGATGGGATGCCGGCGGAAAAGGCGGAGCCATCAAACGCGTCGCGGAAGCGCTGGATCCTCTGGATTTCAGTGTACACCCGTACTCTGCCCCCAATCAGGTTGAAAGGCTGTTCCATTACCTGTGGCGCTTTTGGGTCAATGTTCCCGAACCAGGCCAGATAGCCCTGTTTGACCGCACCTGGTACGGGAGAGTCATGGTAGAACGTATTGAAAAGATTACGCCGGACGTGGACTGGCGCCGGGGTTACGACGAAATCAATGAAATGGAAAAGGAATGGGCGGAAGCCAACATGGTCGTCCTGAAATTCTGGCTCCAGATTGACAAGGATGAACAGGCCCGCCGTTTCAAAGAAAGGGAAAACAATCCGGAAAAACTGTGGAAGATCACCGATGAAGACTGGCGCAACCGGGCCAAGTGGGCGGAATATGAAGACGCTGTCAATGAAATGCTGGGACGCACCAATACGGATTACGCCCCCTGGATCATCGTAGAAGCCAACAGCAAATACTATGCCCGGCTGAAAGTATTGAAGAGCATTATCGATGCGCTGGAAAAGAAGTTGAAAGCAAAATAAATATTTGTTGTATATGAATCATGCCTTCTCCTTGCCGGCGGGTATTATGGACAGCAGAATTATTTTTTTAAAAGCGAGGTTAGTTGTTTGAGCTGGAATCTGCAAAAAGAGATAAAGGAAATCCTTGCGAAAGAAATAGGGACCCAGATATTTGCCCCGGGGCGGAGAACCCCGGTGGCTTTTTTATACCCGAACACCTACCATTTGGGCATGTCCAATCTGGGCCTGCATATTTTGTACCAGATCCTGAACCGGGAGGGGTGGGCCTGTGAACGGGTATTCCTTCCGGAAGAAAAGAACCGGGAGGAGTATGCTAAAACGAAAACTGCCCTGTTTTCCATGGAGACCCAGCGCCCGCTGGCAGATTTTCCGTATATCTGTGCCACCCTTTCTTTTGAGATGGATTATCCTAACTTTCTGATCCAGCTGCAGATGGGGCATATAAAACTGCTCTCGGAAGAACGGGGCGAAAAGGATCCCCTTGTCATTATCGGCGGACCCTGCGCCACCTTTAACCCGGAACCGCTGGCTGACTTTGCGGATTTTGTGGTCATTGGCGAAGGGGAGGAAACATTGCCGAAACTTCTGCGGCTTCTGGAACAGTTGCGCATGGAAAAGAAAACACGCAGGGAAAAACTGCTGGCAGCGACCCGGCTGCCGGGGGTGTATGTGCCGCGCTTCTATCAGCCGCAATACGACGATGCAGGCACCTTTACGGGAATGGAACGCCAGGAAGCCGTGCCGGAAAAAATCAACCGCCAGTGGGTGAAGGACCTGGATGCCTATCCCCATACTTCTGCCATCATTTCACCCTATACAGAATTTGCCAACATGTTTATTGTGGAAGTGGCCCGGGGCTGTGGAAGGCATTGCCGGTTCTGCATGGCAGGTTACTGTTTTCGGAAACCCCGTAACCGCAAATTGGAGATGCTGCTGCAGGATATCCGGCAACGCCCGGAACAGACGGCCAAAGTGGGACTGATGGGTGCCGCGGTTTCGGATTATCCTGAAATGAAACAGCTGACAAGTACACTAGCCGAAGCGCACATTCCCTTTTCCTGCGCTTCCCTGCGGGCCGATTCACTGGACCGGCAACTGGTGCAGGCGTTGGCAGAAAGCGGGCAGCGCACCATGACGGTAGCTCCGGAAGCGGGCAGTGTCCGGATGCGGGCTGCCATTAACAAAGGAATAACGGAGGAGCATATTTATCAGGCGATGGAGTACGCTGCTCTGGCAGGGATGCCGAATATCAAGCTATATTTTATGATCGGGCTTCCGGGAGAAACGGACGAAGACATTGACGAAATGATTGCGCTGGTGCATCGCGTGCGCGGCCGCATGGACGAATTGGGACATAAGGGAGATCTTGTGCTTTCCGTCAACGCGTTCATCCCCAAACCCTTTACGCCGTACCAGTGGTCGCCCCTGGAAGATGTAAAAGTATTGAAACGCAGACTTAAGATACTGAGAAGCGGGTTCAGGAAAGACAGGCGGATCCGTCTCTTGACGGAGTCGTTGAAAGAGACAGTGTTACAGGCTGCCCTGGCACGTGGGAACAGGCGGATTGGCAAAGTTTTGCTCCGGGCAGCGGAAAACCGAATGGGGTTGAAAGAAGCCTTTCTGTCTCATCATATCCTGCCGGAAGAGCTTGCCTGCCGCGAGATAAAAGCCGGAGAAACACTGCCCTGGGATCACCTGGAAATGGGCGTGAGCAAAATGTATCTGTTAAAAGAAATGGAAAACTCCCGGATGGGTAAGTTTACGCCGGGTTGTTTTGACGGTTGTAAACGTTGCGGCGTTTGCAAATAATAAATCACAAATTAAAACCTGAAAGAGAGAAATAAATGCAAAAAGACTTCAGACTGACGTCACGAAACAACATATGGTTCGGGTACTTTACAAGCTTTGAACAGGCGGGTTTTACAACAGCCTGTTCTACCCGGCTGCACGGGGAAAGTGATGTTGTTCCCGGCACATTGAACCTGGCGCTGCATGTGGGGGATAATCCCCAAAAGGTACTCCGCAACCGGCAGAAATTTGCGGAGGCCATTGGCGTAAAGGCAGAACGCTTTACCACCTGTGCCCAGGTGCACGGAAGCAAGGTTCGTGTTATTTCGGAACATTTAATTGGCAGCGGCGCGTTGTCCTTTGCCGATACGGTTCCGGAAACGGACGCGCTGATTACCGGCCTGGCAGATGCGCCGCTGCTTTTATTTTATGCGGATTGCGTACCGGTGCTTTTAGCCGATCCGGAAACAGGAGCCATCGGTCTTGCTCATGCCGGTTGGCGGGGAACTGCAGCGCAGGTCGCAAAGAAAACCGTCAGCGCTATGACAGAAGCGTTTGGTGCCAGGCCGGAGAATCTTCTGGCGGCTATCGGTCCTTCCATCGGTGACTGTTGTTACGAAGTGGACGACGTGGTAAAGAACGAGATGTCTGAATACGAAAGCTGTTTTACGGCTAAATGTGACGGGAAGTACTGGCTGGATTTGTGGCAGGTGAACCGGCAGCAGCTGATGGAAGCGGGAGTGAGGCCTTCCTGTATTTCCGTTGCCGGGGTGTGCACGAATCACAATCCGGAACTGTTCTGTTCTTACCGCTATGAAAACGGGAGAACGGGACGCATGGGCGTATGCCTTTGCAGGAAGGGGTAAACGCACAGATTTGCGTCGGTCAGGCCGGTTAGTTTTAAAATAATGTTCCCGCAAAGCACATGTCCACTTTTTTCTTGCTGAAAATCTGCTTTTCTGTTATGCTTTAATGTGATATAATTTCTTATTATATTTTAATTTATTTTTCATTCATAAATATTGATATAAAAGAGGTCTTGTTTTATGTTGGCAGATAATCTGCGTAACGTGAGGGAAACGATTGCATCAGCATTGGCGAAGCGTATCGGGAAAAAGGAGACCGGTGATGAGGTCTGCCTGGTTGCTGTGACGAAAAACCATCCGGCTGAGGTGGTCGCGGAAATTGAAGCTTTGGGTGTGGAAAACATCGGGGAAAACCGGGTGCAGGAAGCCCGGGAAAAACAGGAGCAGTTAGGGCATCCGGGCAAGTGGCATTTAATCGGCCACCTGCAGACCAATAAGGCTAAGCAGGCAGTGGAGTCTTTTGACCTGATTGAATCCGCGGACAGCGAACATCTGCTGCGGGCGCTGGAGAAAGAAGCGGCGAAACAGTCTAAAGTCATAGATGTTCTCCTGCAGATAAACATTGCAAGGGAACCCCAGAAGACAGGCTTCCTTGCGGAGGATTATGAAGCGGTCCTGCCGGTGCTGGATGGTCTGCCTCACATCAGGGTGCGGGGTATCATGGTCATCGCGCCGAATACGCCGGATCAGGACGTACTGCATGCTGTGTTCCGGCAGGGCTATGAACATTTTTGTAAACTGAAGCGGCAGCGGAACGATATCGATTATCTTTCCATGGGCATGACAAGCGATTATGCGATTGCCGTGGAGGAGGGGGCCAACATGGTGCGTGTGGGAACTGCGTTGTTTGGCGCCAGGGATTACAGTAACCGCGGTTATTGATTTGAAAATGAAGATATGCGGCATTGGCTTGTTACAGGTCGTTGACGATAAATAAAACAGAGGAGACACATTATGGGCAAGAAAAGGTTTTTAGACCGTATTTCGGATGCATTGGGATTATATGATCCGGACGATCCGAACCGTGTAATGGAAGAAGACGAAGAAGAACTTGAAGAGGAAGAAGCAGCGGAGAAACCGGCAGGAAAAGGGTTTCCGAAAGCGGTCCGCCCTGCCCCTGTCCCTGCAGTGAAAGAAGATCCGGTGCCGGTTCCCGTGGAAAAGGAAGTCAAAGAGAAAAAGCCCGGGCTTTTGTCCAGGGTCCGTAAGAATAAAAAGGAAAACCGCACAATCCAGGTGAAGACTACAACGGAAGTCCGCGTGGTGGTGATTGAGCCTTCCAGTTTTGACGATTCCCAGAAAGTCGCTGACTTTTTGCGGAACGACCAGCCTGTGGTGGTTAATTTTGAAACTACCGAACCGGCTGTGCGGAAACGCATGACAGATTTTATCAGTGGAACCATTTACGCGCTGAACGGTACAATCCGTACCATTGGCCCGAACATTCTGGTCTGCGCGCCGCGCAATGTGGATATTGACGCGGAGGCCGAGGTGTACGGCGGAGAAAGAGGGGGGTCCTCATGGCCGAAAAATTGAATTTGAAAAAACTGGCGTTTATCGGCGGCGGTGCCATGGGTGAAGCGATTATCAAAGGCATCACCGGAGCAAAGCTGATAGATCCGGCGCTGATTTACGTGGGAGCCCACCGACAGGAACGGGCGGACTATCTGCACGGGACTTATGGTGTAAACGGTCTGACAGATAATTGTGAAGCGGTCAGGGATGCGGACATGATTGTGCTGGCAATCAAGCCTCAGATGGTGGACAGTGTGCTGCGCAGCGCGCTGGTTTCCGCAGTGCCTGGCAAGGCAGTAATCCTTTCCATCATGGGCTCCGTGACGATCGACAAAATAGCCGGAATATTTAAAGGACATCCCGTGATCCGTACCATGCCCAACACGCCGCTGGCAGCAGGAGCCGGCATGACGGCTATCGCACCCGGTAACGGGGTGAGTGAAGAAGCAGTGAAAACCGCGGAACAGATTTTCGGCTGCTGCGGGGAAACACTGCGGATTCAGGAAAAGGATATTGAAGCGGTCACCGCTGTCTCCGGTTGCGGACCGGGATACGTATATGTGATGATTGATGCGTTGGCGGATGCGGGTGTCATGGCTGGTCTGCCCCGGGCGGCGGCCATCAAGCTGGCGGCCCAGACTTTCGCCGGTTCGGGAAAGATGGTGCTGGAGACGGGCAAACACCCTGCTGTGCTGCGTGACATGGTAACATCTCCCGGCGGCACTACCATTGCCGGCATCAAAGCGCTGGAAAACGGCGCGGTACGTGGCGCGTTGTATAACGCGGTGCAGGCTGTGTTGAATCGCAGCGAAGAATTAAAGGGAAACAAATAGGCATGGCAGACAGAGATAAAATACTGCGCTACTTCAAAGCGAGTGGGGACGAAGAGCTGGCTGCACAGCTGGTGGATTTGGCGGAAGCTGCCCGAAAAACTGCCAGGTATAAGGTTAGCGGGTTTCTGGATCCCCATGGCAGGAATGTAGCTGAAATCGTGGCGGCAAACTTTGAAGGCATCCGTCTGGAAACTGACGGCGGGTTTGCCAATGCTGAACGGTGCAAGACTGCTTTTGTGGCTGAGGATTCCTACGGAACACCGGATTTTGGGATTGTATGCTATCTTGTTACCTGGGATAAACGGTATTATACGTTAGGCCACAGGGATATCCTGGGCGCGTTCATGGGCATGGGCTGTGAACGTGAGATTCTTGGGGATATCGTACTGGTACCGGAGGGCGCCCAGTTCGTGGCAGACAAAGCCTTTGCAAATTACATTGAGAGCAACCTGACCCAGGTTGGCGCGGCTTATGTGAGCCTGCAGCAGATTGGCAGGGAGGAATTGCAGGCAAAGGAAGAAAAGGTTAAAATCATTTCGGCTACCGTGGCGGCCTTGCGGCTGGATGCGGTGGCAGCAGCCGGGTACGGCATCAGCCGGTCCCGGATGGCAGAAGAAATAAAGAGCCAAAACGTGAAACTGAACTGGAAAGAAGCGAAGAGCGCTTCCCAGTCCGTTGCCGAAGGCGATGTAATGTCGTTTTGCGGCAGAGGCCGGGTAGAACTTTCGGAAATCCGCGGCACGACGAAAAAAGGTCGCTTCGCGATTACGCTGAGACGGTACATATAACGAAAAATTCATGGCGTCTGTCATGAGAATAAATATAAAATATTCAAGATGGCATACATCAATTAAAGTAATATAGTTTTTTAGCAGGAGGAGACAACATGCTGACACCATTGGACTTAAATGGGAAGACATTTTCCAAAGGTTTTCGTGGTTACGACACAGACGAAGTCAATCAGTTTTTTTCTCAGATCTCCAGAGATTACGAGCGTTTATATCAGGATAACGTGGAGTTAAAGGATTCCGTGGAGCGGGTCAGCGCCAAGCTGGAATATTACCAGCGGATGGAGAGCACCATGCAGAGCACACTGGTTGTGGCTCAGGAAACGGCGGATGAAGTTAAGAAGAGCAGTCTTCAGAAGGCACAGGTGCTGACCAGGGAAACTGAATTGGCCTGCAATAAACAGAAAGAGGCAGCGGTTTCGTTCTGCAATAAACTGCGGGCAGATACGGAAGCTGAAATTACCCGTATGAAATCCGAAGCGGACGCCTATGCGGAGAAAGTCCGGAAAATGGCTGATGAATATGCGTCCAAAACCCGGGGAGAAGCGGACGATTACGGAAAGTCCACCCGTACTGAAGCGGATTCCTATGCAACGGGTCTGCGCAGCAAAACCGATTCTTCGACCAGCAAGCTGCGGGAAGAGACGCAGTCATTCGTAAATAAGATGAAAAGCCTGGCGGAAATTGAAGTGGCCAGGATGAAAGTTGAAGCGGAAGATAGCTGCAAGTCCCAGCTGGCAAACAGCCGGGAGCAGGCACGTACCCTGGCAGCGGAAGCTTCAGCCCATGCCAACCAGGTTATGGCCGATGCGAACCAGCAATCCCAGAATATCGTGGCGGAAGCCACCCAGAAGGCTCATGAGATGATTGCCAACGCGCAGAAGCAGTCTCAGGATATGATAGCGGAAGCACGGCAGAAATCCCAGGATATGATGGCGGAAGCGAATCAGAAGTCCCAGACCATGATTACCGAGGCGACACAGAAATCCCAGCAGATGGTAGCGGAAGCAACGGAACAAAGCCGGTCTCTGATCCGTGAGGCGACGGAACGCAGCCAGAAGATGGTATTTGTGGCAGAAACCAAAGCGGCTGCGGCCATGGACACATACAATACCATGGTGAGCAAGGCAAATTCCCAGAGCAAGCAGCTGAAGAGTCTGCTGCAGTCCCAGTTGTCCTTATATGATAATTTTGAGGCAGAATATGCTGTTGATCAGCTGGTGCAACCCAAGCTGCAGGCAGTCAGGAAAGCAGAACCGGTTCTGGAAACGCAAGCAGAGCCGGTGAAGGCGGAGACTGTGGTGGAAGCTGAGAATAAAGCAGCAGCGGAGGATATGGAAAAAACCGTTACAGCGGCTGCGCCTGCCGGAGAAGTCGTTGTGGAAGAACCGGAGGTTAAACCTGCGGCAGAACCTGTGGAGGAGGAACCGTCAAAGGAAAATTTTCCTGAGGCAGCCGAAGCAAATGCGGCGGCTGCTTCAAAAGAAAAATCCGTATTATCGGATAAAGACAGCGCACCGGCGGATGAGAGCCCGGACCTTGCTGAAGATGACAGGATTTCCGTATTCAAAAACAATGGGTATGGCGCGACTCGTAAACCTCTTTTCTCAAGATTTAATCCCCGTGGGCCCATGGTTTTCAACCGAAATGGCTTTCCCCGGAAGAATGCGGACCTGCGTGTCGCCCTGAGTGAACTGCAGAAAACGGCGGACTCAGAGCCTCAGAACGCAGAGGCAAAAACAGAAGAGGCGGGAGAAACTGTGAAACCGGAAGCGCCAAATGCGGTTCCGGAGCCGGAAGGGAACAGGGAATCCTGATATGATCATTCTTGTACGACACGGTGAGGCGACGCACCATACGGAGCATTTTACCGGCGGCTGGACGGATTCGAACCTGACGGATAAAGGGCGCAGGCAGATCGAGGCGGCAGCGGAAAAACTGGCGAAGGATTTTTCCGGCAGGATGCCGCGTTTTCGGATTCTGTGCAGCGATTTGAAACGGGCCCATGAATCGGCGGTTATCTTTGCAGAAAAACTGGGCGTAGAAAAAGTGGAGGACTTTGCTTTCCTCAGGGAAAAGAATAACGGAAAAGCAGCGGGACTGAAGGAAAGTGAAGCGAGGAGCATCTACTGCCCGCCTCCTACGCTAAAGGAACTGGATCACAGGAATTATCCCGGCGGGGAGACACGGCGTGAGTTTTTCCGGCGTTCTGTGGACGGACTGCATGAAGCGGCGGACTGGGACAAGGAAAATCTGATCATCATTTCCCATAAGGGGACGATACAGAATATTATCTTCGACTGGCTGGGGATGGACATTGAGGACGTGAACCGTCTGAATTTTTCGGTGGATATCCTGCCTTCCAGTTTGTCCGTGCTGGGCATCAACAAATGGAAAGAACATGCTATATTCCGTCTGAACGACCTGTCTCATTTACAGGCACAGGAAGGATACGGCATCCATAAATTTAAGCTGGGCGCTATTGACGCGCTTTATCAAAAGTAGTAAAATAACTTCATTATAGGCGTATTTTTACAGCGCTGAATAAAAATAAAATTGCTAATTGCCAGGAAAAAGACAGTAACCTGCAGAAATGGTAAAGCGAACCGGGGAGGGTGGAAGCCCGGACGAGTATTTCGGCAGTGTGAAGATCACTTTGGAGCAGCCGGCTGAACATAATAGTAAGCATGGACGGATTGGTGCACGTTATCGCGCTGAACGAGTGGCAGAAGATTTCTGTCATGAGGGTGGTACCACGGGTTAAGTATAGTCTCGTCCCTTTTTGGACGGGACTTGTTTTTTTATATGGGAAAAAATTTTTCTTGCACAGAAACGAATCAGGAGGAGAAGAAAGTGGATTACAGCAAGACTCTGAATTTACCGGAAACCGAGTTTCCGATGCGGGGCAACCTGCCGAAACGCGAACCGGAATTTTTAAAATTCTGGGAAGAAAACAAGATTTATGAAAAGAAACAGAAACTGCATGAAGGGCATACCAAATGGGTGCTCCATGACGGACCTCCCTATGCCAACGGCCATATCCACATGGGGCATGCGCTGAATAAAGTATTGAAAGATATCATCATTAAATATAAATATGCCAGGGGCTATGATACTCCGTATATTCCCGGCTGGGATACGCACGGCATGCCGATTGAACATGCCTGTCTCAACGCCATGGGTGTGGACCGCCACAGCATGACGGCGCTGGACCTCCGGGCAAAATGCGAGGCCTATGCCCACAAGTTTATTGATATCCAGCGGGAAGAATTCAAACGGCTGGGCGTGCTGGGCGACTGGGATCATCCCTATCTGACCCTGCAGCATTCTTTTGAAGCGGAGCAGATTCGCGTATTTGGCGCCATGGCCAACAAAGGTTACATTTATAAAGGACTGAAACCGGTTTACTGGTGCCCCCATTGCGAAACAGCTCTGGCGGAAGCAGAAATTGAATACGCGGACCAGAAGACACCGACCATCTATGTCAAATTCCCTCTGACCAAAGACAATGGCAAAACTCCGGAAGGCGTGAACGGCCGGCCGGTTTATGTTGTAATCTGGACCACCACGCCCTGGACCATTCCCGGCAACATGGCGGTGACGCTGCATCCTGATTTTGAGTATTCTTTTGTGGAAAACGGCGACGAAGTGTTGTTCATGGCCAGCGAGCTGGTCGATAATGTGGCGGCGGAAGCAGGCCTGACCCTGGGCAACGTGCTGGGCACGGTAAAAGGCCGTGAAATGGAATTTGCGGAATGCGAGCATCCGTTCCCGGAATACAATCACCGTAAATCCATGATTTGTCTGGCAGACTATGTTGACCTGGAAACCGGTACCGGCTGTGTACATACTGCCGGCGGTCACGGCGACGTGGACTATCTGACCTGCCTGAAATACAACGTACCTATTGTCTGCCCCGTAGATGAACAGGGCAGGATGACGGCGGAAGCCGGCGAGCGCTTTAAAGGCCTGTTTGTGTTTGACGCCAATGTACCGATCCTGAAATATCTCGCGGAACTGGGATTCCTGCTGGGTAAAAAGAATATCCATCACCAGTACGCCCATTGCTGGCGTTGCAAGAACCCCATCATCTACCGGGCTACCGAGCAGTGGTTTGCTTCCGTGGACGGATTCCGCGATGCGGCCCTGCATGCGATTCATAATGAAGTAAAATGGATTCCCGCCTGGGGCGAACCCCGTATCCATAACATGGTGGCAGACCGTCACGACTGGTGTATCAGCCGCCAGCGCGTCTGGGGCGTGCCGATCCCCATCTTCTATTGTGAAGAATGCAGCGAGCCGCTGGTAAATGAAGCGACGATTGAAAAAATTGCCAATATTTTTGAAGAAGAGGGCAGTGATGCCTGGTGGAAATATGAAGCGGACCAGCTGCTGCCGGAAGGGACGAAATGTCCCAAGTGCGGCCACACCCATTTCCGCAAGGAAAAAGATATCATGGATGTGTGGTTCGATTCCGGGTCCAGCCATATGGGCGTCATGACCAAACGTCCGGAACTGGAATGGCCCTGCGCCATGTATCTGGAAGGCAGCGACCAGCATCGCGGCTGGTTCCAGTCTTCCCTGCTGACATCTGTGGCAGTGACCGGGCATGCACCGTATCATTCTGTACTGACCCACGGGTATGTAGTAGACGGCGAAGGCCGCAAGATGTCCAAGTCTGTAGGTAACGTGATTGCGCCTCAGGATATCATCAAGCAGTATGGCGCGGATATCGTCAGGTTGTGGGTGGCCTCGGCCGATTACAAGCAGGATATCCGTATCTCCAAAGAGATTCTGAAACAACTGTCGGATGCGTACCGCAAGATCCGCAATACCATCCGCTACATTATGGGAAACACCAGTGATTTTGATTATGCAACGGACAAAGTGGCCTTTGCCGATATGCAGGAACTGGACCAGTGGGCGCTGATGCGTCTGCAGCAGCTGAAAAAAGAAGTGGAAGCTGCTTACGAAGCTTACGACTTCCATGTGCTGTTCCATGCCGTTCATAATTTCTGCACGGTAGAAATGTCCAGTTTCTATCTGGATATCATTAAGGATCGTCTGTATGTATCCAGACCGGATGATCCGGCCCGCCGCAGTGCCCAGACTGCCATGTATGAGATTCTGAACGATCTGATCGTCATGCTGTCCCCGGTGCTGAGCTTTACCATGGAGGAAGTATGGCAGTTCATGAAGAAACCGGCCAATGCGCCGGAATCCGTGCAGATGCTTCCCTGGCCGGAAGTGAAGACGAAATACATTGATGAAGCGCTGGAAACCAAATACGATAATTTCATTGCGATCCGCAGTGAAGTGACAAAAGTGCTGGAAGGCCATCGCCAGAACAAGACCATCGGTAATTCCCTGGAGGCCAAAGTAGTGCTGTACGCGGAAGGGGAAGCCCTGGAGATTCTGAAGTCTGTGGAAAAAGACCTGCCTGCGCTGATCATTGTTTCCCAGGTGGAAGTACATGAAGGCGCCGCGGAAGGAGAAGAAGCCACCGGACGCAATGACCTGAAGGTAACCGTAAAACCGGCTGACGGTCATAAGTGTGAACGCTGCTGGACCTACAGCGAGAGCGTGGGACAGAATGCAGCCCATCCGGACCTGTGCGAACGCTGCGCAGCAGTGGTGGGATAACGGGTGCGCTCTTTTTGACTTTATTTTTCTGAAGCAAAAAAGCCTGTACTCAATTGGGTACAGGCTTTTGTTTAAATGAAAGGATTTGCTTATACTTCAATCCCAACGATTGAGAATATCTTCTATAATTTGTTTCTGTGTTTTGCGTTTCTTCTTCTGCTGGGTACGGAAATTGTTGTCTTCTTTCCCGGTGGAGTAATCGGCATAATCGAAATCGTCGTAGTCTTTGTCGTAGCTGCGGTTGTAATCACCGTGGCCGTCGTCGCATAATAGAGGAAACGACAGGATTGGGTTATGTAAAACATTGTATTGAATTCTGCAGTGCGAAATAAACCGGTTCATAACTATGCCATCTCCTTTGCCAGGCCGGTTATGCTTTTTGTTTTTCTAATATGATTATAGCACAAAATTGACAAAAAGGACGCAACGTAATAATATTAAAAAGTATGAGAAAATCAATCTGTAAAATCTGACAGCATTACATAACAGGAGACGAAGCCGATGAAAGAACAGGAAAAAACGCAGAGCAATGCCGGGTTTCCGCCTTCAAGCCTGCCGCGGGATCCTGAAACAGGATATTTTCTGGATGTTCCCGCGCGCATTCGGGAAATCTATAAACACAACTGTTTTATGTCGGATTTTTTCCACATAAGTATTGATGAAATCTATTGCGGGGGCGCGCAGGTAAGCCTGCATATTGAGCATGACAAGCATGCCAACCATCGTAGTGCGGTAAACGGCGGCGTGCTGACGGCGCTGGCCTACTCTGTGCTGGGAGTGACCGGGGCTTCTGTTGGGGAGATAGTGGTGACGGCAAGTTTTTCCATGAATTTCATCAGCAATGTCAGCATAGACAGTACGGTCCGTATGATTAGCAACATCAAACATCACGGCCGGAGTACCATGGTCATCATTGGCGAAATGTATGACAGCAGAAACCGCCTTCTGGCTACGATGCTGGCATCCATGGTGAATGTAGATAAAATAGAAGGTATACCCGGCAAATGGTAAGAATGGAGGCTCACATGAAAACGAATCTGATTTTGATTAATAATGATATTGTGGATGCGGAAGGAATCAATGTGCATCCTTTTAACCGGGGGCATCAGTTCGGGGACGGTGTGTATGAAATTGTTCCCGTGTATAACGGAAAAGCCCTTCATGCGGAAGCGCACATGGAGAATCTGTTTAATGCCCTGGTGCAGATCCGGATACCCGGCTTCTACATGGTGGATGAAATGGTTGAATTTACAACCCGGTTAATTGAGGCGGCAGAGGTTACGGACGGACTGCTTTATACCCAGGTGACCCGGGGCATCGGACCGTACGAACTGGATTTTCCGGGACAGTGCGAGCCGGAACTGATTATGCAGGCAGTGCCGCTGGACAGGGCGGCGCTGGCGGAAATGCGAAAGACAGGCGTGAATTTGCTTACGGTGCCTGATGAGCGTGCCGTTAAATGCGACCTGAACACGTTGTACCGACTGCCGGAAATTCTGGCAAGAAACAAGGCCCGGGTCGGGAAATTTTACGACGCGTTATTTGTGAGGGATGAAAAGATAACCGAAGCTACGGAATCGACATTTATGGTTGTAAAAGATGAAATGTTGTGGACATACCCCATGAAACTGGGCAGCGTCCATGACAATGGGATGCGCCGGCTAATCAAAGAGAAGCTGGCCCCGGCTCTGGATATGCAGGTGATTGAGAAAGCCTTTACCAAAGACTTTGCCCTGAATGCGGATGAAGCACTCCTGTGTGGCTGTCGCTGTGAAATCATGCCGGTATCCAAACTCGACCGCCGTGTGATTGGCGACAGTAAACCCGGTAAATTTACCCTGCAGCTGCAGGGTAAATTTGAAGACTACATCCGGGAACAGACAAAATGAAACCGGCCCGGGATAACCGTTCCCTGACGCGGGCGGCCCTGTGTCTGGCAGTTGCAGTCATCGCGCAGGCGCTGCGGGTTCTTTTGCCGCTGCCTCCCATTGCCTCCATGCTGTTGATCGGTACGGTGGTAAATCTCTGCCTGTGTTTTGCTGTGTGGGGGAGCGGGATACTGTATGCCGGTATCATCTGTCTCCTGCTTCCGCTTATTGCGTTCATTCAGGGGCATTTGCCCGTATTGCCGATGGTGGCGGTGGTGTTTTTGGGCAATTTGGTTTTCTGCCTTGTGGTGCACCAGAAGAAACTGTGGAAACACTATGTGTTTGCGCCGTTGCTGAAAGCAGTGACCCTGTGGTCCTGCACGGGTATCGTCTGCAATCTGTTCCATGTACCCACGCAGGCAAAGAACCTGTTGCAGATATCCATGGGGATTCCCCAATGGACGACGGCGCTTTTGGGTATGATAGTGGCTGAGCTTTTGTGGAAACGGCTGCATCAAAACGGGATTGTCTGAATATGAAAAATTCATTGACAAACTGAATCCGCAATGATAATATAATTTTGTTCCGTATCTACTTGCCGCTGTGGCGGAATTGGCAGACGCACTTGACTCAAAATCAAGCGCCTTTGCGGGCGTGCCGGTTCGACTCCGGCCAGCGGCACCAAATAATAATTATCTGAGAAGATCAACCCGGTGCAGGGCTGGTCTTCTTTTGTTTTTCACTTTGACATTACTGTGTAAATTTGAGAATGCTTGTGTTATAATATTTAAAACAGAGTATTGGCTTGTATAATCGGGTACAAAGACGGTACAGAGGAGGGGGTAAACATGAAAAAAATAACCCTGTTGGTCCTGTTGTTTGCGATTCTGGTTTTAAACGGGCAAACTGCCGAGGCGTTTCCCGCCGGAGAGAACCCTGTCATTGGACAGACGTATTATATTACCGGACGGAACGTGTGGATCCGGGACGAGCCGAATACGAATATTGAGGCGATTGCGAGCTACCGGTTCGGGGAGCCGGTGACCCTGCTGGGCGTGGAAGGAAACGGGAAATGGGGTCACGTGCGCCTCTGCAACGGCTGGGACCGGTACGTGCACATGGATTATGTAGGCCCCATGTCTGCCGTGAAAGCGAAACAGAAAGACACCAGCCTGCTTCTGATCACACTGGACCGGGTTTATGACGATGTTGAGCGGCTGATGGAGTCCATGTACCCCAACGGTCCGAATGAAAAGGCGCCTTCACCGGCGCAGCGGACTGCTTCCTGCAAGGCCCTGATGCAGCGGCTGAATGACGCAGGCATCAATTTGGAAAACTCTGCTGCTTCCGCAAAAGCCAAAAATGATATCCGGGATTTTATAGGAAAGATGAAGGTCCTCATCAATGCTCTTGCGGAGTGGGACAATGGAGGGGAAGAACAATACACTCCTTATTTTCTGGATACATTTATGCCTGCGTATGACCAGGTAGGGGATCAGTACCGGTAAAAAAACGGGAAAGGGCAAGACTGCGGCTTCTGTCGCAGTCTTTTGATTTTTGCTGCAAATAACAGTTAAACGGTATTTTTGACGGGTCCGGCAGCACAGGCCGCGATGTTCTCTGGAAGTCATGCTGTTTTGTGCCGGAAACCGCATTATTGCAGGCTTTTAATTGACAGTATATCGAAATTTGGTTAAAATATTATAATAGGCAAAAATGTTCATAAATTTAACAGTTGCTTCACCCTGTCAGTTTCATAGCAAGTCAATAAAAGAAGGAAATACCTGGCACAAAAGCCGCAAGAGGGGTGGGCGTACGGAGAGGATTAACATATAGTATGAAACGCTACAAGTATTGGGATTTAAAGCACTACGACCGGGAAAAAGTAAAAGCGCTGGCCGCGAAAGTGGGGATATCCCCGGTAACGGCGGGGATTCTTTGGAACCGCGGGCTGCGGGAAGAAAACGATATCAGGGAGTTTTTGTTTGGCAAAAAGGATACATACTACGATCCTTTTCTGATGAAAGACATGAGGCTGGCTGCGGAACGGATCCTGCAGGCGGTGGAGGCCCGTGAACGGATTGCTGTGTACGGAGACTATGACGTGGACGGCATTACAGCCAGCTCGTTACTGTATTTATATTTAATCGGATTACAGGCGAATGTCAGCACCTATATTCCCAAACGGGAAGGGGAAGGCTACGGGCTTAACAACGAAGCTCTGCAGTCTTTGCATGAGGAAGGCATTACGCTTGTCATTACGGTGGACTGTGGGATCAGCGGCGTTAAGGAAGTGGCGGGGGCGCCTCGTGGGATGGATATAATTATTACAGACCATCACCGGCCGCCGGAGATATTACCCATGGCTTTTGCCATAGTCAATCCCAAACAGGCAGACTGCGGGTACCCATTTAAAGGGCTTTCCGGTGTGGGAGTGGCTTTTAAAGTCTGCCAGGCGCTGGAGAAACTGCGCAATCCGGAAGCTGCCTTGTGGGAGCAGTATACGGAACTGGTGGCGTTGGGTACAGTGGCAGATATTGTTCCGCTGCAGGATGAAAACCGCGCGCTGGTCAAACGGGGCATGAAGGTCATGGAAACCACACGTCTTACGGGACTGCGCAAATTGCTCCAGGTCTGCCGGTGCTATCAGGAAACGATTACTACGGAAAAAATCGGTTTTATTCTGGCTCCCCGGCTGAATGCGGTGGGACGGTTGGAACATGCCCAGCTCGCTGTAGAACTGCTCATTACGAAGGACGATGAAGCTGCGGAACGCATGGCCAATAACCTGAATGACGAGAATGCGGTGCGGCAGGAGATAAGCCGGCAGATTTTTACAGAAGCAGAAGCACTGCTGGAGAAACAGGCTTCCGTTGGCCCGGCTATTGTGCTGGCAGGACAGTGGGACTCTGAAACGCAGGAAGGGTGGCATCCCGGCGTAATCGGCATTGTCGCGTCCAGGCTGGTAGATAAATACTACCGTCCTGTTATTCTGATCAGTATCAGCGGTGACGTGGCCAAGGGTTCCTGCCGCAGCATCCGGCCTCTGGACATGTATGATGCACTTGACGCCTGTTCCGCTGACCTGATTCAGTTCGGCGGCCACAGCCAGGCAGCCGGCCTGACCCTGGAAAGCAGGAGGATTGGGGATTTTAAAAAGCATTTTACGGAATTTGTCAGAAACCATCTGCAACCGGAGGATTATCAGCCCCGTCTTGCAGTGGATGTAGAGTGGGACCGCGGCGAGGAACTGACCCTTTCTTTTCTGCACGAACTGCAACTGTTGGAACCTTTTGGCTGCGAAAATCCGGCGCCGTTGTTTATGCTCCGGAACGCGGAAGTGCATAATCCGCGTCTGTTCGGACAGGAACTGACGCATCTGCGTTTCTTTACCGATATAGGACCCCGCTCCTGTCACTGTATCATGTGGCAGGGGGCGCAGTACCAATATTGCCTTTGCAATAATGTTCAGGCGGATATTGCCTTTAAGCCCCGTATCAACTTCTTTAATAACACGGAAAGCATCAATCTGGATATTGTGGCTTTCCGCATGGATATGGAACTGCATGACTACCGCAGAAACAACGAATTTAAGGAAACGGTGCTGGCGCGGATTCTGCATTCTGGTCAGCAGTTTACTGTTTTTATCAATAAAAACAGCGCGGAAGAGAAAGAGCTGTCAGTCCTTTCCAACGTAAAGGTCAGATATTACGGAGAACTGTGCGATGATACCGAGCGGCAGATCGTCTTTTATGAGTTGCCGGGAGAGAACATCTTCCGGTGGGGGGATTTCCCGGTCGGCGGTAAAAACAGAACTGTATTATACATTCTGTATAATGAGGATGATTTGTATATGCAGAAGCACAGGCTTCTGGAAGAATATCCGGACCGGAACCATCTGGCTGATGCCTACCGGTTTGTTAAAAAGGTGCTGCAGTCCCAGGCAGTTGCCAAATTAGGCCAGCTGAAGTATCAGGCAGAGAAGCATCAGCTGCGTTTAAAAGATAATGATTTGCAGATTTTCCGGGAGCTGGAGTTTTTCCGAATCCAGGGAGACGAACTGATGATGGGCAGTACGGAACGCAAACAGCTGGAAGCTTCCCCGACATATGTCGGCCTGTGCGCGGAAAGAGATGCACTGCTTGATATTTATCAGAACAGTTTACGCATCGCCTGCGCCAGGATTCAGAGCTTACGGAAGCGATGACCTGCCTGCGTGATTATCAGCATTAATTTATTTTAAATACAATAACAGTGATCAATACGTTGTGCAGACGTGTGGAGGCATTGGTAAAATCAGCTTGAAAATATGGATTTATCAGTGTTTCCACAAATCAGGAAGGAATACAGAATGCCCACTAAAGAAGACCAGAATGTAACCATTGAAGAGTTTTTTGAATATCTGAAAACATATCTTGACGAGAAGCAAATCGCGCTGGTAAGGAAAGCCTATGAATTTGCCGCGAAAAAGCATGCAGACCAGAAACGGCGTTCCGGTGAGCCCTATATAATACACCCCATTCAGGTTTCCAATATTCTGGCCCGGATGAAGATGGACGAGGAAACGCTGGCTGCCGCCTTTTTGCACGATGTGGTGGAGGATACGGATACCACTCTTCAACAATTGAAAGAAATGTTTGGCACGAAGGTAGCCATGCTGGTAGACGGCGTGACCAAGCTGGGCAAAATCGAATATATTTCGAAAGAGGAGCGGCAGATTGAAAACTACCGCAAGATGTTCCTGGCCATGGCCCAGGATATAAGGGTGGTTATCATCAAACTGGCGGACCGTCTGCATAACATGCGTACCATGAAATATATGCCGGTGCACAAGCAGCATTCCATTTCCAAGGAGACGCTGGAGATTTATGCGCCCCTAGCCAACCGGCTGGGTATTTATACCATAAAATGGGAACTGGAAGACATGGCCTTCCGGTATCAGGATCCGGAGCTGTACTACAATCTGGTAGAGCAGGTCAAAACGAAGCGGAAAGAACGGGAAGCCATGATCAACGATGCCATGGAGACTCTGCGCCAGGAACTTGACAGGGTTAATATCAAGTGCGAGATTCAGGGCCGTCCCAAGAACTTTTACAGCATCTATAAAAAGATGATGCGGGATCATAAAGAACTGAACGAAATTTATGATTTGCTGGCCATCCGCGTTCTGGTGGACACGGTAAAGGACTGTTACGGCACGCTGGGAATTGTGCACGGACTGTGGCGTCCTATCCCGGGCCGTTTCAAGGATTATGTGGCTGTACCTAAGTCCAACATGTACCAGTCCCTGCACACCACGGTTGCCTTTACTAACGGGCAGCCTCTGGAAATCCAGATCCGTACTTTTGAGATGCACCGCATCAGCGAATACGGTATTGCGGCGCACTGGCGTTATAAGGAAAGCGGCGGTTCCAACGTGGCAACCGGTTCGGATAAAACCTATGCGGAAAAACTGTCCTGGCTGCGTCAGCTGTTGGAATGGCACAATGATATGAGCGATTCCAAAGACTTCGTCAACACTGTTAAAATGGATGTCTTTGCGGATGAAGTCTTTGTGTTTACACCCCGGGGCGATGTAATCGATTTGCCGGTAGGGTCTGTGCCTATTGACTTTGCGTACCGGATTCATACGGATGTAGGCAACCGTTGTATCGGCGCCAAGGTGAACGGACGTATCGTACCGTTGGACTACAAGCTGTCCAATGGTGATATTGTGGAAGTCATTACCAGCAAGCAGGCTTCCGGTCCCAGCCGTGACTGGATCAACATTGCCGGTTCTTCTGATACCCGCAATAAAATCAAATCCTGGTTCAAAAAGGAACGCAAGGAAGAGAACATTGAGCGCGGCCGCGACTTGCTGGAAAAGGAATGCAAGCGGCTGGGCTATAACCATAAAGAATTTGCCAGTCAGGATAAACTGAAAACCGTAGCAGAAAAGCTGCGCCTGCCGGACGTGGACGGACTGCTGGCTTCCCTGGGATACGGGGGAACGACCCTGACAGCTATCATGTCCCGGCTTGTGGATATATACAAGCTTGAACAACAGAAGCAGCTGCAGAGCAAAAAAGATTTATCCCAACTGCTGGCGGAACTGAAGCCCCGGACTTCCAAAGCCAAGTCCAGCCACGGTATTCTGGTGAAAGGCGAGGACGGTATCATGGTCAAACTGGCCCGGTGTTGCAATCCGGTGCCGGGGGATCCGGTCATCGGTTATATCACGCGGGGCAGCGGCATCTCCGTTCACCGGACGGACTGCCCCAACGTTATGTCCAACAATCCGGAGGAGCAGAGCCGCCTGATTGATGTGACATGGGATGTTGCCACGGATGATGTATATAAGGCGAACATCGTGATTATCGCGGCAGATAAGCCGGGTATAATGGTTGATATTATGATGGCTATCAGTGAAAATAAAATCAATATTAACAATATCAGCAGCCATTCTGATAAAAACAAGATGGCCACGATTCATCTGGGCCTGGATATTACCAATATCGGACAGCTGGAAACCATTATGAACCGGATTAAACGGATCCAGGGCATTTACAGCGTGGAACGGTTGACGACCGGAAGCGCCAGCGCGGAAGGCGGGAAAGGAAAGAAAAGATGAAAATCAGACTTATGGAAGTGGGTCCCTTTTGCACCAATTGTTATTTAGCGGAAAACGAAGAGACGAAACATGCCGTGATGATCGATCCGGGAGATGACGGTGACCGCATCATGGATGTGGTAAAAAAATACGGCCTGACTATCGATGCCATCCTGCTGACCCACGGGCATGAGGACCACATCGGCGGTCTGAAGGAAGTCCGGGAAGGAACCGGCGCGAAGGTTTATATCGGGGAAGGGGACGCGGACATGCTGACCCACGCCAAATCCATGTTTTTCCCCGGACCGGTGAGAAATTACGGGGCGGCCGATGTGACAGTCAAAGACAATGACGAAATTGAAGCGGCCGGCCTGAAGTTCAAAGTACTGACAACTCCCGGCCATACCCGGGGAGGCGTCTGCTATGTGGCGGAAGAAGCAGTTTTTTGCGGTGACACAATTTTTGCGGAGTCTGTCGGGCGCACCGATTTACCCGGCGGGAATTACGGCCAGCTGCTGAAATCAATTAAGGAAAAAATTCTGCCCATGGCGGATGATGTTACGCTGTTACCCGGGCATGGCCCGGCTACCAATGTGGGATGGGAAAGGAAACGCAACCCGTTTTTGCAATAAATGGGGGAGCAGGGAGTGGGCTGTAAAAGAGCGTGCTGCCTGCCTGAAACCAAAAGGAGTTCATTTCCGTTTGCCAGACCCTGTTGTTCCGTAAGTTTGAAAGAGCTTAAGCATGAAAAATAAATATCTTCATTATGTACAACACCATACGGCAGTGAAATTCCTCATCGCGTTTATCATATCCGCAATCCTGTATGCGATGAGTTCTTTCCTGTTCCCGATTTTGCTGGCAATCGGCCTGGCTTTTGCCCTGTATCCGCTGACAAGGATGTTTGTCAGGCTGCAGTTGGGAAAAACCGGCATGCATCCGTCACGGGTGGCGGCAATCATCCTCGCCTTTATTGCATCTGCAATATTTGCGTTAATCGTGATTTCGTTTGTGGTGCTCCCGCTGTTTGGGCAGATTAATGAATTGATTGTAAAACTACCGGAATATTCGGAACAGATGCAGGGAAAATCGCTGCTCCGTATTTTGAAAGAACCCTCTGCCAGTGTGCCTGTGCTTCCGTCCAACGTGGAAGGACTGTTGAACGATGCCATTAATTCCATCATGGGTTTTTTGGCCAATGTAGTGCGAAACCTGTTGAATTCCACGGTGCAGATGGTAGCAAATCTGGTGGGCCTGATTGTTGTACCGTTCCTGGCATTCTATTTTCTGAAAGATTGGCGTAAGCTCTGTACTATGATTACGGACCTGTTTACACCGGAAGCACGCCCCAAGGTCAGTCATGTGCTGGCACGGATCGGTGTTGCCATCAGCGGGTATGTGGAAGGACTCTGGAAGATGAGCCTTTTGGCCGCGCTGTCCGTAACCATTGTGCTGCTGATTCTGGGAATTCCCTATCCTCTGGTCTTTGGGCTGATTGCCCTGCTGGCGGAGACCATTCCGGTTATTGGTCCGATGATTTCGGCAATACCGGCGGTTTTTGTGGCCTACACATCAACTACGCCGCAGACGGCGTTTTGTCTTGCTTTTTTCTATATTGTCTATTACACGATAGACAGCCAGATGCTGCAGCCCATTGTGATGGGAAAGAAAATCAGGTTACATCCTGTTTTAATCCTGCTGGCCTTAATGATCGGCGGCAAACTTTTCGGTATCCTGGGCATGCTCTTTGCCATGCCGGTGGCCGCAGTATACCGTGTGCTGTATGACGAACTGTGGCATTACGGCGGGGAAGAGCCGGCAAAAGCGGAAGAGGAAGAAGATATTATTACAGATGAAATTGCCGCGTCGCTGACTACGGACCCGGTCGATGACCAGCTGGTACAGCAACGGAAAGAACAGTTGGAAAAGAAAAAAGGCAGTAAGTTTACCCATTACACGGACTGACAGTGTTTCAGAAAAATATTTTCATACAATAAGGCAGACAGATTGTCAGCCAGTTTGAAAAGTGATAAAATATATAGCGTTTATTGATTCGTAAATTTGTGAAACAGGAAATTCCGTTTTTGCAAACGGAAGAACACGATCCTGTTTTTTATATAACAGGATAACAGGAATTGAATTATTGAAGGGGGAGTCTCGGGTGTTGACGACGATGCCGCGGGGCACCAAGGATATCCTTCCGTCGGAGGTTGGCGCCTGGCGCTGCGTGGAAGGAGTCCTGCGTGACCTTTGCAGGTGTTTTGGCTTTAAAGAGATCCGCACCCCGGTATTTGAACACACGGAATTGTTCCAGCGTGGCATCGGGGATACGACGGATGTTGTAGAAAAAGAAATGTACACGTTCACTGACAGGGGCAAACGGAGCATCACACTGCGTCCGGAAAATACGGCTTCGGCAGTGCGGGCGTTCATTGAACATAAAATGTATGCGGAACCGGATCCGGCCAAGCTGTTCTATATCGGCCCCATGTTCCGGTACGACCGGCCCCAGGCAGGCCGGCAGCGCCAGTTCCATCAGTTTGGCGTGGAACTGCTGGGAGCCCCGGGGCCTAACGCGGATGCGGAGATCATCCTGCTGGCCGTGCAGATTTTACGGAAGCTGGGGCTGAAAGATTTACAGCTGAAGATCAATACGGTGGGCTGTCCGGAATGCCGTCCGGCCTACCGGCAAAGACTGCAGGATTATTACAGGCCTCATCTGGAGGAACTCTGTGAAGACTGCCGTTCCCGCTTTGACCGGAACCCCATGCGCATATTGGACTGTAAAAACGAGAAATGCCATGCGCTGGCGGCAGGAGCCCCAAAGCTGGCAGAATGCCTGGACGATGACTGCAAAGAGCATTTTGCAAAAGTGCAGGAACTGTTGAAAGCTTCCGGCGTGGACTTTGTCATCGATCCCACGTTGGTTCGCGGTCTGGATTACTATACCCGGACTGCGTTTGAAATCCAGTACACACCCCTGGGTGCCCAAAGCGCCGTCTTAGGCGGCGGCCGTTACGACGGCCTGGTGGAAGAAGTAGGGGGGCCTGTGACACCGGGCATCGGTTTTGCCATGGGTATGGAACGGGTGATCCTGGCTCTGGAAAGCCAGAACCTGCTTCCCGCTGCGGATGACGCTATCGATGTGTTTGCCGTTGCGCCGAAAGCGGAAGCCGCGGTCCTTGCTTTCACCACTGTGGAAAAATTAAGGGAAGCAGGCATCTGCGCAGCGTACGATTACCAGCAGCGCAGCATGAAGGCCCAGATGAAAGCTGCCAACCGGTTAAACGCGAAATATGTGCTGATCTTCGGGGAAGACGAACTGTCGCGGAATTGTGTGACCCTGAGAGACATGCAGGCAGCAGATAAAGATAACAACCAGCGGGAAATTCCTCTTGCTGAGATTACAACTATATTAAAAACAGAGGTGCAGAATAATGAGTGAAAAGTTTAA
>JAFQZL010000054.1 GCA_017405945.1 Acidaminococcaceae bacterium
CCTCTGCGTACTCTTCTCTTCACAGCCAAATCATAGTATTTAACTTGTGATTAAAAATAGCAGAGGAAAAGAACAATGTCAACTAAAAATTCAACTTTTTTGAAAAAGTATTATTATTTTGACACAACTGTTTCGAATGTTACAGAAAACTCACGAAAAGTGTTCCTATGCAATGAGGTTTACAATCTCACCATATCCCGCGTAATTTCCGCCAGAGTATGGGCGCCGCACATTTCCATCGTGTCTTCCAGTTCTGCCGCCAGTTTTTGAGTCAGTACATGGATTCCTTCCGCGCCGGCGCCATATACCGCCGTCACATACGGGCGGGCAATGATGACTGCGTCCGCCCCGATGGCCAGGGCTTTGAAAATATCGACGCCCGAGCGGATACCGCCATCCACCAGGATTTTCATTTCACCCTGTACCGCGTCAACAATTTCCGGCAGCACCTCTGCAGTGGCAGGACACTGATCCAGCACCCTGCCGCCGTGGTTGGATACCACAATGGCAGAAGCACCCGCCTCTTTTGCTTTTAAAGCGCCTTTTACCGTCATGATTCCCTTCACAATAAAAGGCAGGCCGGCATTGCGGATAATTTCAGCCAGTTCTTCCTGGGATTTGGAGCCTGCCGATGTATTCAGCTTTTTCAGAAATGGCAGGCCTGCCCCGTCCACGTCCATGGCACAGGCAAACGCACCGCTTTCCTTTACAAAGGCAAACTTTTCCTGCAGCGTTTCCGGCCCCCAGGGTTTCACCGTAGGAATCCCCATGCCGCCGGCCTTTTTTATAGCCGCGCAGGCCGACTGCATCACCGTGGCATCGGCGCCGTCACCGGTCATGGCTACGATTCCTTCCGCAGCACAGCCGGAAACCAGCACGTCATTATATGTGTTATCCGTATAGGCATCACTGTAATGCACAGCAACTAACCCGACCGGTCCGGCAATGATTGGGTATTTCAGGCGTTTACCGAAAAAGTCCAGACTCATGTCCACGGGTTTCCGTTCCACCAGCGTGTCCATATTGATACGGATTTCTTTCCACTTTTCATAGTTGCGGATTGCCGTATCGCCAATGCCCTTCGCGCCGGGTCCCGGCATCTTATTCCCGCAGGCACGCCCGTTGCAAATCAGACAGCCTTTGCAGTCCTTTCCCAATCTGGGACGGGCCAGTTCCATCAGTTCAGCATAATCCATGATGTTTCCTCCTTCACATTTATTACAATGAAATATCTTAGCCTGGCTTTTCTATCATATCTTATTGCAGCTGCCGTTTCATTGTTCATTACTGCTTTTTCTTTTCCTGCACCGTCTCGTTCACTGTTTCTCTGGCGGCCTGCCTGGTCGCTTCTTCCACCTTTGTCAGCAACTCGACAAAGTTCGTAATTTCCTTTATCTGCCACTCTCCGTTGGCGAGTTTGTCCATACGGAAATTAATATTGAAGTCCTTATTCAGCTTATTATTGTGCAAAAGAGCGGAAATATCAGCCGTATTGCTGTCTTTTTGCGTAATCGACGCGTCTTTGATTTTTAAATTGGAGACGTCGACTCTCTCTTTCAGTTTCTTCACAAGGGGGATTGCATCCTCTTTCCTGTTTTTCTTTTTTAAAGCTTTGTCATTTTGCGCGGTTTGCCCGGTTTCCTTCGAAGCGGCCGGAACTTTATCCTTCGGTCTTTCCCTCCTGACAGACTCCAGCGTGGCGTCTTTCAAAGCTTTGACTACCGCCGGTTTCACAATTTTTATTATACTGGCGGAAAACGGATCGGCCCCGATGGTCTTCTTCCCCTTCAGTCCCGATGCAATCAGGTCATCAATGCCTTTGCTGTAAATAGTATCCAGGTCTACATGCTGCTCAAAGGAAACTGTATCGTGACTCTGCACGGCTTTATGGATAAGATACAGTGAGTACTGGGGCGTTTTAACCACATAAAAGAAAAAGAACGCCAGTCCCAGTATTACAACGGCCAGTATTCCCAATCCTATTTTCTTTAAAAAACCAGACATTCAAGCAACCTCCTCTTACACTCTCCGCTTCGTGAACCAATCTGAGCGGCATCCTGTTCCACGCCAATTGGAACGTCTAACCCCGTTTACTCTCTCTTGATTTGCTCCGTATATAAGACTGTCTTCGGCAGTCTGCTTTCAATGGCAGCCTGAATCTGTTTGCCTACCCTTGTCATAATTTCCAGCGTAACAGACTTACTGCCGACACCACCAATGGCTGACATGGTTTTTGCCGATTCTGTATAGGTCTTCGTATAAATATATTTGTTGTTGTTAATGTCAATGATTCTGAATGGCAGGGATGTATTGGCAATTTTACCTGCCGCGAACAGGCTTCCCTTGTCCTTGACCTGCACCGGGTTTATACCCAGATACATAAAATAATCAATCCCGCTGCCAGTCAATATGTCCACGATATCCGCCCGTTCGGCATCTGCGATATCTTCAATGCCGCTTTCCGCCAGCTGTGCCTTGTAATCTCTGCCGTCAATCAGGTCATACGTCCTGACAGGCAGGGCGGCATCCAGATATTCAAAAAGCTTTTTGTCAATTGTATTATCGTATTTTGTTTTGGCATTGTTCTCGTACACGATGGCAACTACCGGCCTGCGATTCACTGTACGGTATCCCTGTTCTGTTTCTGCCCTCTCCCTGGCACGGTTCGCCTCTGCTTCTTTCAGCCGTTCACTGAAAATCTTATCCGCTTTTTTTTGCGCAGCAGGCGTATTGCCCACGGCACGGATTCGTTCCACAATGTCCCGGTCGTTCCATTTAGCGAGAGCCGTAGCACAGTTGACTAACAACAAAAGAGAAAAAAACATCAGTACGATTTTTCTCATTATTTCCTCCAGTTTCAGTACATATTTACCTGTTAGTTCAATTTGTTAGCTTAATTTCTTAAAATTATTATACCACATTTCCCATCGCCTTGAAAATTTCCGGAAAGAGAACCCTGATGCATCTCATCTGCCGGATAAGACATAACGACACAGAATTAAAACACCGGTACAGATTTGCATCGCTCAATCCTGTACCGGTTTTCTTTTTCCACACTATGCATTCAACAACTGTTTTTGCTCTGTAATCTGTCGTGCCAGCTGGTTAAAATCGTCATAATACAGCACATGCACTACATAATCCGGTTCAATTAGCTCAAAAATCTTTAATACAGCCGGATCGGTAAATGGCCTATGCTGGTCAATATTGCAGACATGGCTTAACAGCCGGGCATCGTTTTCCAGCGAGGGAATCATCCGGGGAGACTGCCGCTGGTATTCCCCTGACAGGGAACAACTCAGATGCACTCCCTTGATGTAATGCCGGAGTTCACCCAACTCTTTAAGGGTCTGGCAGATGTACTCGATACCTTCCCGCTCGCTCCGCAAATCCGGGTTGGTATTCAACAGATGCCCCGTATCCAACATCAGCCCGATATTTTCGAATTTGATTTTTTCCAGGAATTCTCCGGTCTGCTTTGCATTCTGCAACGTCAGCCCCGGCCACCAGGAATTTTCAAACAGCACCTTCGTGTCCGCAGGCACCTGGTCACAGACCCGGTTAAAGACCCTGGCCGCCATTTTCATAACTTCCGCGTTTGTGTGATCGAAATTCCAGGAATACTGCTCTGCCGGGGATACTTCTTCCACCCGGTACACCAGATACTCCGGTCTTTCGATAAGGGCCGCCTGAATGTTCCGCTTGATCTGCAGCAGCCAGGCCCGTTTCTGGGTACCGCCGTAATAATCCCGCAACGCTTCGTCGCTCCGGAAAATCTGGTAGAGTCGGTCCTTATTGTTCTTCCAAAGATCGTACCAGCAGGACCAGGAACGCAGGTGGGCGCCTACCGCAACATTGTCAAAGGGACGCATGTACGGTTCACTCCGGTATACCAGAAGCTCGATACCATCCAGCCCCAGCATGGCCAGATAATCCTCCAGCGACTTGCCGGTGCGTCGGATAGCTTCTTCATATCCCGGAACCGTAGAATAATTAAACAGCTGTTTCACAGTTATCTCTCCAAAGAAAACCCGGCCTGTCCCCGCGCGCGCGGAAACAGTACCGGGAATGTTTTAAAATGCATCTGTTCCGCCAAAGCCTGCCCCGCCGACAATCCTGACATTGTCCACGGAAAACGCTTCCATGATATCATGCAGGTGTTCTTTCAGCAACAGGGTGCGAAGCCTTTCACTGCCGGAAACGATCAGCAGATTTTTTCCGGAACGGTTGATGTTCTGTAAAACGTTAAAGCGTTTGGCAAACGTTTCACTGCCGACTTTTTCTTTCAGTTTCGCAAGACAGGCGGCAATCTCCGGTTTTTCGCCGGCCATACGCTCTTCCAGAGGAACGAACTCCGTAGAGCACAGTCTCGGGTTTACCACAAACTGTGCGTCTTCTTCCAGACGGCCCTTGCGTGCCAGCAAAACTTTTTCGCTTACTTCCTGCATGGAAATCGGTGCAATAGCGGACATGTTACATTACCTCCTTAACAAAACCAATGATGACTGCTAAATCAGTCTTTGATAAACGAAGGAAGCATGTACCTGTGAGAGAGGAAGAAGCGGGTTAAGAAAACGAAAAATATACCGGCAGTTCCGGCGAACGTTCCAGTGTCACGCATCTTCAAGCACAGCTTGTTAAAAAAGTGATTTTATTAGTAACTATTACTGTTTTAAGTTCATTTTAATAATACAATTATTTTACAAAAATGTCAATTGCATTTCAGAAGTTATGCTATCTGTTTTGAATTCAGGGAAATGACTTTTTTACAATGCTATTGATAATTATTATTGAAAATTAAAAAAACTGTAAGAGGAAAACTTACTCTTACAGTTTTTTATTATATGCATTATTCATTCGCTGCGGCAGCATATCTTTCAATTTAAATCTTCAGGCCGCTTGTCCTTTTCTTCCCAATAATCCCAGAAATCTTTGCGGAATTCTGCAAAACGGTCCTGCTCAATGGCTTCCCGTATCTTTTTGGCAAAGTCCAGAAGGAAATGCAGGTTGTGAATGGAGAGCAGACGCAGCCCGAAGGTTTCTTCCGCTTTAAACAGATGACGGATATATGCCCGCGAGAAATTACGGCAGGTGTAACAGTTGCAGTGTTCGTCAACAGGCCGTAAGTCTTCCGCGTACACAGCGTTGCGGATTACCAGCCGGCCCCGGGCTGTCATGGCCGTGCCGTTCCGGGCTACCCGGGTCGGGAATACGCAGTCGAACATATCTACACCCAGGTTTACGCCTTCCACAATACAGTCCGGCGTACCTACGCCCATAAGATACCGGGCTTTCTGCTTATCCATCCAGTCAGTAGTCTGGTCCAGCATACTGTACATAACGGGCTTTGGCTCCCCTACCGAAAGACCCCCGATGCCGTAACCGGCAAAGTCCATTTCCAGCAAAGATTCTGCGCTCATCTTCCGCAGTTCCGGGAACATACCGCCCTGCACAATGCCGAACAGCGCCTGGTCCGGGCGGGTATGGGCTTTCAGGCAGCGCTCCGCCCAGCGCGTGGTCCGTTCTGTTGACTTTTTTGTATAATTAAAATCAGACGGATAGGGAATACATTCATCAAAAGCCATGGCAATATCGGCTCCCAGTTCTTCCTGTACCCGCACAGAAACTTCCGGGGATAAAAACTGTTTACTGCCGTCAATATGGGAACGGAACATGACGCCGTCTTCCGTGATCTTCCTCATCTCGCCCAGGCTGAACACCTGGAACCCGCCGCTGTCAGTCAGCATGCCACGGTTGTAATTCATAAACTTATGCAGGCCGCCGGCCTTTTTTACCAGTTCGCTGCCGGGGCGCAAAAACAGATGGTACGTATTGGCCAGAATTACCTGGCTTTCCATGTCATACAGTTCTTCCGGGGAC